>CAYGID010000025.1:0-28898 GCA_964349835.1 uncultured Bacteroidales bacterium | reverse complement strand
GTAGTGAATACACAATAAAATTTAGGAGTGAGTAAAGATGGATTCAAGATTAGAATTTGTAATACCTGGAATAATGCAACCGATGTTAGTATTACACAAACCAGTAGCAACGCCAAATGTAGGTGACATAACACTAGGACCAGACGGAACTATCTACAGAATAGCACAAAGAGCATTCTTAATAGAGCAGCCAAGTAGTATAATAGCAACTGGCAAGCCTTTAAAAGGATGTCTTGTAATTCAGTGCGTGTTAGTAGCTTTATCTATAGAAGAACCTTTGAAAGATGAGGAGGCAACAGATGCAAACTAGAGACGAGCTTTTTAAGAAGATTAGGGACGACAGACCAGACATAGATGATGCCGATGTGATAAACACATGGGTAGACTATCTACTACAGCTTAAAGGATGCAAGTTAATATCAGCCATATCTCAGGAATTAAATGAGGCTGGCTGGCTGGCTGCAAGAACTGGTGGTATAGGTGGATCTGAGATAGCAGCTATAATGGGCGAGAGTCCATGGAATAGTCCAAGGCAAATATGGATGAAAAAGACAGGACAGTTTGCTGACTCAGATAGCTTCCAATCAGAGGCTGCACGCTGGGGTAATATATTAGAGACTGCAGTAGCTACCGAGTGGGGTAAGCGAAATGATAGACAATGGGTGCATATTCCAGTTACCTTGGTTTCAGAAGAGTATCCATGGATGATAGCTAACATAGACGGTTTCACATTATCAGATGATAGAAAAAAGATAACTGGTATTCTAGAGATTAAAACTACAAGTGCATTCAACAACGATGCATGGGAAGAGGGCCCCCTCCCTTATTACTATATCTGTCAAGCTAGTTGGTACTGCTATATAACAGGACAGCCTATGTTTGATATAGTATGTTTAGTAGGTGGGCAGAAGCTTTACGCTTATCAGTTCCCATTAGATAGTGCACTAGCAGATAGAATGCTAGAGTCTGGTAGAAACTTCTGGGTAAAGAATGTTCTAGGTATGACTGAACCAGACATAACAGCCGGTGATTTAGACTCAATGAAAGCTATAGAGATTGATACAGATGCAGAACCTATCGTTTTAGCTGATGATGAAAGTGAACTACTAGTTGAGTCTTATATTCAGATACGTGATAAGATGGGTGCTCTTAAGAAAGTAAAAGAAGCAATCTATGCACAGTTGTTTGATAAGATGGGAACAGCACCATCGGCATTAACACAAACTAGAGTTATGACATTAAGCTTAACTAATAGACGTAGCTGTAATATGGATATGTTAGAATGTAACTACCCAGAAGCATATAAAGAATGCGTATCAAGTAAAGTATCAAAGTCATTGCGAATTAAGTAGTTACTTTTAAAGGGGGCGTCAAGTATGAATAAGTTACAAGAAATGCTAGACATGCAGAACAAGTTCCAACAATCACTAGGACAAGATATTGAAGGCATGGTTACTAAAGAAAGAACTGCATTCATTAAAGAGCACAGTATTCATGCAACACAAGAGATGCACGAAATGCTTTATGAGCTGCCTTACTTCAAACCTTGGAAAGATTATGGTGGCATGGAGTTACCAGAGATAGCAGTAGCATTTAATACAGCTAGAGAAGAATTTGTGGATATGTGGCACTTCGTATTAAACATGGCACTAGCATTAGGTTATACTTGTGCTGATGATATCTATGATGACTACAGTAGTAAGCACAAAGAAAATTATGACCGTCAAAAGCAAGGTTATACACACGATGTAAGCTACAGAGAATAGGAGAGTGCAGTATGCAACTACAGGTAATAGGTCAGCCAACGTATGCAAATAATTGCAACGATAGACAACAGAAAATTATAGTGCAGTACAATCCTATTAAGAAATTTACACTAGTTAACTGTGATGTGGATATTGTCACATTAGGTATCACAGTTAATGTTCTTCTTGAACAATACGAAAAGGCTTTGAGTAAACTAGAGCCTAGTATGGCTGATAGAGTTCGTGAAACTACAAGAAAGGCGGTCATGTTAAATGAAAGAGATTGAAGTTAAAATACTTAACCCAAGTGTAATAGCAGATGCTGAAAATATGATGGTAGCAATGGCAAGACTAACACAGAAAGGGCATACTATACAAAGTATGTCTGATCTGGAAGCACTACTTGCCAAACCATATAAAGTATCTACTGCAAAGACCATGTTAGAATTACCACATCCAACAATTAAACAGTTTGCCACAATAAACGTTGCAATAGTAGGCTTATCTAGGCGCGCGCTAGCACAGATAACTAGACGCAGGGTAGGGGTTACATTTATGAGCAGCAGCCTACAGTATAGTGACTATACTGATTCAGCACAAGTAGTAGTTCCATATGAATTAACCAAGCTTGATTATGAAGGTGAGATGTACATTAAACATGGAGTGGCTAATTGGTATACAAAAGAATACATCAAAACATGTAAACAAGCTATACTTGATTATGAAACAGCAATAAAGTATGGGGTACCTCATGATGCTGCAGGTTATATGATGCCACAGGGTTTACGCGGTGTACTGATAATATCCGGAACCCCACAAACATTTATTGAAATGTGCTCACAACGTACCTGTAACCGAAACACCCTCGAAACGCAATATATTATGTTAAGGATTTGGGAAATGCTACATGCTATAAGTATTATGTTCGAAAACAGTGGACCTACATGTATGACCAAGGGTATCTGTCAGGAAGGAAATATGTTCTGTGGCGAGTTCCCGGTGTATACAAGTCCTACCCATTGGCTTGATGATAAATTCAAATATATACGAGGTAGAAACAAATGAAGGAAGAAATTGAAGATGGAAATATAAGGGGGTAGAGGTATAGATGTTTATTATTCTCGAAGGTCCCTGATTGTTCAGGTAAGACTACACTAATAGAAAAATTAGTATTCCAGTTCCCCAATTCTAAATACCTGCACTTCGGCGTACCAGAAGATCCAGATAAGCAATATGAGATGTATTTACATGCTATAGAAACAGCTGGTAAATACAGTGATATAATAATACTGGATAGATGTTGGTACTCTGATAGAGTATATGCACCAATAATGCGAGGTACAGAAGGGGTTTCACTAACTACATCGAGGAAGTTAGATGCTGCTATTATAACATATGGTGGCGGTATGGTAATCTACTGTACAGCACCAATAGATGTTCTATGGGAACGCTGTCAGACAAGGGGTGAGGACTATGTCAAAGATATAGAAACACTTCAAAAACTATCTGATGCATATCCAGCAGTAATGAAGGAAAGCTTGCTACCGGTAATAATATTTAATACAGCAGAGTAGGCGATAACAGATGAAAAACAGCAAGGATAAGTATATAGCACGTAGTGCACTACTGCCAGCAACCACAGTAGTCACAATTACTGATATAGCTATGAAGGTGCCTAAAATAGTACTAGCTCTAAATAGAACATTTTTACAGAAGGCAGCTGGTGTAAAGCCTATCTGGCGAAACTACAAAGTGAGTACTGAGGACAACATAGCATTGATAACAAATGAGCACTGCAGTAGATGCGGGAAAGTTTTCCTCTATCCTGCACAACGTAAGATTAGGGTATATATGGATATTGATATAGGACCTATATATTTAGACGAGGGTTACTGTAAAGATTGTATGAATGTTTCAAAATATCTAGATAAGTATCTATTCAGTGACTTAACTACAGATTATATACCAGATGAGAAGGAAGCTAAGGAACAGTTCTACAAGTATGCTGGAGAATATGAGCGAGCATGGCGGCTAGTAATAGCTACTGCTCCTCGTATTGCAATGACACAGCAAGAGTGGGAACATCGGTGTAAGTTCTTTGGTGGGTGTGCTATATGTGGCGGACCTATTGAAACACAGGCTAAGTATTTTCCTACATTCTTAAATGGAGCTCATACGGCATGGAATATAATACCGCTATGTAAAGAGTGTCTAGATAAGCATTATAGAGGCCGTATCAATAAAGAAAGAAAAGTCAGTAGATACAAAGTCTTCTCTACACATGTAGCATTCCAGAAGACGAAGACTATAAGAATGTATCTGATGCATCAAATGTTTAAGCACAGTCTATACATGGAACCATTAGAACCATATAGAGAAAGATTCTTTGAGACCAAAGTACTAGAGGGAGCTGATTAAATGTTAAGTAGCAAGAAGCTAAAAGTATTCAGTAGATTTGTAGCAGACTTAGCCACGCTATCCAAGTGCGAAGAACGCGGCGTCGCTGCAATAGCGCTAAATAAGAAAGGTACACAAATATATTCAATAGGTATAAACGGTGGGCCAGCAGGCGGTGTACAGTGCTTATGTAAAACTGATACGAAATATGGTTGTGTGCATGCTGAAGCACAGTGTATAGCTAAGAACACATCTACTGATGAAAATAAGATAATGATATGTAGCTTAAGTCCATGCGTAACATGTGCGACTCTTATCATAAACAGTGGTTTCACAGAGGTCTACTATATAGAGCGTTGGAAGGATGTAGCTGGATTAGAATTACTATTGAAGGCGGGCGTAAAGACATATCAGATTGGAGGCATATAAATGGAAATAAAGATAAAAGCAACTGATGATGAGAAACAACAAGTAGTACGTGCGATCTGCACGCTGAATGAAATAGGACACATAAAAGTAATGTCTCAAACCATGATAGCAGAAACAGCAGGAATCAAAGCTACTAAAGTACGTATAGTGTTAACAGATCTATTGGAAGAAGAAAGTATAATACAGTATCAAGTAAGTGACAACAAGAAACTTCAGCGATACTACTATACTATAACAGACGAAGGGCTGAAATATTTAGAGCACGGAACTTCTTATAAAGGATTACAAACCGTATAAAATAGTGTATAATATAATTAGGAAGTTGAATAAGCTTCCTAATTGTTTCATAGTTGAAGGAGGCGGCTTGATGGCAATAAAACAAAAAGACGGACCAACTATTGTAAAGAAGTACACAGTAGATTATAATCCAGCAACATTTAATGAGCACATTGATGAGCGGTTCTTGGAGGTAACAGCTGAAGAACTACTTGAAAGAGTAAGACCTAAGACCTTTAGTTTCTTACCTGATGAGAAGTTCATCACAGTAGATACTGAAACATTTTATACAGGTGTAGCTAGTAACAGACTACCGTCAAAAGTGGTTCGTAGATGGGTAAAGCAGAAGTCAAAGTATATACCTACTGACTTTCCATTCTGTATATCAATCTGTGATGGTAGTTATGCATTCGTAGTTTACGATACACTTGAGAATGGCTTTAAAGAATTTAAGAAGTTAATACCATTTCTTACAGACAGTAGTATAAGTAAAATATTTCATAATGCAGGCTACGACTTCCACATGTTAGCTAACGCACAGATAGACTTGAAAGGTAGAGTACATGATACTATGTTCATCAGTAAGCTAGTAAGAGCTGACGCATTTACACATGGTCTACTAGATATATCTACAGAACTACAGAAGCGTGGAGTAGATACAGTTACTATGTTTGAGCATATGGTTAGTAGTTATAAATCAAAATACCATATCACAGATTATCGACAGATACCAAGAGTATTGATGACACAGTATACATGCGGTGACGTCTGGAACACTATGAAAGTATTTGAGGATAATTATCCTAAGCTTGCTGAGAATGGACTTACGGCTCTGTATAAGGTAGAGTCTGAGATGCTTATGGTAGCTTATCGTATGGAGCGTATGGGCGTTAAGTTAGACCTAGAATATGAACATGAGATAATACCTGAGCTTATAGCTGAAGCAGATGCAGCTGAGAAAGAGATATATGAAGCTGCTGGAACTACATTTAACATTAACTCGAGCGCACAGATAGAAGTAGTACTCAAGAAGATGGGGTATGGTCACCTGATCACATATAACAGACCAACTGCTGGTATGTTAGAGAAAGGTATAACTAAGGGTAGTGCAAAGTTTGACAAAGATGAGATGGCCCGCCTGGAAGATGAAGGGGTGCCCCTAGTTAGTAAGATACAAGAGTACAAAAGAGCTGAGAAGCTATTAAACACTTTTGCTAGAAAACTGTATGAGATGCGAGACTTCAATGGGTTTGTACATTGTAACTTCAACACTATAGAAGCTAAGACTGGTAGATTCTCTATATCAGCTCCCTCGATGCAAAACATGCCTAGGCGTAAGGATTCAAGAATAAGAGGTGCGTTCATAGCTCCTGAAGGCTTTACACAGTATGACTTTGACTTTAAGTCACAAGAGACTATTATCCTAGCGCACTATAGTAGAGCACAGTTCCTACTTGATGGTATCCTTGAGGGTAAAGATGCACATAGAGTAACGGCTGCGATTATATATACTAAGCCAATAGAGGATGTAACTGATGATGAACGTGGAGATGCTAAGTCAGTAGGTTTCGCAGTAGTATACGGTGCTGGACCATCTAAGGTAGCAACTATGACTGAGAAGTCTTTAACAGAAGCAAAGTATATAATGAAGATATACATGAAGAATCTACCAGAGGTTGACCTGTTTATAAAGACAGCAAATAAGGTAATGAAAGAAAAGAGGCGCGTAAAAAGTATTATGGGTAGGCAAATATATGCTGAAAGAGGTAGAGAATATGCTTGCGTAAACTACGTAATCCAGTCGTCCGCCGCGGACTCTACAAAAACTAGGATGGTTGAAATCTACAAGTTTTTGAAGGCTAATAACTACAAAACCTATATGACACTACAGGTGCATGACTCGCTCCTACAGTGCGTAGCTAATGATGAGGTTGACTTTATACTAGGATATTTAAAATGGTTGCAGACTGAGCGTGAGTTATTCAGGGTACCTATTACAGTAGATGTTGATAGATGTCACCCTACATGGAGAACTAAAGAGAAGACAAAAACAGAAGCAGTTGAACCGCCAGCAGATCAATTAGAAAGGATGAGAGTATATGACATATGGTCAGAAGGATTGTTGTAAAGAAGTATGGAAACCGTGTAAGAACTTTCTAGGTTACATGGTTAGCAATCATGGCAGGGTATATAGCAGATTATCTAAAAAAATCCTAAAATCAGGCAAAGGTTCCAGCGGTTATGAGCTAGTCGGCCTGATGATAGATACCAAATGTGGTAGAACATACAAATCAGTAAACGTGCATAAATTAATTGCAGAAGCTTTCTTATTAAATCCGCAAAATCTACCAACCGTAGACCATATAGATAGAAACAAAGACAACCAGTGTTTATGTAATCTACGTTGGGCCTCAAGACACACCCAAGGTATGAACAGGAATCATAGGAACCGCTGTAAGCCAGTAACCTGCTATACGCTAGAGGGCGACTATGTTAGTGACTTCACTGCAATGGATGAAGCTGCACAATGGTTACTAGATAATGGATGGTGTAAGACAACAATAAGCTCAGCTAAATCAGCTATATCCATGGCATGTAATGGAGTACGCGAAACTGCATATGGTTTCCTATGGAACTTTAATACACTAGAGGAGGGACTACTGTAATGCATTACTACTGCGACCCAACATTAAACACTAAATGCAGCAAAAAGCACTGTCATAAGAAGGGCGGACCATGTGAGATAACACAGAACTTAGCATTCGCTAAACAACCAGTTAAAGTTTGTTTGTTGATTGTAGATAAAGAAGATTTCATAGGAGTGTTACCTGATGATAAATAAAAACTACAAAATGGCTATAGCATTTCTACAGTTTAAACAAGCATACACAAACTTAGTAGATGCAAGTTTATCCATGCCTGACCTAGAATTAGACGATAACTATCCATTCTATCTACTAGATTTTGAACAGATAGAACCAGCAGTAAGGCAATGGTGTAGTATACATGCTGCTAGACTAATGAAGAACTTACCTGAGAGAGCGGATAATCCACGCTGCCTAAGTTGTGACTTTTTAAGGGCTGGATTAGGTAAAGAAGGCTTGTGTATTGGAATGCCTATGGTGCATTGTAATGTGCATCCGACTATACTATACTCACAAGAAGCTGTTACACCATTTTTAATATCAGTAGGTGTTGATGTCGGAGCACTTAATGAGGAATCAATTCATCTAATCTACATCCAACGAACGGAGGAGATTTATGAACAGAAACGCGCTAAGGAAACTGGAGAGGGAACTAAATAACCTCTCTCCTGAGACCTTTGACTATATAAAACAACTTGGTGCGGACGAAGCGAAGGAGGAACATGTATTAAAGGGTGTGCAAGAAGCTCTACGAATAACTAGGAAAGCATTACATACAACATATGGTTTCGGTAAGAAGCGATTAGCACGTCTTGAGAAGTCTATACACACTATTATAATACAGGAGGCTACTGATGCACAAGAATAAGAACGTAAGCTTAACTATACTCATAGCATTATGCTCAGTGATATTCGCTTATTCATTTATGTCTCTACTGATGAACGCCTTGATGACTAATGTTGATGCTTATATGGTAGAAGTATCGCCAGTATATGAAGTAATTGCAGTGGACCCACCAGTAAAAGAATATGTTGCACCAGTAGTAACTGAACCAGTAGTTATAGAGGAAATAAAACCAGTCATAACAGAAGAAGAGTTTGAGTTAATCTGTAGGTTAGTAGCTGCTGAAGCCAGAGGTGAAACCTATGAAGGTCAAATGGCGGTTGCACAAGTAGTCAAAGATAGAATGGAACATCCAAATACTAAACTATATGGCGGCCCAACAGCATCTGGCGTTATCTATAAGAAGTCTCAGTTTGCTAAACCATGGACTGGTGACCTAACCAAATATTCAAAGGTAGTACAAGCTGTAGAGGCCGTCTTTTACGAAGAAGAAAGAGTATTCACGGAACCTACACTATACTTCTTTCATACCAGAATAGCTAACAAGACAGTCGTAGCAGATTTACGTACTTATAACTATGTAGGAACTATAGGTGTTCATGAATTCAGGGGGTGTAATAAGTAATGAGTGATGCTGCAAAGGAACTACTACAGTTCTTTGGTTTATGTACTTTAATTGGTATTGCCTGGAATCTTACAGAGTGGGTCGTATATGGTACAAATACCCCTAGTATCATAGATACAGCAGTAACAATATTATTAGCTCATTTTATACAACTGAATATACAAAACAAGGAGGCCAGTAAGTGATGACAGTAGATCAAATGCGTAGAGAAATAATCTTACCGTATAACAATGATACATGGAAGGCAAAAGTATCATGCATGTCAGACGATCAGGTACTTGCTATCTACACTAGATTTGTACGTGACAAGAAACTACCATGTATAGGTAAGTATACTATACAAGAGTGTGCAAAGCCAGCCAAGATAATATACTGTTGTGATTTTTGTGGCGCTAAGTATAGACGGGACAATCCAGACATAGAGGAATGCGAGAAGTGTGGTCAGAAATGGGATTAATACGAAAAATATTAGTAGAATTGATTATGTTGTTTTGCTCTATAGTCTATAAATTTGAAGGAAAACCACTTATGTATATAAAGGGACATGAAGAAAAGTATCCACGTTATCTACTCTATACTGAGGATGTAAATGTATATGACCGAATGGATAAATTTTAAAAAAGGGGAAGGTTAAATGAACAAGATTGACGAACTAGAAGTAGGCTGCACCGTATATGATACATTCATGTTAACTGAAGCTACTGTAAGACAAACTAATACAAGACCACCAAGAGATTACTTATCAGTTACATTCTCAGTAGGTAATGTAACTATTGATGGTAAGATGTGGAATTGGCCACGTGGTGCAGCTGTACCTGAGACAAAGAAGGTATATGATGTAGCAGCAACAGTAGGTGAATATCTTGGTAAGAAGCAGTTAACTATAACTGAGTTATCAGTAGCCGAGGATCAAGACTTAACAGACTTTGTACCATCAGTAGGTATATCTAAAATAGAATTATGGGCTACACTAATAACGTTTATAGATAGTATTGAGAATGAAAAGTTGAAACACATTGTTAGCTACTGTTATACACTTTATAAAGAAGAGATACTAGCTACAACTGCTGGTAAGAAGATGCATCATGTAGGACTAGGCGGTCTAGCGCTGCATACAATAGAAGTGGCTTGTAATGCAGGGGCTCTAACTCTTGCAAATAAACATCTACAGATCAATGAACCACTAGTTATAGCGGGTGCATTATTACACGATATAGGTAAGATATATACCTACTACATGGAGGATGCTGTATTAGATGTAACAATACCAGGTATGTTATATGACCATATAACAATGGGTGTTGTGATCTTACACCTAGCAAACTCGGTACTAGGTGCAGAGTATAATAATGAAATAAACCTACTACAACATATCATAGTATCACATCATGGTGAGTTAGAGTATGGCAGTCCAGTAACGCCTAAGTTTATGGAGGCTTATATAGTTAACTGGGCAGACAATATCTCAGCTACGCTTGATATGATTAACACAGCAAATCTTAAAGCCGGCGACGCGGATAAGACTGAGAAGATATATGCATGTAGTAATAGAGAACATATAACACAGAATTACGTTATGCGAATGTTAGCTGAGGCTGAAGCAATATTAGTAGATTAGGAAGCAGTTAAAAAGGACACGGTATTGTTTCCAAATTAAAAAATGGATTACAAACCGTGTTTTTCTTGATATAATATTATTAGAAGTGAGAAAGTCAACAGTTAAAAATCTGAGGAGGTTAGTTGAATGGATTACGTAGAACAAGTAGAAAAATTCAAGAAGATATTAGTGGATACGTCAGAAGAGCTAATGGACACATTAGGGGACAAAGATACGAACATGGACAAATTTGATATGAAAATAAGTGTAGCTGGTACGATATTAACAGTACCAATGAATGCTGATAGCTTTACCCGTATGTTAGGTTTCTTGGATGATGAGATTAAAGAAGAGAAGGAGATGCAAAGACTACACAGACAACAAATGGTGGATGCTTTATTAATATTCAGAAAGGGCTATATTAAAGTACAAGAGGCGTGGGACAACTACAACATAGACGAAAAACTTCTAAAAGTACCATACTATCCATTCAATAAAGATTTTGATGACTTAGGTGTCGTAGAATGGTGTGACGATGTACTTAGTGAATTAAAGAAGGTTAGGTAGTGGTATCCAAGAAACGGCCAAGGGTAATTCTGTTTCCTACCCTTGACTTTCTCAGTAGGTATCAACAGGAGAAGAAACTAAAACAATTAGCGGGAAAGGTGGTTGTGTATAATATGTATGATGACATTATAAACGTACCGAGTATAAAAGAGTTAGAGGCTATGGAACAAAAACAAGCCGAAAGAGTTATGCAGATAGTTAGAGATAAGCACACAGTTAAGTTACTATGTAAGCATTGGAAAGTATCAAGCTATGCAGTCTACAATAAAGTATTTCCAAAGTATGGCATTATGAGTAAGCCAAAGGTTCCTGAGGTAAAAGCTATCGTAACAAGTAGGGGTATAGGTGATGAACCAACCATATCATTAGTAACAGGTTTTCAGATAGCGCTTGATGGTGACTTTGTAGGTGGAGAACTATCTGAGAGATTATTAAGATTAGATGCGCTAATAAGCAAAGATGGTAGATACAGTATTCAGTTAACGATTACGGAGCAGTAACTATGGATCTACTAGTAATCATAATTGGAGTTCTCATCGCTATTAGATGGGACTCCAAAAGACGTAGGTAACATCAAACAAAAGGGGGAATCGTGTTGGTAAGCGGAATAAAACAGAAATGCGACTTTTGTAGTGGAGTAGCTAAGTATGACACAATGACTAAAATGGGACCATGGGCATTCGTGTGTGATAAACATTTTGAGGTGTACTCAATCCAGCAACCCGGCTTCTATACAGTATTAGAGCCGATAGTACTTAAAGAAAAGGTATGTCCAAGGTGTGAAGAGCCTAAAGCATTAACGGACTTCTATACCTACAAAGACGGACATGGGGTAGAGCGCTATAGAACCGAGTGTAAAGTATGTAACTTAGCTGAGAAGAAAAAGCAATCTTTTAAGCCAAAGAAGGTGCCAAAGAAATGAAAGACATGGTACAAAAAGAACCACGCCCAGATAAGTACTTCAGGCGCGCACCTGGTCAAATGTGTCAGCGCTGCGGGGGTGACAACTCATATCGCTCTAAAGGCACTAAGTACTGTCACAGATGTAGTTATGAAGCTGCACAAGAAAGAGCTGCCGACAAAAGAGCTTACATAAAAGTATTGACTGATAGAGACACAGTAGGTGTATTCAATGATTGTTGTACAATATTCTATGCTAGCAACTATGTATTCTGTGGAAAATGTGGTCAAAGATTAAGAGGGAGGAATAAGAAATGACGCAGGTTAAAGAGTTTTTGAACTATCAAAGTGCGCAGGAAAATATGATAAACGAGTGGTTAGAGGAACAGGGCGACAACATTGAGATTATCGATATTAAATATTCGGTTGGTATGTTTAGTTCAGATGACCGTAAAGGCTGGGATGCACAAGAATTTAGTGGTGTATTAATAATTTACAAAGTTAAAAGACAGGAGGAATAAGCGTGGCAGATAGAAAAAGATGTACACAGTGCGGGATACTGAAGGAACCAGATGAGTTTAGACAGTACACCTACAGTAAGGTTAAACAAACAGCAGGAAGATATAGTAAGTGTAAAGGGTGCGAGGCTATCAATGCTCGCTTCGCCCGTGCAAAAGAGTCTGGTAATGTAGACGACATAGTAAGGATAACTAAAATGTATGAACAGTTAAAAGCAATCGGTCTACGTACACCATTAGAACCATCTAAGAGAGATCAGAGTGATGATGAGATTGATAAGATCCTTCAGTTCCATGTATCTAAAGGAAGTATCTTAGTAGATAGAGAAATAGTAGATGCTCGACATGAGGTTATAGTTAAGCCAGTAGTTGCTGTACAAGAGGATACCCCTAATGAGCTAACCCATTGGTTAACAGTGGATTTCCAAGTATGGATGGACTCAGATATATCGCCTGAGTATCTACAGGAGACTATTTATGAGTCTTTAAAGGCTAAGTATAGACCACAGTTATACATTGATCGAGAGCGGTTTGTCCCAGTATTTGACGATACCTACAAAGAGATATTGAATAAAATACTGCGCAGGTTTGATGAGTACGAAGAAATGTTCAGTGAGGAGGGCGATGAGTAGGTGTTAAGTAAAGAAGAATTAGCTGAGAGCTTATGTGAGTACTGTCCATTGACTGACTTTGGATTAGCTCGAGTAAATAACGGCCCGTGGAATTTATGTGAAGGATATCACTGTGATGTAGCATACAAAAATTACGTAGATAACTGTGAAGATGATGAAGATGATTGTGCGAACGCACTTGAGGAGGAAGGTTATGTCTAAGATAGACTACAGAAAGAAATGCAAAGGAGGAGTAATAATGCCTAAGTGTAATCACTGTGAAAGATACTTTGATAAGCCAGTTCCATATACTGAACCACACGGTGAAGTACATGAGGTATGTCCTATATGTGGTAGTTCTGATTTTGAAGATGAGGAAGATGAGGAAGATGAGGATGAGGAGGATGATTAAAATGGTTAGCGTTTGTAAGGACTGCGTTAAGAACGATGTGTGTGGTCAAATGGAAGCAGCCGCTGCACTAGAGGTACGTGTAGTAGGTGCTGTAACTATGGATAAACTAGCTACAAGATTCAAATTAAGTGCACCAATAATTTGTGGACGTCGAATTGATAAGGATAAACTAGATGACTAACCTAATAGATATTAAAGGCGGTAAGACTAAGAAGCAAGACATAGTAGACAAAGCGGATGATGGTGCTGAGCTACTAGCAGTATTAGTATCGAATTATGCACAGGCTTTAAAGGCTAATAAAGTACCGTGGTGGCTGCGCCCTAAGTTAGTACAGGCTTTTCAAGAAGTTATGATGACCATGGAATAAAAGGAGGATTTGTCAATGGAATTTTATGTTCGTTTTAAAGCAAGTAATATAATAAAAGGAAACGGAAGTATCTACAAAGTAGACACAGGACCAGCAGATATATTTATAATTACAGACTAAACACATGACAATACCGGTGCTACAGTTAAAGCTCGGTATTGTATCTATTCTTAAATACAGGTTTACACACCGTAGAAAAAATGATATAATTATTATAGGAAGAGAAGATAGTCGAGTTGATTATCTCCGACTCCGAACAAATAAATTAAACAGGAGCTGACTACCATGGATGAGATGGAAGAACTACTTAACAAAGTCACAGAGATCGACAAGAAATGTTATCAGACGGCTAAGATTCAAGCGACTAAGATTGAGAAGTATCTGGTTGAACATGATGAATGTCGTACAATGATTATCGACCTAGGTGAACAAATCTTTACGCTTGACATCATACACACTGACGTACTCAATGAAATCTACAGTATGCTCGAGAACTTAAAAACATTGGAGGCTGACTACAAATGAAGAATTTCTTACAATCAGAAGGAACTACTACAGTATTAAAGATTAGTAATATTCAAATCAATGACGTTGACAAGTTATGGGTGATCGATCCAAAAGAATCATTGTACGATGAGTACAACGAAGAAGCAACTGATGAAGATAAGATAACATCGTATGTTCGATCTAAATCGTTCTACAGGAATGGAGTCACATTTGACGTAACAGACGTATGGCCGGCTCACAAAGAAGAATATAACAGAATAATCAATCTACATGAAACAGAAACGTTTGAACAACCATGGTGTGCAGATGATTCAGATGTTGAATTTAAACATATCAGTGAAGACGTATATGTTGTTGAGTATCCAAAAGAGTTCTACTGTGTCATACCTGACTCACTCATGTTGTTAGTTGAATCTTGTTTAGACAAAGATTACGACAAGATACTACAACAGATTGCCTGGGAATACATGTTAGAAACGTTGCCTATGAAAGTAGTTGGAACAAAGAAAGCACCAACTGAAGAAGAAATACTAAGCATGTTGGAAGTTAACATTGATGCAGCCTGGACTGCACAAGAAGATAGATTAGAAGCATTCGATGGTGCATGGGATGAGTTTGATGATTACGCTAAGTTTAGTATCGAAGTGAATGATACAGTACATGAGTTCTGGTGCGGCGCACCTCAGTATCAAGCACTGTTTGACTTCATCAGATCACTCAGAGAAGAGCAAGGATACTAATAATACAGATGGCAACCCTTCGGGGTTGTAATGTACCGGCGGCAGTCCAAAGTCTGTGCATACTAAATTAAACGGGAGCTGACTACCATGAAAAAAGTTAAGTTTGTAGTTGAGAAAGAAACAAAGAACACAATCAGATTCACTGAACAAGTAGAAGGATTAGACTCACCAGCCATTGGAATATTGTACGTACAAAAACATGCGTTGAAAGAAATAGGTTACACAGAAGGTGCTGGATTAGTAGTTACTTTGGAGGTGGCCAAATAATGGCTAAGTTTATACTAAAGTGTAACTGTGGTTCAACTGATTTCCATTATGATTCATTCGACTTTATATGTAAACGATGCGGCGAGCGTATAATAGAAACAGATGCTGGTAGCGAACTACTGGATGAGCAAGATGATTACGATCCTGACATAATACCAGTAGACAACAGTAGTAAGGTTGAAGTGAGCAGAGAGTTAGTAGTTCAGGCGATAGAGTATGTACAGACGCTCTTATTGATTAACGGTGATGTAAACACAGACGAAGAGAACAGAGAGTTGAGCAGTACAATCAGTAACTTAGAAGAGGTCTTGAAATGAATCACGATGAAGCGATGAAGGATTGGAAACTAATAGGACTTGATGATACAAATGAAGAGGGTATTGTTGAACAACTAGGTGTGAATATGAACATAGCCTTAACTGCACAGTTCGATAAGTATGAAAAGAATGACCCAGAACCAGACTCATTCATCTACATTGTAATTAATAATGAAGTACACCCATTCATAACAGGCGGACCACAGGTACAAGCATTGGATGATTTCATCCACAGTCTAATCAGAGAACAGGATTACGACATATAAGAGCAGATGGGCGTCCAGTGAATCTACTGGATGTTAATGCACAGACGCTGTCCAAAGTCAGTGTAAATTAGAAGGAGTGTGACTACCAATGAAGGATAAAGAATTACGTATTAAGTTAGTAGATAACATCGCTGAGTTAGAATTAGACATAGCAGAGAGTATGCATCTAGGTGAACAAGGATTCCCAGTAGGTACTATGTTAAGCATGTCTAATATGTTCTTAGAAGAAGCTAACAGAGAGTTGAAGGACCTAACTGAATGCATAACTGTTGGAGATATGTTAAAGGAGGAGCTAATATAATGGGATACGATAGAGACTTGAAGGGTGGCGCATTAGATAGAGAGGTTGAGCGATTAAGAGACGAAGAGCACTGTGGTGGATACGAACCGTCAGAAGAAGATCCAGGCGATGATGCGGGGATGATTGAAGACCTGAAGGCAGCTGATAACTACAAGCTATGTTCTATGACTATGACAGTAGATCAGATGAAGACGCTCCAGTCATGTGCTCAGTATGTAGTATCTACTGACACAGCAGATTGGACAGATATTGCGGATCTGATCACATTGATGGAGAGAATGGATAAGGCGGTCGCAGTGGCTATACCAACAGTCTATGTGAATGTGTATGAGAAGACTCAGGTATACGGCGGCCCTGAAGAAGGTGGATGGTACTATTGGACTAAAGAATGTATCGTCTCTCTCCCAAGCTGTGATGTGAGTGAAGCACTTGACGTGATACCATTATTGATCGAAGAGTACTTCACAGATAGCGATGAAGCTGACTACGATCATGACTGGTATGCTGAATGGGAAGGATGCGCTGAGCTACCTATCGACAGGTACTTGATAGTTCCTCAGGCCACAGGTCAGTTCTCGATAGAGGTTGAGTGGGCGCCAGCAGCATCTGAAGATATGACGGTAAAGACTTATGAGTAGAAAGAGAGGTCCTATTGGCCTCTACCTAGACTACCTACCAGTTTATCATGCCATTCAGAAGAACCCCAGAGCTCAGAAGGCGATGGCTAATGACCCGGGTGTGAAGTGGATGCGACGCGGCAACCTAGTAGTGTGGGCAATCGTATTTGTTATCTACATGATTGGTGTACTATTTGTATAAATAAAAGAAGGACTACAGTTATCTACCACTGTAGTCCTTTCTCTTTGGCTTGTTTATATCATCGATCATTGCTTGGATGTCATTCTGCTGCGCCTCAGTGATGACTGGTATGTCACTCTTCCTCTCAGCATACTCACGTTCCCGCGCCGCCTGAGCCCTTGCGTTCGCTTTCGTCTCTTCCTGGGTAGCTACTAGTAACCTATAGTTAGCATCATCCTTAAGAAACTGCTCTCGTTCCTTACCATACTCCATTTCCTTCTTCTTGCAGTATACACAGACCACACTGTTTGAAGCTGCAAACTCATCTGGTTTACGATCTAACGTACAACGTCTGCACGTACGTAGTTTAACTATCTTATCCTTATTATTAGTCCTAAGGCTTGCTAAGTCCTCACTCATCCTCTTAGCTGCACCTCTAAGCTGAGTCTTATAGCTCTTACAGGTACTACATATAGTACCACGTGTAGCAAATTCGCTTATGGGCTGAACATCACCACATCTTGAGCATAATCTATATTCTGCACCTACTATTGTTATCACTCTTATCATCTCCTCTATACATATAATACGTTATTTATTTGCAATATGGACCTGCAATCTACTATCCTAAGTATATTTATTTTCGCTGATGCCTGGAGGTAGTGGGTATATGACCCATATGTGCGCGAAGCGGTGGGGACTTGAGGTGAGAAGGCCTGTGGACAGTGAGGCAGCGGCCCGGAGAGGTCAACCTGGCATGTACGCGGCGATGCGGCGAGCCTAATGGATGGTGGTGCGGCGACGCGGGGTAGAAATATGAGCAGAATAAGAGGTGGTGCGGCGACGCGGGGCCCTTTCATATTCGTTAACGAATTAAAATCGTATAAATCGTATAAAATCGTATAATCGTATAAATCGTATAATAGTAATACGATTGTGGGGGACGTATCTAAAATAAAATTAAAATGTAGAAAAAGCCCAAAGTGGCGAAGCAAACTACTGACTAGCCAAATGTCAGTTCTAAAATAACTCTGTAGTTTCCTTTCTATATATAAGAATAAAAATATTATTTATTTATTTATATATATATAGAGAGGGAGATACGACCAGATTGAGAACTGAACTTGTAGCTAGTCATAGATTTGAATAGTTGTAGTTGGCTAGGCGAACATTTTTTATTTAAATTTTAGATATGTCCTCTACAATCGTACTACTATTATACGATTTATACAATCATACAATTTATACAATTCTTACGATTTTAATTCGTCGACGAATCCCCAAGGGGGTGTTTTTGGAATAAATCGTTGGCTAAGTGTAATTGGGAAACTAGCCAAAAATGTTCCTAAGTTCGCCCGGCCCCACTGCTACGCGAGCTGAACAGCGTTCGGCTTTTACATCAGTAGTCCCCGGGGCGCCGCCTCGCTGCGTTTCAGGCTGAAATGGCAAAAAAAATACCGGGATTTCTCCCGGTTTTAATCAATCAAACATACTGTACCGCTCAAAGTCGCGATCGTTATTGTAGCTGAGCGGGTCCCGTATAGATATCAGCTCGAAGTCATAGTCGTGTAGTAGGTCCGCCGCCTCGATCTCTTCCAGGTCGATGTCTTCTATATCCTCATCGACGCCCAGACCACATCGATTCCGACAATCCATACCACCAATCGCTTCGAATGGGCAGTCTCCAATATCGCAGGGTGTAAACTTAGCACTCATGTCCATCCACCTCCACTATTCTTCCACCTTCGAACTGCTGCTTCCAGTGACTATACCCACCTGCAATGTTAGCATCTATCAACTCTATATCATACCCAACACGCCTATCATAATCTACATAGGTTACTGTACCTGTGATGCGGCGTCCCCGCGCCTCTATAGTTATCCTTGAGCCTTTTCTAATTTGTAGTTGTTTAGTCATGAATATTCCCCCCTAGTATTTTCAGGCCTTTTAAGACCTGATTATTAGTTACCCTGTAAGCCAGTAGATTAGTAGGTCCACCGGATTGAACACCGTCAGATTTGACAAAAAGAAAAGAGCCAACCGAGTGGCTCAGTCTCTTCTTGTTACGATCGTCTATCCTAACTTCTTCATCAGTTCTAGAAGCTTAACTTGATCGTCGGCTCCTAATCCTTCAACATTGACTAACTTCAGAGCTTCTCGGATTGAGTCAACATCAGCCGACTTGATTACAGTTTTTCCTGTTACAGTTGTTCCAACTCGTAAGTCTTTGAGTCTTTCGATTTCGGTTTGAACCGCATCCAATGACTTCTGATCTGCCGGTATGAACGGAGCAGTCTTACTCAATCTAGACTGTTTAGACTGTAATGATCGGATCTTTTTATTCAATGCATCTTGATCGTTAGCCAAGTCGTCATTCGAGTAGTCAGTTGTAGATACTTGATACGGTTTGTTCCACACAAGTCGAACTAACATTTCAGCATATCCGGAACTGATAAATGTTACAAGAGCGGACATGTTCTTTGACAAACCTTTTGATTTTGATTTACTTCGGTCGGAACGTCTTGATTCAAGAAGTCGGTCTAGAATAGAATCTTCGGCACCTTCAAGAAACTTACTGTCAGATTCGATTACATTTTGTTCAACACATCTTCCGATTAGTTCAAATAGATCGGAAGCTTGTCCTTCGTTTTTAACTCTGTTTGCCAAGTCATGGATATCTGAGTTAGCTCCGACGAATCGGATTATTTCCAACGCTCTTTGATTGGATATTGATATTAACTGCGGTGTCAAGTCTAACTTTCTTGTACTTGATGTCTCTGTGTTGATTGATTCGATTTCAAACGGATTGTTGTTGATTGCATTCTTTTTCATTGGTAGTAGCTCCTTTTATTTTTTATTTGATCAGTCTTTAGAAGTGGCTCGGTCCGATGATTCTATTCTTGAAGATTTTTCCGCCTTCCTCTGTCTGTCATTATAATAATATCATATTATATGCGGTGTGTAAACCTCTGTTTTAAATTAGCCACGGGTACCGTTCCGCGGATTTTTAACTTGCTAAATTCCTTTTACGGCACGGTTCCCAGTCAAGTGGTTTGGGTGTAACCGTACCTTTCTGAACATTTTTCAGACCGTGTTTTATGGAATGGAGATAAAAAAACGGCACGGCCCTTATTCCAAATGAATGGATCGGAGCCGTGCCGCGGATACTTATACTATTCTTAGTGTGCCTGTTTTTGGATTATACTCTGCTACTACATTACCAGTCGCAGTATCTATCGCTATATACTTCTTAGCTAGCTCCCAAGTTATCTTACAACCTGTTATGCTTTCTACTTCTTTAGTTAATTCCTTGATAGTCATGATGTCACCTCCTCATATAGTATTTCTTTCTTGACAACTAAATTCAAGCCCTGCCAAGGCTCTTGAGTAATAGACGAACAGTTACTTATTTACTTATTTGATGCCTTTAAGAATGCTTGTAGCTCAGCAATATCACTAGCTGATAATACAGCTTTAGATCCTTTGTCAAGCTTAGCTTGTAATGATGCACTAATCTTAACTGTTGATAATTCTTTTTGTCTTGCTCTAGCAAATACTCTTAGAGCATTAAGCTTAGCTACTGCTACTTCTTCATTACCATTACCAAAGTATGCTACTGCTGATGCATACAGTGTTGGTTTAGATTCTTTAGCAAGTGCTGATGCATAATTATTTACGATGCTATTCAATCTAGCTGGATCAGTAACAGTCAGTAGATCTTCTTCATCGTATTGCCAGTATGACTTGTCTACAGCTTTACTTGGTTCAGTTTTAGTTACGCGTCTAGCAGCAATGATAGGTCTCATTAAGTTTACCATCTCTAACTGTATAGCTCTGTCAGGACAATATCCATTGTGATACTTCTCAATGTTGTTAAGTCTTGTAAGTTTATCAGCTACTAATGTGTTTTGAATCTTAGCAACTTCATTACTTACGTTCTCAACAAGTGCTAGATATCCATCTAATAATGCGATGAACATAGCGATAAACTCAGTAGCTGCAGTGCTTGCATTAACCTTAACTAATACCTTATACTCTATCAGTAGGTTATTATACTTCATGGCTTCTTTAAATTTTAACATTAATAAACACTCCTTCTTAATGGTAGTTTTAAAGAGCCTGGCAGGACTTCAACTTAGTTGTCAAGAATAACTATTTAGTTGTCAATGTACAGATCTTTGACAATAGAATAATCCTCGAGCACTCGATGCTAGTTACTGTAGTCCGTTGGTAGTTCGGTGCCTACTAGCATTTTACTGCTTTTACTTAAGCTCTCTTGATTTTATCTACTTGCTCAGATGTTAACTCGTCAAAGTTAGCATCAATTAGTATTTCCTTTGCTGATTGTACTTCTTCAGCAACTGTATAATACTTATCAACATCAAGATTTTCATCTCTGAAGAACTCAAGCATGTTAACTATAACTAACTTAGCTGATTGTAGATCTTGAATAGCTGTAACTGCTGGTATTACTGGCGTATCTATTGCATTAGCTAAAGCTTTCTTAGCTGCTATGATTCTTTGTTGTTGTACCTTATATAACTCAGCCCACATAACATCGTTCTTAGCATTCTCTAGCAATTCAGTAACATTCATAGCTGGTGACATTCCATCTTCAGCATGCACAGTTGCAAATTCCATCATGTTAATTATTGTTTGTAGCTCTTCTGTAGTTAGTAATAATCTTTTCATTATTTACCGCCTTTCGTAAGAGCACTCGAGGACTATTCTATTGTCAAAGATCATTTACCTTGTACCTTCATAACTGAATACACAGAGATCCTGTAACCTCTAGCTTACAATTTACTTATTTGATGCCTTTAAGAAAGCTTGTAACTCAGCAATATCTGCTGCTGATAATACAGCTTTAGAACCCTTATCAAGCTTAGCTTGTAATGCTGCACTAATTTTAACTTTTTGTAATTCATTCTTTCTAGCATTAGCAAATGTTCTTAGTTCAGCAAGCTGCTTAATAGTAGACATACGACGTAGTTCTGTTCTAAATTCAATCGCTTCTGCATTATCACCGTCGAGTGAACTCTTGAAGAAATGAGCTAATGCTATCTCTAAGCTACGTGGTTTAGAGATATAGGATGAGTAGACATTATAAATGGCCTCTAGTCTAGCAGGATCATTTATAGTCATCAGATCATCTTTAGTATATTGCCAATATGGTTTATCAATAGTCTTACTTGCATCAACCTTAGCAATACGTCTAGCTGCAATGATAGGCTTCATTAAGTTTACCATCTCTAATTGTATAGCACGATCAGGACAGTATCCATTATGGTACTTATCAATATTGTTTAGACGAGTAAGTTTATCAGATACTAATGTGTTGTGAATCTTAGCTACTTCATTACTAACATTATCTACAAGTGCTAGATAATCATTTAGTAAAGCAGTAAACATAGCGATAAACTCAGTAGCTGCTGTACTTGCATTAACCTTAACTAATACCTTAAACTCTATTAGTAAGTTATTATACTTCATTGCCTCTTTAAATCTTTTTATCATTCTTAAACACTCCTTCGTATTTTAGTTTGGTTAGTAGTTTTAAAGAGGTTACAGGTCTGTGTATTCAGTTATCAAGGTACAAAGTGTATACTCTGGTAATTAAACAAGGGCTGGCACCCTAGTCTTACTTACTTTTAGTTACAGTTACTATAATTTCTACAGCTAGGACCTGAGCATACACCATAATTATCACAGTGCATATTTTGTTCATACTCAGAGTAGTCATCTTCATAATCATAATCTAGGTTGATAGCTATATATCTAATTTCTGCTTTTAGCCTCTCGATGTCCTTACTCTCTGGACAATCTACTTGCCATGCTGATAGTGTATCATATACATACTTAAGAGTAGTAAATGATAGTTTAGCATCCATCCAAGTACCATTAGGGTCATTCCTTTGGCACCAGTTTAGTATAGCTTTGAACATGTTGATTAATATTGTTTCGCCCATTTTTTATTACCTCCTTGGTTTTTAACTACAGGGAGACATGGGCACCAGCCCTCATTCAATTACCAGAGTACACAGTAATTAAATCTCAGTGATATAGCTTATGATACATTTTACTGCCGTGCTACTACTTAATATTTACAGTAACTCTCAATGAATTTTAATTCTCTTTGTTCTGCTTCTCTATTAAAGCTTATGTGCCAAGCCTTATAAAGTAGCATAGTAACTTCATGATTCTTAACTGCTTCTGCCTCAGCAGTATATACATCTATACTATCTGATGATAGCTTAGATATATTTTCTACAAAGATCATATCCGCAATAGCTGGATACTTAGCAACTAGGAAAGCATGCTTATCAAGAACATCCTTGAATAACATTATTTATTCACCTCCTATTAGTTAATCTATATCACTGATTCTAATTACCAAAGTACACCCTTGATAGCTTAATACGTAGCTGATAGTAGTATAGTTGCTTACTCAGATTAGTTATACTATGCTTGTATTACTGTTTCTAATCTGTATCTGCTGATGATATCATACATCTCTTCTAGATCATTAAGCATTGCTTGGTAATACATTACTAAATGTGATGGACTTACATGTTGTAATTTAGCTACCTTTGATGCTACATTTAGTACATTAGGTGCATTAAATGTAGTATCCTCATGCTTAATAGATGATACTATGCTCATAAAACGTTTATGCATAGGATCTGCTGTAGTATATACAGCTGTTATTCTATCAGTAGCCATTCTAGCCTCCTCATTAAATGCTGCTTGTAATGCAGTTAGCAAACTTACTGATTCATACACTAAACCTATTGACTTATTTGTTATACACCATACTCTATTATCCATTATAAACCTCCTTGAATTTTAAGAGTAAGCATACTATACAAACTTATCAGCTACCCATTAAGCTATCAAAGACTTTCTTTGACAACTGAATAGTATATTGATTATGGATTTACATAATCGGGAACTGTATACCCGCTTTCAATGTCCGTACACATAGTCAGAATTTGTGATTAGCCATGTGTGTGTATGTCTGTAGTTAGGCACCGCGACGCTTGCTCTACTGACTAGAAACAGTTCGCGACGCTTGCTCTACTGACTAGAAACAGTTTGTGTTGCTGACTAGAAAGGCACCGCGACGCTTGCTCTACTGACTAGAAATGGTTAAAGGACGCTCACTCTACTACTAGAAGCGGCTATAAACGCCTTACCAAAGCCTCCATAATCGCTTAATTCCAGCCTCAAAGAGGCCCATAATCGCCTTCTAGGGGCCCTTCATAGTCAGAAATCGCGGCCTTGGGGGAGCTAGGTAGGGGGCAACTACACAAAAATAAATATATTGGAATAGTAGATTGCAGGTCCAAAATGACAGAAAATAACGTATTATATTTATAGGGAGAGGTGAGTAGATTGAAAAACGATAAAAGACCAGTTATAGAGAGCGGTCCAATAGAACCTGATCCATTCTGGCCAGGAGGAGCTGAATTGCTGCACCTCACACCAACAGAACAGCAGAATAAAAGTATAGTAGCTTCGTATGCCGCTGTTCAAGGGGTCATATGGGAATGTAGGAAGTGTGGCGCACGTTCTGATCCATCTAAAAAAGATTCAGGACTGTGTAATACATGCAGTAGGGAAGAGGCGCAAGTATCAGAGATGCAGAAGAAGGTTAACTCTAACTGGATGGACTTGGCAGTAGAGCTTGGCTTGGAGTTATTTGAGCGTCAACCAGAAGAGTCTGATGTAGAATGGCGCATATGGTGTGCTTATAGAAATTACTACCCATTAAAGCTGCCTACACATTCGCAGTTAGCAGTAGACACAAATTCAAGTGTAGCTACAGTAGTTAAAGCTACACAGAAGTGGAGCTACAAAGCTAGATTAATGGCTTGGGCACGCTTCACCGATGCAGACATACAAGAAAAACGAATACACGCTGTTCGGGACATGAATAGTAGACAATTAACTATGACACAAACGATTCAAGAGAAGTTAGAGGCTGCGCTGGATGCACTTGACCCATTAATACTGAAGCCAAATGAGATCGTAAGTCTCTTCAAAATAGCAACTGAACTCGAGCGTAAAGTAACTACATATGTAGAAGAGCAGGTTGTTAGTACGGCGATGGAATCAGGCACTAAGCAGGCGCTAGTTACTAAACCAGAAGACTTAAGTGAGATTATAGCTATCTTGCGTAGTACCGGCGCACTAGAAGGTAAGAACATAGGTATTGAGCAAACAACAAGATTAGTAGTTAAGGAGGTTGACTAATGACTTTAACACTAACTTATACACCAGCTAAGTATATCTGCACCAGCTGCTTCGTGCCCAAAGTAGATGCTGACTTTTATAGGCAGAGTTACACTGGGCAAAGATCTAATGAATGTCGCGTGTGTACTAACGTGAAGCGCTCTGTAGTTCGTAATAAGGCTAGACATGGTAAGTTTATCTCATCAGAGAAGCGCCGACACATGGTTCCAGTCATAGAGTATATACTGAAAGACTGGCGCGACGCGATGGTGCATTTCGGTGGTGAGTGTTGCTACTGTGGTACTAAGGAAGGTCGAAGTAAAGACAGTAAGTTTGATCGAGAGCATCTACTACCAATTAGTAGAGGTGGTAAGACAGTACGTCATAACATAGCTCCATCATGTAAGACATGTAATCGCGCACGCGGTAATAAAGAGCTTGTGGAATGGTTCAGAAGTCGCAAGACATGGACACAGGAACGAGAAGACAAGATTATGATATGGATAAACCAAGTATAGATGGAAGGGGGTTATATTGTGAAACCAGCAGTTTGTGATATATCAATGATACGTGGAGACCATGCTCACTACTTAGTGTCGTATAAGAAGGATGGCGCGTTTGTGCCGTTTATGCCTGGGGATACAGTCTACTTCACTGTTAAGGAAAATGCTAACAAAGAAGAAAAGGTCTTCCAGAAAGTGATTACTAACTTTGTAGATGGTAAAGCACACATAGTTATTGAGCCGACTGATACTAAGCTTTTAAAGCCTAGAGCATTCGTCTATGACATACAGTTAGTAGATGTTCGTAGTATTGTCACAACAATAGTGCACCCCACTAGCAAGTTTATAATAGAGGGGGAGGTCACCTATGAGTAGAAGCATAGTAGGTGAGGTAGTAGCTATTAAGGAACTAGTAGCCGAGCTAAAACCTGCGGTACAGTTTACAGTAGAAGTAATGGGCTCAGGGCCTAGGGGGCCTATTGGACCACCGGGACCTCAAGGACCAGCAGGGCCACCAGCAGCGAGCTATATACACACTCAATTACAAGCTGCAGCACAGTGGCATGTGCAACATGGGTTAAATCGATACCCATCAGTAAGTATAGTAGATAGTGGTGGTAGCCTAGTAATAGGTAATATTGCCTATATCTCGCGTAATGAGATTGTGTTGACATTCACATCAGAGTTTTCCGGGAAAGTATATTTAAACTAAAAAAGGAGGGGTAAGTAGATGAATATTTTAACTAATTTTGACTTTAAACAGAATCAGCTCGAGAATGCCGTATTACAGAATCTAGCTACAATACCAGTAGCGCCTAAGAAAGGCCAAATGTACTTTAGCACAGATGCTGCTAAGAATAGAGCATATTGCTGGAATGGTACTAAATGGGTGGGCATGGATGCAGAAGATGCTGTAATGACAGGTCCTGATATAGTAGTAGCTATAAATGCATCTGCATCACTAATAGATGATAATAATCTATCAGTTGCAGTAAATGCTGCAATAACTGCAACACATACAAGCCATGCAATAGCTGCTGTAACTGGTTTACAAACAGCATTAGATGGTAAAGTAGATGATAGTCAAGTATTAACAAATGTACCAGCTGGAGCATTATTCACAGATACAGTATATGTACATCCAACAACAGCAGGTAATATTCATATTCCCGCAGGTGGTGCGTCAGGAAACATTTTAAGATGGAGTTCTGCTGGTGTAGCTGTTTGGGGTGCTGATACAGATACAGTTTATACACATCCTACAACAACTGGTAATAGACATGTTCCTTCTGGTGGTGCTTTAAATCAATTCTTAAAATGGAGTGCTGATGGTACAGCAGTATGGGCAGCGGATAATGACACAATTACTACAATCAATGGTGTCTCTGGAGCGATAGCAAAAGCAGACATAGTAGCATTAGGAATCCCAGCACAAGATACAGTTTATGTCCACCCAGTAACCACTGGAAGTAAACATATTCCAGCAGGTGGTGCGGTAGGTCAATTCTTAAAGTATAGTGCAGACGGTACAGCAGTATGGTCCGCAGATAATGATACAGTCTATGTGCATCCAACTGGTGATGGTAATCTACATGTTCCAGTAACCAATACAACTAACAATGGTAAAGTATTAAAGGCGGGAGCAACTGCAGGTAGTATAGCATGGGCAAATGATAATGATACAATAACAACTGTTAATGGAAATACAGGCGCCATCGTTAAGGCTGATATAGTAGCATTAGGCATCCCAGCACAAGATACAACTTACGCAGTGTTTACTACATCTGTTAATGGTTTAGTCCCAATGGGTGGAGCTGGTACTACTAGGTATTTAAGACAAGATGGAACATGGGTAGTACCACCAAATGATAATACAGTTTATACACATCCAACTGGTGCTGGAAATAACCATATTCCTACAGCTGGTACTGTTGGTCAAATATTAGTTAACTCAGCAGCAGGTACTGCTGTATGGGCGAATCAATATACGCATCCAGCAGCACATACAATAGCTGAAGTTACTGGTCTACAGACCGCACTAGACGCAAAAGAAACACCAGCAGGTGCACAAGGTAAGGCTACTACAGCATTGAATTCCGCTAACTCATACACTGATACAGCAGTATCAAACTTGTTATCATCAGCCCCTGCAACACTAGACACGTTAAATGAATTAGCTGCCGCTTTAGGTGATGACCCTAACTTTGCAACTACTGTAACTAACTTGATAGCAGCTAAGCCTTCAAAGATAACTGGTACATTGGGTAATGGAGCAGCTATATCATTTGTAGTTACACATAATCTAAATACACAAGATGCAGTAGTTACAATACGTGAAACCACTGCGCCTTATGCACAGGTAATAACTGATGTAGAATTTACAACAGTTAATACTTTAACAGTTAAGTTTGCTGCTGCACCTACTGCAAGTCAATACACTATAACAATTGTAGGATAGGAGTGATGGTTTGGAGATTTTAAATAATGTAAATTTAAGTACCAATAGTACAGTTAATAGTAAAAATATACTCACTGCAGGTGCTCCAGTAACAGCTACCATTTCCACTTCGTGGAGTGGTAGCTCTGCACCATTTACACAGACAATTAGTGTAGCAGGTATGACAGCAGCTAGCTTAGTCATAGTAGCTCCTGTATATTCTACTACTAACGCTACAGCTCTAGCACAAAAAGACGCATGGAATATGATTAGCAAGATAGAGACAGGTGCAGGTAATATTGTAGTTACTTGCTTTGAAGAAAAGCCTGTCACAAGCATACCTATACAACTGAAGGAGGTGTAATAATGGGTACTGCCTTTTTAACCGGTCAGCAAGGAACTGCTGGCTTCGAATTAAATGGAGAAGAATTAATTGATGTATTGTACGGTGAGGATGTTGCTAAAGGTGACCTATTGCACTTGGAAGATATACTAAAAATGTCGCCAGACTGTGTAAATGCTGGACCAGGCGTACTTCCAACTGGTGTTGGAACTGGAACTGCATTCAGTCCAGATGGAAATTATATGAGTG
>CAYGID010000024.1:1447-29558 GCA_964349835.1 uncultured Bacteroidales bacterium | reverse complement strand
CTTCCAACATTTTGGAATCAGGCACAATCTTGTATGCATTTACTGCTATCTCTTTCATGTTAGAAAGATCCATCTTGGGCGCCAACCCGAGATCGAAAAGAAAGGTAAATTCCGTTTGGGAGTCAAAATCAATCATAGGCTGACTCTCATTGGGGAGAGGCTCGCCCAGGATATGAAGCTGCTCCTCTTCGATCAATTTATTCAAAGCATCCGAAACCAGTTTGTTTACCTCGTCGACCAGCACATAGCGGCCGTACATCTTGCGAATAATCCCTTCGGGCGCCTTACCGGGCCGAAAGCCGTCGATTTTGGCATTACGACGGTACGACTTGAGCACCTCCTGAACTTTGGGCTCATAATCTTCACTAACCACTTTTACGGTAACCACTGCGTTCAACGAATCGACCAGCTCTTTTGATACGTTCATGTATGCGTTTTTTTGGGTAATAATTACGAAATCAGATCAATAACCGGGTGTAAACCAAAATGTTCCGGTTATAATGGAAATGCTCGGCAAATGTAATAAAAAAAAATCAGACAGCAACATGCCCCCCTCCCAACGCATAGGGCTACCGATGCAGAATACTGTTTCGCCGGTTCGAAGCCACATATTTCAGGACTTCCTTATGAAACCGGGATTCGCCATCGCCAATAAAAACCACACGCACAGGGAGATAAAACCAGTTTTCCTGACGGCTTATACAGTGTTTGAGTTCGGCCAGCCGAACGGCATCCTTCTCGGTGGTGACAAAAAGGGTATTCTCCTGATCCGGTTCGGGAATCATAGACTCCAATTCAGAAATGTCGGAATCCTGAAACGCATAGTGGTCGGGATAGCGCTTGCAAGCCAGGATAGGCATCATTTCGGCCATCTTAGTCTCGAAAGGGGCTGGCGAAGCAATTCCCGAAATGAGCAGTGCCTTTTGTGACCTTTCTGGGGGGCATCCGGTGGTTACTGCCTGCCCGTTGTTTTCGAAAACGGGCTTCAGTTCTCCGTACTCCAGTTTCGAAAAGAAGATTGACTGATAAGGGTACAGATTAAGGTTTCGGGTAAAGATCCGCTGATCCATGGGCGAAATCGTTGGAGGAGCCTTGGTTACCACAACCATATCGGCACGATCCATCGACGAAGGCGGCTCTCGCAGATCGCCCGCGGGTAACATGCTATCGAAACAGGGAGGCCGGTTGTAATCGACCAACAGAATATTGAGACCCGGGGCAACATATCTATGCTGAAAAGCATCATCAAGCAGCACAACCTGGAGAGCGGGATGGTTCTCTTTAAGCAATTGAATACCCCGTACCCGGTTGGCATCAACAGCTACGGTTAGCTGAGGGAACTTCAGCTTTAGCTGCCGAGACTCATCGCCAACCGTCGAAACCGATGAATCGGGAGCTGCCAAAAGGAAACCGCTACTTTTTCGCTTGTACCCGCGGCTTAATACAGCCACCTGATACCTGCTAAGCAGAAGCGAGGCCAAATACTCTATCATCGGTGTCTTGCCGGTTCCACCCACGGTGATATTTCCCACTGAGATTAACGGAATCCGGAACGACTTCGATTCAATCCACTTGTAATCGAACAATAGATTTCTCAGACCCACAACCGTCCTGAAAAGGAATCCGGCCGGAACCAAAAGTGGTTGTAACCATTTGCTTTTGCGGGTCAACATGATTTTTCATTTACAACGACCTGAAGCCTATCAGCTCCCTCATGGCTTTTAATGTTTGACCTCCGCTTTCTCGGGCCTTGTCGCGTCCCAGTTTTGCCACACGCGACAAATAGGCCTTATCGGCCGAAAGAGCAGCAATCTTCTCCCTAAAAGGAGAGGTAAAGAGAATCAGATCTTCGGCCAACTGCTTTTTGAGATCGCCGTAACGGATTGTCCCATTATCGTACGATGCTTCGAAATGCGTCAGAACCTCCGGTAGAGAAACCACTTTCAACAGCGTAAAGAGATTTTCTACCGCATCCGATTTGGGCTGGCCGGGAACCGGTCCGGCATCGGTGGTGGCACGCATCACCTTTTTCCTGATATTGGCAGGCTCATCGTTCAGGAAAATGGCATTCCCCTCTCCCTCCGATTTTCCCATTTTCCCGGTTCCGTTTAAACCGGGAATTTTTACCAGGTCGCTCCCGAAATTAAACGCCACCGGCTGCGGAAAGAAGTCGGCACCATACATTCGGTTAAACCGGGCAGCAAAGGTACGCGTCATCTCAAGGTGTTGCTCCTGATCTTTTCCAACCGGCACCTTATGAGAGCGGTGCATCAGGATATCGGCTGCCATAAGCGTGGGATAGGTGAGCAATCCGGCATTCACATTATCGGGCTGCTGCCTGATTTTCTCTTTAAACGAGGTGCACCTTTCCAGCTCGCCCACATAGGCCAGATTGTTCAGAAATAGATATATCTCAATTACTTCGGGAACATCGCTCTGCACGTAGATTGTAGATTTCTCCGGATCTAAGCCGGCCGCTAAGTATTCAACCAACACCTGCTTCACATTTCCATTCAGATCGGAAGGGGTGGGATGGGTAGTAAGCGAATGATAATCGGCAATGAAGAAAAAGCAGTTGTAGGCATCCTGCATCCGGATAAAGTTCCGCAGAGCGCCAAAATAGTTACCAAGATGAAGGTTTCCGGTAGGCCGGATGCCACTAAGCACTGTTTCCATAAAACTGAGGCAAAAGATCTTGTGAAAGACAAGAATAGGGGGTTCAAGAGCCGCAAAAGTAAGAAATGTTCCTCAAAAAACGTACTTTTGCCGGGAATATAGGAGAATGCCACTATGGAAACCACAAGACAAAGCAAGGTAGCCCGCCTGATCCAGAAGGATTTGAGCGATATCTTCCAAAAGGCCGGAAAAGAGATTACCGAAGGCAAGATGATATCGGTCACCGTGGTCCGTATGAGCCCCGATTTGAGTGTAGCCAGGGTATATCTTAGCATTTTCCCTCCCGAGGGACGCGATACTTTTATCGCTCACCTGCAGCCTTTTGTACGTGGAATCCGAATGGAACTGGGCCGAAGGGTGAGGTTTCAGTTGCGCATTGTGCCCGAACTGGCCTTCTTTATTGATGACAGCCTCGATTACGCTGCACGGATAGATAAATTACTGGAATCCTGACCACCTCCCTTAGTTTCCCGTCATGAATTTCCCCTTATTGGTTGCCAAAAGATATCTGTTTGCGTCGAAATCGCATACGGCAGTCAATATTATTTCGGTGATTTCGTGGCTTGGGGTGGTCATCGGCACCATGGCTCTGATTCTGGTTCTCTCGGCCATGAATGGGATCGACGACCTGATGACCTCTCTCTACGGCAAATTCGATCCCGATCTGCAGGTCAAAGCTGTTAACGCAAATAATTTTGCCGCCGATTCGCTCCAACTTCGTCAGATTGCCTCTGTGAAGGGGGTGGCCTCCGTTTCGGAGATTCTGGAAGAGACTGTTCTCCTGAGCTATCAGAACAAACAGCACCTGGCTGTAATTCGGGGTATTCCACCCAACTACACCGAAACAACCCGTATCACAGAGAGTCTTGTGCGCGGCCATATCGATTTTGGCACCTCAGGTAACCCGGGGGCCATTCTGGGAGCCGGGGTGCAGTATTACCTCTCGGTACCCACCCCATCGACAGGCCCCATCGAGGTGTTCAGTCTGCCAAAGGATACCAGAATCTCGGCTTTTGCCGAAAATATGCTCCGGGGCAAACCCATCTGGCCCACCGCTGTTTTCAGTGTCGACGAGGAGACCAATACAAAGTATGTGTTAACCTCTCTGCAGTTTGTGCGCACCTTGCTGCAAGAGCCCTCGGCCGTGAGTGCCATAGACATTCATCTCGAAGCGGGAGCCGACCAGAAGGCTGTGCGAGCCTCTATAGAAGAGATTACCGGCAAATCGATGCAGATTCGCAACCGGAAAGAGCAGAAGGAGTCATTTTACAAGATTTCGCAAATGGAAAAATGGGCGGCTTTTTTCATCTTGCTCTTTATTCTCCTGATTGCCTCTTTCAATGTGGTGGCCTCGCTCTCCATGCTGATTATTGAAAAAAAGAGAGATATCGGAATTCTGGAGAATTTGGGTGCGTCGGACGATTTGATTATCAATATATTTCTTTATGAGGGGTGGCTGATCTCCGGATTGGGTTCATTGGCCGGTATGGCACTGGGCGCGCTGCTCTGTTGGCTCCAGATGGAGTTTGGATGGCTAAAAATTGCCGGAGCTGGCTCGTTTGTCTTCGATGCATACCCCATGAGCCTGCGGATTGAAGATTTTCTGATGGTCTTTGCCGCTTCGCTACTGATTGGACTCATTACTGCCTATATCCCCGCCAAAACGATTGTCCCGAAATATCTGAATCTCGAAAGCACATGCAAACAAACAACCGTTCAACCCCGCTGAATCCTGACCGCCGTATGGTGTTGGAAGTGGAAAAGGCTCTCGCCGTATTGAGCGAAGGCGGCATCATACTCTATCCCACCGACACCATTTGGGGTATCGGATGCGATGCCACACGCCCCGATGCCGTTGAAAAGATCTTTCGGCTTAAGGAAAATCGCGAAAGTAACTCTATGCTGATTCTTCTGGGACAGGAGTCGTTTCTGACCCGATATGTGCAAGCAGTTCCCGATATGGCTTGGCAACTTCTGGAGGTGGCCGACAAACCCATGACCATCATCTATCCAGGCGGAAAAAATGTGGCAGAAAATCTGCTCGCCGACGACGGATCTATAGGAATCCGTGTGGTAAAAAATCCCTTTTGTGAGGCGCTGCTCTCTCGATTCAGAAAACCGATTGTCTCCACTTCGGCCAATATACACGGTTCGGCCGCACCGGCCTCTTTTGCCGACATCGCTCCCGAAATTCTTGAAGGGGTAGATTATACTGTCGACTGGCACCGGGAGGTTCGAAATTCCGGCGCTCCCTCATCGATTATCAAGATCGAAACCAACGGTTCTATAAAGATTATCAGGCCTTAGCCTTCGGTCGGATCCCCGGCACCCGGAGTGAAAAGCTCCAGTAGTCCTTCGGGCAGAATAGCATAGATGATTTTTTGATCGGGGTCGACCCCCTCTATGAGGTCTTCGTGCACAGGGACTAAAATCTCCTCTCCGTTACGATCTACGCTGAAAAGAACATTCTCTCCGTAATAGAGCACATCGGCCACGATACCTACCACGCCTTCACGGGCATCCATAACGGTAAATCCCTTTAAATCTTCGAGCGAAGGTTCCTCGTCGGCGCCCTTAGCGATAACTGCCGGGTGAGCCATTACGGGAGAGCCCAGAAACTCCCTGGCCTTTTCGTCCGAATCGGGCTCTTCGAACTTGACAAGCAGCGCCGAATCGGAGCGAAACGACCACTCTTCTACAAAAAAAGGGACAGGCAATCCTTCTATCAGAAGGAATACCTGTCCCGGCATTTCAAAATCTTCAGCAAACGGCTTGGGCGAAACCATCATGTAACCACCGCGATAACCCGAGAGCCGGGTCAGCGTTCCAAGTGTACAGAGTCTCTCCTCAAGCGGCATCTTGCCTATTCGGCCCCTTCGGGGCTCTCTTCGGCACCTCCGTCGGCGGCTTCCGTAACGGCGGCAGACAACTTGCGGGCCACTTTTGCGGCAATGGCTTCACGGGCTTTCGTCTCGGCATCAAAACGCAATTTTTCGAGATCGGCAGCTGACTTTTGAATATCAGCAGTGATGTTTGCCACGCGCGACGACTTATCGTTCATCCATTTCGAAAAACGGACCTCGGCTTCTTCTACAGAGAAAGCCCCTTTCTTTGCCCCTTCGAGAAGGTGCTTTTTCAAAAGAACACCCTTTTCTGAGAGGATTCTCTTAACAGTTTCGGTAGGTTGAGCGCCCGTCTGAAGCCAAGTTAATGCGCGGTCAAAGTCTACATCGACCGCAGCAGGATTCGTATTAGGATTGAATGAGCCAATCCTTTCGATAAACTTGCCATCCCGTGGCGCCCTGCTATCAGCTACCACAATGTGGTAAAAAGCATAATTCTTCTTACCATGTCTTGCTAATCTGATTTTTACAGGCATACGTAACGCTTTAAATGTGTTAGAAACTAAAAATGTATAAAAAAGGAGTGCAAAGATAGAAATAAATCAAAGAAAAAGAGGCTCCTCACAAAAAAATGCGGGCTAAGAGAGAAAACCGCGCGATTCCTGTCCCTCCTGATCGGTGAGATATTTTCGGTGAAAGAGCAGGATAATCAAGACACCGATGGTAATTGCCGAATCGGCAATATTAAAAACCGGCCTGAAAAAGATAAACTGCTCACCTCCCCATATCGGGAGCCAATCGGGGAAATGGCCGGTCAACAAGGGAAAATAGAACATATCTACCACTTTCCCGTGCAAAAACGGAGCGTAGCCGCCCCCTTCCGGAAAGACGGACGCCACTTTGAAATAGCTGTCGCTGAAAATCTGGCCGTAAAAGGTGCTGTCGAGGATATTACCCAGTGCGCCGGCAAGGATAAGCGAAAGAGCCAACACAAAACCGCGCGGGGCACTCTGGCGAATCAGTGAACGAATCCACCAGCCAATACCGAACACCGCAGCCAGACGGAAAAGCGACAAGATTAATTTTCCTGTCTCGCCCCCCAGCTCCATGCCAAAGGCCATACCGTTGTTCTCGGTAAAGTGGATAATGAACCAATCGCCCAGAATCCGGAACTCCTGCCCTATAATCATGTGAGTCTTGATCCAGATTTTAAGTATCTGATCAACGACCAATACCAGAGCGACAAGAAGGAGTGCTTTGTTACCCAAAGAGAGTTTCATACTACTTCTGATCCTGTTTGGCTTCGATGCTTAGTGTAGCATGGGGAACAGCACGGAGCCGCTCTTTGGGAATCAACTGCCCGGTTTCACGACAAATTCCGTAACTCTTGTTTTCAATGCGAACCAAGGCTGCCTGAAGATGTTGAATAAACTTCAACTGTCTCTGGGCCAGCCGGCCGGCCTCCTCCTTCGATAACGCGGCGGCACCCTCTTCGAGCACTTTGAAAGTGGGAGAGGTGTCTTCGGTGCCGTTGCTGGAACTGTGAGTAATGGCGCTTTTTAACTGTTCGTAATCTGCCTTGGCTTTTTCCAGCTTCTCCATGATTAAATCACGAAACTCGACCAACTCTGCGTCTGAATATCTGCTCTTTTCCGACATAGCCTAATCATTTGTAATATGGCTAAAGATAGCCCTATTTTATCAAAATGCAAACATAATGCAACCCATATAAGGAATCGTCCAGGGCCTATACTTTTTCAATTGCAACTCTCACATTTACCTCATCCATATCGAGCACCAGCGGGCTCTCAACAGAGGGCACCACATCAAGGCTCGATGCCAGCACCTGCGAAGCAATATACTCTCTATGGCACTCAATGGCCTCATCAAGGGCCGGATGCGACGCAACTGAAACCCTGATTTTGTCGGTTACATCGAATCCCAACTCCTTCCGCAAATTCTGGATCCGGTTAATGACCTCACGGGCCGTTCCCTCCAGCTTTAGCTCCTCGGTCAGAGTGATGTCGAGGGCAACTGTCAACCGTCCGTCGTTGGCCACAAGCCATCCGGGAATGTCTTCAGAGAGAATCTCCACATCTTCGAGGGTCATGTCTACCTGCTGGCCTTCGATGGCCAGGCTCCAGGCTCCCTCTTTCTCGAAGCGTGCAATATCTTTTTGCGAAAAGCCTGAAATCTCCTGCGAAATCGCCTTCATTAACTTGCTATATCTGGGGCCGAGGGTTTTAAAATTGGGCTTAATCTTTTTCACAAGCATCCCTGTTGCATCGTCAACGTATGCAATCTCTCTCACGTTCACCTCCGCAAGGATAAGCCGTTTTACAGCCTCTACCTCCTCACGCAGTGTGTCGTCGGTAAGGGGAATCATCATCCGCAATAGCGGTTGCCGTACCCGGATATTTACTTTGCGCCGCAGCGCCAACACCATGGAGGAGATACGCTGAGCCACCTCCATTTTGCTCTCCAAACCCTTGTCGAGATGGAGAGGATTACTCTGTGGAAAACGGGCAAGATGCACCGATTCAAATGGTTCGGCCGAGGTAACTCGGTTCAGATCGGCAAAGAGTTTGTCGGCATAGAAGGGAGCAATGGGAGCCATCAGCTTTGCTACAGTAACCAAACAGTGATAGAGCGTTTGGTAGGCAGCCAGTTTATCTTCCGAAATTTCCCCACCCCAAAAGCGCTTTCTGTTGAGCCGGACATACCAATTGCTAAGGTGCTCATTCACAAAATCCGAAATCAGACGACCGGCCCGGGTGGGTTCGTACGACTCGTAACAAGAGGCCGTTTCGGCTACAAGGGTATTCAGAAGAGAGATTACCCAACGGTCAATCTCCGGTCTGCGGATTACCGGAACCTCTGGTTCTCGTCCGGTAAAGCCATCTACATTGGCATATAGCGCAAAGAATGAGTAGGTGTTGTAGAGCGTACCGAAAAACTTCCGGGTTACCTCTTCGACCCCACCGATGTCGAACTTCAAATTATCCCAGGGCGAAGCATTGGTAATCATATACCAGCGAAGCGGGTCGGAACCATACTTCTCGATAGTGGAAAAGGGATCGACCGCATTACCTAACCGCTTCGACATTTTATTCCCACTCTTGTCGAGCACGAGGCCGTTCGATACCACTGTCCGAAAGGCGACCTTGCCAAAAATCATGGTTGCCAGCGCATGCAGGGTAAAGAACCATCCCCGGGTCTGATCCACACCCTCGGCAATAAAGTCGGCGGGGAAGATAGAGCCCGAATCAAAGGCCTCCTTGTTTTCGAAAGGATAGTGGATCTGTGCATAGGGCATGGCGCCCGAATCGAACCAGACATCAATCAAATCGGCTTCACGATACATCGGGTTCCCGCTTTTCGAAACCAACACAATGGAATCGACCACCGGACGGTGCAGGTCGATCTTCTCGTAATTTTCGGGAGAATAGTCGCCGGAAATAAAACCTGCATAAGGATTTTCCTTCATGAAGCCAGCCGCAATAGACATTTCGATGCCTTCGAAGAGTTCGGCAACCGAGCCAACACAGAGTTCTTCCGAACCATCGACGGTACGCCATATCGGCAGGGGAGTTCCCCAGAAACGACTGCGGGAGAGATTCCAATCCTGCAGGTTCTCGAGCCACTTTCCGAAACGGCCGGTGCCGGTAGACTGGGGCTTCCATTGAATGGTTCGGTTGAGCTCTATCATCTCTTCGCGGGCGGCGGTCGACCTTACAAACCATGAGTCGAGCGGATAGTATAAAACCGGCTTATCGGTGCGCCAGCAGTGGGGATAGTTGTGTACCTGCTTCTCTATCTTGAAGGCAAGCCCCTGCTGTTTCAGCATCACGCAAAGCGCTAAATCGAGTGTTTCATCATTTTCGGTAAGGGCAGGATCGTAGGCATTCTTCACAAACCGCCCCGAGTAAGGAGCATAGAGGTTGACCCGAACCGACGACTCCACAAAAGCGGGATCTAATTGGTCGGGAAGGAAGAATTTGCCCGAACGGTCGACCATAGGTTGACGGCTGCCCTCCCTGTCGACCATCATGAGTGGAGGAACGCCCCACTGCTTGGCCACCCTGTCGTCGTCGGCCCCAAAAGTGGGAGCAATATGCACGATACCGGTTCCATCGTCGGTTGTCACAAAATCGCCCGAGATAATCCGAAATGCCCCGGGGCCGGGATAGACCCAGGGAATCAACTGCTCATACTCAATCCCACACAAATCGCTACCCTTAAAACAATCCAGCAGTTGCCAGGGAACCATCTTGTCGCCCTGGTGGTAACTTTGTGGGTCGAGACCTTCTGCCTTGGCATTGAAATGGATCGAAACCAACTCCCTGGCCAAAATGTAAAGCACAGGGGTGCCGGTATAGGGGTTGAACGAACGAACTCTGGCATACTCGATATCGGGACCTACGCAAAGGGCTGTATTCGAAGGAAGCGTCCAAGGGGTGGTTGTCCAGGCGAGGCAGGCCACTTCGCAACCCGAATTGTCGAATAACTTTTCGGAGGCCGCACTCTTCACCACCCGAAACTGAGCAACACATGTAGTGTCTTTCACATCACGGTAACAACCGGGCTGATTCAACTCGTGCGAACTGAGACCGGTACCGGCGGCGGGCGAATAGGGCTGAATGGTGTACCCCTTGTAAAGCAATCCCTTATTGTATAACTGGCCAAGAAGCCACCAAAGGGTTTCTATATAACGGCTATCGTAGGTAATATAGGGATCCGACATATTCACCCAGTAACCCATTTTCCGGGTCAAATCTTCCCAGAGGTCGGTGTATTTCATCACCTCGCGTTTGCAGATGGCGTTGTACTCTTCCATCGATATCTTACTACCGATATCCTCCTTGGTAATACCCAGCGCCTTTTCGACGCCCAGTTCAACAGGGAGGCCATGGGTGTCCCATCCCGCCTTCCGCTCCACCAAAAAACCCTGCATGGTTTTATACCGACAAAATATATCCTTGATGGCTCGGGCCATAACATGGTGAATCCCGGGCATCCCATTGGCCGAAGGGGGGCCTTCGTAAAAGACAAAAGGGCGGCTGCCCTTACCGGCTTCAAGCGTTTTGGCAAATGTGTCCTCTTTTTCCCAGCGCGTCAAAATCTCCTTGTTGACCGCCGACAGATTTAATCCTTTATACTCCGAAAACTTCATTACTGAACAGGGTTAGATGCAGATACCGGAAGTCCGGCTTTATACCTCCTTTACGGAACCCGCAAAGATAGAGAAGTCGTATAAATAATCAACCTTGGCACCTCTCGAAAAGAGGCGTTAACCATTATTATGATAAGTTTTGACACGCAACAGAGCCAATTCGCGCAATTCTTGCTTACCTTTGTGAACTTTGCAGGGATTGTTTTCGGATGAAATCAAAAGAAATTGCCATAATTCAGAGAAAGATCCGGGTATCACGCGCTACTTCTATATTAAGTATGTCGCTGGTTCTCTTTATGTTGGGAATGGTGGGCTTTCTACTTCTGAACGCACACCACATCTCGAAATATGTGCAGGAGAATGTGGGAATTACCCTCATGCTACGGGATGAGCTCACCGGAAAGGAGATTGAGCAGCTGCAGGCCCGAGTCGAAAAAGAGCCTTTTGTCCGCACCACCGGATTCATTTCGAAGGAACAGGCGGCGCAGGAGCTCCGGGAGGAGTTGGGCGAGGAGTTTGTCGATCTGGGTTTCTTAGGCTACAATCCCCTTTCGGCCGCCATCGACATCAAGATGAAGAGCGGTTATGCCCACCCCGACAGCCTTGCGAAACTGGTGACGCTATTTCGCGAATGGAAAGGGGTTGAAGAAGCTGTCTATCAAAAAGCCTTTATCGAAGTGATCAACGAAAACATCCGAAAGGTGAGCTTTGTATTCATCCTCTTTTGCGCCCTGCTGCTTCTGATTGCCTTCTCGGTGATTAGCAACACCATCAGGCTTTCGGTCTATGCCAAAAGATTTACCATCAAAACCATGCAGTGGGTGGGAGCCACTCACGGCTTTATCCGTGGCCCGTTCCTTCTTAACAGCATCGCTTTGGGCATATTGGGCGCCCTTTTAGCCAATATCTGGCTGGCACTCCTCATCTATGCAGTTAGTGCGCAAATGGGCGGGTTTGTCACGCTTCGCGATTACACCGCAATGGGAAGCCTGTTTGGATTTATCCTTTTCATGGGTATTTCGCTTACTTATGTCTCCACCTATTACTCGGTGAATAAATACCTGAAAACCGCTTCCGATCTGCTCCACTACTAAGTTTCGAATCATCGTTTTACCCTTTCAGCCCTCTTTGTATGACTAACAACATGAAGAATAACCAGGATGAACCGGAATTTGCCATCGCCCCCGGAAACCTCAAGTACATTGGGCTCGGCGTAGTCATACTGATTTTGGGCTGCCTGCTTATGGTGGGCGGCAAATCGGACGATCCCAACCACTTTAGTGAAGCCATCTTCAGCTTCCGGCGCATCACATTGGCGCCGCTGGTGATGATTGCCGGCTTTACGGTAGTGGGATGGGCCATTATGCGGAAACCAAAAAATCAAGCATAAGGCCTCATGCATTGGATAGAAGCGCTCATTCTGGGCTTGGTGCAGGGTTTTACCGAATTCCTGCCTGTGAGCAGCAGCGGCCATCTCGAACTGGGAAACGCCCTGTTGGGCACCTCCGGAAAGGATAATTTGCTCTTCGCCATAGTTGTGCATTCGGCAACTGTGCTCAGTACGCTGGTGGTTTTTAGAAAGGAGATTTTTGACCTTATCAAGGGTCTTTTTCAGTTCAGCATGAACCGCGAAACGCTTTACCTGTTCAAGATCGGAGTCAGCATGATTCCCGTTGCCATTGTTGGCCTGTTTTTTAAAGATTGGGTAGAATCTTTTTTCGGAGGCGGCCTGCATCTTACCGGCATCATGTTGATTGTAACAGCGTTGCTTTTGCTTTTTGCCTGGAAGGCAAAACCCCGTCAAAAGGAGGAGATCTCCTTTCGTGATGCCTTTCTCATCGGTATTGCCCAAGCCTGTGCCGTTATGCCGGGTCTTTCGCGTGCAGGGTCGACCATTGCCACCGGGTTGATGCTTGGAAATAAAAAGGAGGGGGTGGCCCGCTTTTCATTTTTAATGGTTCTGGTTCCCATTCTGGGTGAGTCGTTTCTATCGCTCATGGATGGCAGTTTTAACGCAGCAAATTCCAACCTCTCTACCGTGGCTCTGATTGCCGCCTTTCTGAGTGCTTTCGTGGCCGGCTGGGCTGCGTGCAAGTGGATGATTTCCATTGTGAACCGCGGAAAACTGCACTATTTTGCCATCTACTGCCTCCTGATAGGATCGCTGACCCTCAGTATTCACTTTTTTCATTGATAACGCACTCATACTACGATAGTAACTAAAAAATGGATTTTATAGAAGGAGAAACTCTCATCTTTGACAAGCCTTACCAGTGGACTTCGTTCGACCTGGTAAGGAAAGTGAGAAACCGACTCACAAAGAAACTCAACGTAAAAAAATTGAAAGTGGGCCATGCCGGCACGCTCGATCCGCTGGCCACGGGGGTGTTGGTGATTTGCACGGGGCGCTCCACTAAACAGATCGACGAGTTGCAGTCGCAGGAAAAGGAGTACATAGCCACCATCGAATTCGGGAGAACTACTCCTTCGTTCGACCTCGAAAAGGAGACGGATGCAGTATATGAATACAAACATATTACCCGAGAGGGTTTGGAACAGATTTTGCAGCAGTTTACTGGCAAATTAAATCAGGTCCCTCCCCTCTTTTCGGCAAAAAATTTAGGAGGCCGAAGAGCTTACGAACTGGCCCGGGAAGGATCCGATTTGCAATTAGAGGCAAAACCTATTGAAATTTACCTCCTCACGATAGTATCTTTCGAACTTCCTACCGTAGTAATAAAGGTTGCCTGCAGCAAGGGAACATATATCCGCTCATTGGCCAGAGATCTGGGATATGCAATGGATAGCGGTGCGTGCCTCACTGCTCTCAGGAGAACCCGAAGCGGCGATTTCTGTGTTGAAAACGCCCTGACTCCGGAAGCCTTTGAACAATTATTGAACAACTTGGAGGTTTAGCCGCGGCATCCGAACAAAATAGCGGTATCGGGTGTTGTTAGATGCCTACACTTAATTGAATTCATTAAAAAAATAGTCCATGAAACTGTCTCAGTACCAATTCGACCTTCCCCAGGAACTCATTGCGCAATATCCGGCTTCCCACAGGGATGAATCACGGTTAATGGTATTACACCGGAATTCCGGTAAAATTGAGCACAAGATTTTTAAGGATATCATAACATATTTTTCGGAGGGCGACGTGATGGTCTTTAATAACACGAAAGTGTTTCCTGCCCGTTTATTTGGCAACAAAGAGAAGACCGGAGCCGAGATTGAGGTTTTTTTGCTGCGCGAGCTCAATCGCGAACAGCGCTTATGGGATGTTTTGGTTGACCCCGCCAGAAAGATCCGGATTGGAAACAAGCTCTATTTTGGCGAAGACGATGTGATGGTTGCCGAAGTAATCGACAATACCACCTCGCGGGGAAGAACCCTTCGTTTTCTATTTGACGGTACCTACGAGGATTTCAAGACAACCCTCTACTCTCTCGGAGAGACGCCCCTGCCCAGGTTCATTTCGCGGGCCACCACACCCGAAGATCGCGAGCGTTACCAAACCATCTTTGCCAAGCACGAAGGAGCAGTGGCTGCCCCCACGGCCGGACTTCATTTTAGCCGCGAATTATTAAAAAGGCTCGAAATCAAGGGCGTCGAAAGGGCCGAGATTACGCTCCATGTGGGGCTGGGAAGTTTCCGGTCGGTCGATGTGGAAGATCTCACAAAGCACAAAATGGATTCCGAACAGATTGACATCGACGATGAGGCTGTCCGGATTGTAAACAGCGCCAAAGACCGGAAATCGCAAGTTTGCGCTGTGGGCACCACCGTATTGAGAACCCTCGAAAGTTCGGTTTCCACCACAAACAGACTAAAGCCGTTTAATGGCTGGACTAATAAATTTATCTTCCCTCCCTACGAACTAGCCATCCCTACCAGCATGGTCTCCAATTTTCACCTTCCGCTCTCAACCCTGCTGATGATGGTTTCGGCCTTTGCAGGGTTTGATGCGCTTACGGAAGCCTACCAGGTTGCCATCCGCGAGAAGTATCGCTTTGGCACCTATGGCGATGCGATGCTTATATTGTAATCGTTGGCAGTTATGAGGGATCCGCTCTCATCGCTCCTGCTGGTTAAGAACCATAACAGGCTGCAACAGATAGATTATTTTCGTCGCCACCCGGAGGAGGTGCAGTTAAAAACTTTGCGCGATCTGCTCAAACAGGCCTCTGCTACTGAGTGGGGCCGCAGATATAGTTATGCCGCATCGGGATCCTACGAAACATTCCATGCATCGGTACCTCTGCAAACCTACGAAATGGCGCAGCCTTGGATTGAGAGAGCCCGAAGCGGCGAAAAAGATATCCTATGGCCGGGTAACACGGTTTGGTTTGCCAGATCGTCGGGCACTACAAACGACAAGAGTAAGTTTATCCCCGTAACCACCAAGGCGCTCACCCATAATCACTTTCGGGGAGCCGAAGATATACTGGCTCTCTATCTCGACCAAAATTCGCAATCGCGCCTCTTCTCGGGTAAAACCATGACGCTGGGTGGGAGCCACAAGATTGATGCCGACCACTCCGGCAGCCACTACGGCGACCTTTCGGCTATCATGATTCAAAATCTTAAAGATTGGGCCGGTTATTTCAGAACCCCTTCGAAGGAGATTGCTCTGATACCCGAATGGGAGAAGAAGTTGGAGGCAATCTGCAAATCCGTACTAAAAGAGCGGGTTACGGCATTTGCCGGCGTCCCTTCCTGGAACCTGAATCTGATGAAACATCTGCTGGCCCACACGGGCAAGAGCTCTATTTCTGAAATTTGGCCCGAGATGGAACTCTTTATCCACGGAGGTGTCAGCTTTGAACCCTACAGAGCCCAATACCAAAAGCTGTTCCCGGTTGCGGGCATGCATTACATGGAGACCTATAACGCTTCTGAAGGATTCTTTGCCCTGCAGGACGATCTCTCCTCGCGCGACATGCTGCTGATGCTCGACATAGGGGTATTCTACGAATTTATCCCTATCGACCAGGTCGATAGGGAAAATCCTGAGGTTTTACCCCTGTGGGGTGTTAAGCCGGGCGAAAACTATGCCATTGTGATTTCGACCAACTCAGGGCTATGGCGCTATTTTCTGGGTGATACCGTTGTCTTTTCGTCGGTCTCTCCATACAAGTTACGGATAACGGGGCGCACAAAACATCATATCAATGTTTTTGGCGAAGAGTTGATGATTGATAATGCCGAGAGGGGTCTGCAAGAGGCCTGCAAGGCAACGGGGGCGGTCATTTCGGAATATACGGCAGGTCCGGTCTTCATGGACGAAAAGAGTAATGGGGCACATGAATGGCTCATCGAATTCGAGACCGAACCCTCCTCGCTCGAGGAGTTTACCCGGATTCTCGATGCGGCCCTCTGCGAGCTGAATTCCGATTACGAGGCAAAGCGAGAGAAGAGCATAACTCTGCGAATGCCCATTGTGAGGTCGTTACCCAAAGGAACCTTCTATAGCTGGATGAACCGCAGAGGAAAGTTGGGCGGACAGAATAAAGTACCCCGGTTAAGCAACCACCGTACCTATCTTGATGCTATCTTAGCAGAAGCAAACGTGGAGCCTTAATTCAGATCAATATGCATATCGCCATCGCGGGAAATATCGGGTCGGGGAAAACCACTCTGACCTCATTGCTTGCAAAACACTACCATTGGGAACCCCATTACGAACGGGTCGAAGAGAACCCTTATCTGCATGATTTTTACGACGACATGCAGAAGTGGTCGTTCAATCTGCAGGTCTACCTGCTGAGTCGGAGGTTCCAGCATCTGCTGAGCATTGCCAATTCACAACAGGTGGTGATTCAAGACCGCACGCTTTACGAAGATGTGGCCATTTTTGCACCCAACCTCTTCGAGATGGGTCTGATGTCGAAGAGAGACTTCGATACCTATCTCCATCTTTTTGAGCAGATTGCTTCGGTCATTAAAAGACCCGATCTCACCATCTACCTCAGGGCATCGGTTCCCACACTGGTTTCGCAAATTCAAAAAAGAGGGAGAAAATTCGAAACCTCCATCCGACTCGATTATCTGCACCGGCTTAATGAGCGGTATGAGGCATGGATAGGAAAATATCCCGGACGACTGCTAATCGTAGATGTAGACCAATGCCAATTTTCGGAGCGACCCGAAGATTTAAGACAGATTATCAATAAAATCGATGCTGTGATTCACGGGCTCTTCTGAGCCGGACGGCTGGTCAGCCTTTCAGTAACTGCGCCACTTCGCGTCTGACCGATGCCCAGCCATCATGCGCAATTTTAGCCCCGGGAGCCTCTATAACGCGCGAAGCCACAACTGATCCGATAGCTGCACAAACCGACAAAGAAGCCCCCTTGTCGATACCGTGAAGAAATCCGGCAGCATAGAGATCGCCTGCACCGGTGGTATCGACCACATTTGCCGGACGGGCTGGCACCTTAACCACCTCCCTGTTCCTGGCAACCAGTGAACCATCTTTTCCAATTTTAACAACGGCAACCCGACCCGACCCGGCCAGATCACGGAGCGAATCTTCGGGATTCTTTCCGGTAAAAGCGGCCGCCTCCTGCTCATTGGCAAAGACAAAATCGGCCGTTTCGTAAACCAATTGACGAAAAAGGGGAAGATTATCATCCACCACGTTGAAGCTGGCCATATCGAGCGAAACCATCAACCCCTCCTGTTTTGCCAACTCAACAATACGAGCCAGAAGCGTCGGGTTAAAAACCAAATAGCCTTCCAGATGAACCAGATCGTAGTCCCGGAACAACGCAGGGGTGAGCTCTTCGGGGGTCATCATAGAGGCTGCACCCAGACAGGTAGCAAAGGTTCTCTCCGAGTCGGGCGAGATAAAGGTAACGGCCAACCCGGTGGGTTCAGAGGCCGAGGTTATCAGATGAGGAACCACCCCCGACATGTTCAGTTCTTCTGAAAAAAAAGAGCCCAATCGATCGCTGCCGGTTTTCCCGAAAAATCCGGCCGAAGAGCCCAACTGCGCCAACCCGCACACCGTATTGGCGGCTGATCCTCCCGACATCTCTGTAAACCGTTCATTCACAAAGGCGTTCAAAATCTTGTTGGAGGTAAGGCTGTCTACAAGCGTCATACTGCCCCTGGCAAGGCCTAAACGTTCAAGAAACGTGTCGTGTGGCAGCCGGAACAAGACATCGACCAAGGCCGAACCAATCCCCAAAATTCTCATGTCGAAGGTTTTCATTACAGCCAATCTGGCCAGGTGGGCAACAAAGATAACCGGTTTTTTTTTATCTTGCGCCAATTCTATACATATGCCAAAGTCCAGCCATCTCGACCTGAATGAGGAACAACTATTGGCCATCCTTCAAGAGATGAAAACCTTTGAAGGAGAAGGAGATGATGCCCTGGAGCTTCTGATTCAACTTGTATGTGTAATCCGTCCGCCACGAAGATTCCATGCCGATTTCTCGGCCGAAAGGCTTCAAAGGATTACCTATTTTCTTGATAACGACACCCTTCTGGCCTCCCGCTTCAAGCAGATGCTGCTCGGCCTGTTTCAGGAGATATCCGTCCGCGAAACCTTTTCCGACAGCGGAATCGACTCTGCCCTTCCGGGATGGGTGGGTTTGGTGAGGAGAATAAAGCACAAGATTCTGCCTCCTCTTGCCGAAACGAACAGCCTCTCTTTCTTTATTCAGTCGCTGTTTTTCGAAACAAATGATTATAGGTGGGTTAGCGGAATTAGTGATAAAGAATGGGCCCGTTTTTTTGTTCATGCCCATATCCGGATTGATACAACTCAGGGGCGTTTTGCCGCAGAACTAAGGGAGGCGCTCTACATTCTCTCCTACCGGACGGTTTCGATTGGCATTGATCCCGATATTTCGGACAGGCACGGGAAAAAGAGCCTGGCATTAAATCCCTTTGTGCAACAGAATAAAATCCTGACAGGCTCCGACCCCCGATTCGCCCGGCCCGAACAGGGCGATATCGGGGAGCGGGTATTCCCGGAATCATTTTTCGTCCACTTCAGGGAAGCCCTTATCGCCTGCCAGAAAAGCCTTACCCTGATGCACAGAAAAAACTCTGCGCTGGGGGTTTCGCTTCGACAGACCCACGCCATGGTAAGGCTGGATCAAATTCTCCGCCGAATGCTGATGATTGTAAATCTGTTGGAGGGTAAGGATCCGTTGAATCCCGTAAAAACGGTGCAACTCTTTAAACAGCTGGTCGAAACGGAAAACAGCCGAACAGGCATCCGGAAGTACTTGAATGAGAACCTTCAGTTGGTTGCATTCCAAATCACAGAACATGTCCGGTCGACCGGCGAGAAATACATCACTACCCAGTGGGTCGACTACGTAAAGATGTATATCTCGGCAGCCTGGGGAGGGGTTATTATCTCCTTTATCTGTTTGCTAAAGGTGTTGTCACACCACATCCGAATGGCTCCCTTTTGGGAGGCAATGGCCCACAGTATCAACTACAGCATTGGCTTCCTGGCCATTCAGAGTACCGGGGCAACACTTGCCACTAAACAGCCGGCCATGACCGCGGCATCGGTGGCAGCATCAATGGACAGCCAAAAATTCGGCGGACCCAACCTCCCGGCTCTCGCCATAACCATCAGTCAGGTTTGGAGAAGCCAGACAGCCTCCTTTATCGGAAATCTGGCTCTCGTCTTTCCGCTATCGCTATTGTTTGCCTATCTGTGCGATCTCTTGGGCTTTAAAGTGGCCGAAGGAGAATATGCGCAACACCTGCTCGACATGCAGAATCCCACCAAAAGCCTGACCATACTCTACGCCTCCATAACCGGTTTCTTCCTTTTCCTTTCGGGAATCATCTCGGGTTATGTCGACAATCGGACGCTTTCGTCCAAAATTGTGCAGCGGCTGGTGAGCCACGCCACCCTGAAGGTGATGATGGGAAAAAAGAACCTCACGGCTCTGGCAACCTTTGTAAAAAAGAACATGGGATGGGTAGCGGGCAACATCAGCCTCGGATTTTTTCTTGGGTTCGCCAAGTTTTTTGGCGACATCTTCGGTCTCCCCTTCGATATCCGGCATATAACCATCTCTATGGGTAGCTTCTCCTTTGGGCTCTACGGAATCAATTTCGACCTTCCGCTGTCGGAATTTCTTTGGGTTTTCGGAGGAATTCTCGGCATCGGCTTTATCAATTTCCTTGTCAGCTTTGCCCTTGCCCTGTTGGTGGCCATGAAATCGCGCAAAGTCAACACAACGCAATTCAAACCTCTCTTCGGCTACTTGTGGCGACTACTCAAAAAATACCCTGCCGACTTCCTTTTACCCCCGCGCGAACCAAGGACAGTAAAGGATTTTGTATAGCCGGTCGCCTGAGAACCTAGTCTCTGCGACTCAGGTAAACCATAATGTAATACATAAGGGTTGCAAGCGAGCCGAGAGCTGCCACAACGTAGGTATAGGCGGCCCACCGGAGTGCCGATTGCGCCTTGGGATAGGTTGCATAACCCGTTACCCCGGCCGTATTCAGCCATGTGAGCGCACGCCTACTGGCATCAATCTCAACAGGAAGGGTAATAAAACTGAAGAGCGTGGTGAATCCGTACAGCACGATTCCCGCAAAAAGGAGTTGGGTGCCCAACTGATTCACCAGCAGCATGCCAGCCAAAAGAATCCACGAAAGCCAGCGCGAAGAAACACTTACAACGGGAACCAGTGCCGTACGCATCCTAAGGGGAACAAAAGCCCGCGCATGCTGGATGGCGTGTCCGCATTCGTGGGCAGCAACAGCCGCAGCGGCCACATTTGCCTGGCCGTAAACCACCTGGCTGAGATTCACGGTTCTATCTACGGGGTTATAGTGGTCGGAAAGCCTACCGGGCACCGAAACCACCCTCACGTCGTAGATACCGGCATCACGCAACATCTTTTCGGCCACATCCTTTCCGGTAAGACCGTAATTTGTGGGAATCTTAGAGTACTCTTCGAACCGCGACTTTAATATCTCACTAACAGCCCAGCTCACAAGGGCAATCACTCCGAAAATAATCCACTGAAGCATCATAATAACAAACAATAGATAAGGTTGAACTATTCGCTTTCCGCAAAAACATTGCCAAACTCGCATCTTTTTTTACACTCCCCGAAAAAATAAATTTCGAATCGGCGATTCTTGTATCTTTGTGCGCTTTTGGCAGCACACCTTTACCCGATTTTCGATGACCGTAACACATATTGGCGAGCTTGCCGCCCTCACAACCGCCTTATGTTGGACCATTAGCGCCCTGTCTTTTGAGAGGGCGGGCCGCTTAAGCGGCTCCTTTGCCACTAATGTGGTGAGGATGGTGATGGCGCTATTCATGTTGGGTGCATTTTTACTCATGTACCGGGGCCACTTCTGGCCAACGGGGGCCACTTCGCACCAGTGGATCTGGCTGTCGATTTCGGGGATTGTGGGTTTTTTCGTGGGCGATTTGTTCCTATTCAAGGCCTATACGGTAATCGGATCCAGAATCACACAGGTGGTTATGACGTTAGTTCCCCCCATTTCGGCACTGGTTGCATGGATTACTATGGGAGAGGTACTCTCAGCCATGAGCTTTTTTGCCATGAGCCTCATTGTTGCCGGTATTGCATTAGTTTTCTGGCGGCGTGGCAAAGCGGAGCAGGGCCAAAAAATTTCGCTCAAGGGGCTGCTTTTGGCTATAGGCGGGGCGGCAGGACAGGCCGTGGGACTTGTTTTAAGCAAAATAGGCATAGAGAGTTACGACGCCGTGGCAGCCACCCAAATCCGCACCATTTCGGGGTTGGCTTTTTTTCTGGCAGCCACATTTCTCCTTCAAAAAGGGCCGCTCATCCGCTCAGCAGTGCGAAATACCGAAAGCCTCCTCTACATCTTTCTGGGCAGTCTCTTTGGCCCGGTTATCGGAGTATCCCTCTCGCTCTACGCGGTTCAACACACCGACACGGGGATTGCCTCCTCGATTATGGCACTGGTACCCATCTTCATAATTATCCCCTCTGTACTCCTTTTTAAACAGCCGGTTACCAAATCGGAATGGGCTGGAGCCATTATCAGCGTGGCAGGAGTAGCCATCTTCTTTAACTAACCTATTTATTTTGTTCATAATTTTTTGTATTTGTGCGAAAAATCATACTTTTGCACTCCCAAGTTAGAAATCGAAACCCTGAATAATAATGTACGCAATTGTAGAAATCGCAGGTCAACAATTCAAAGTTGAGAAAGAGTGTAAGATCTTCGTTCACCGTCTTGAAGGTGAAGAAGGCGCGAGCGTATCGTTCGACAAGGTTTATCTTGTCGACGCTGACGGAGACGTCAAAGTGGGGATGCCTGTTGTAGAAGGTGCTTCTGTCGCGGCAAAAATCCTTGGCCATGTACGTGGCGATAAAGTAATTATCTTCAAGAAAAAAAGGAGAAAGGGGTATCAAAAGCAAACGGGTCACCGTCAGGATTTTACCCAAATCCTTATTGAAGAAATCAAGGCATAAATCAGCGAATTTTTAAAAAAAGATAACCATGGCACACAAAAAAGGAGTCGGTAGTTCGCGCAACGGTAGAGACTCTCAGAGTAAACGACTCGGGGTGAAACTATTCGGCGGTCAGGCATGCAAGGCCGGCAACATCATCATTCGCCAACGGGGCACAAAGCACAATCCCGGACTGAATGTTGGGATTGGTAGGGATCACACCCTCTTTGCCCTCACCGACGGAGTCATCACCTTTTCGAAAAAGAGAAACGACAAGTCGTACGTATCAGTAGTCCCTTGCGAAGCCTAACCGCGCTTTGATTCATCGAACGGGAAAATCTCGTGGAAATCTCAGCGATTTGCACGAGGTTTTTTTGTTTCAACCCATCTAAATTTTACCATTATGCTAACGGTTAAGTTTCTAGAAGAAAACACCGAAGAGGTAATTGCAAGACTTGCTGTGAAAAATTTCGACGGGAGAACCATTGTACACCAGGTTCTGGAAGCCGATAAAAACCGGAAGCAACTACAAGTGCGATCCGACACCCTGCAAAATGAACTGAACGCCTTAGCCCGCGAAATAGGGCAAATGATGAAGTCGGGTCAGGCATTGCAAGCCGGGGAGGCAAAAAGGCGTACCGCCGAACTAAAGGAGGAGGTAAAAAGTTTGGCTCAGCAACAGTCCGAAGCCGAGGAGACCCTTCGAAACCTTTTGGTTACCATTCCTAACCTGCCCTACAGCCTGGTTCCCGCTGGCCGGCATGCCGAAGACAACCTAATTGTTCGCAGCGGCGGAGAACTGCGCGAGCTCCCTGCCGATGCCCTCCCTCACTGGGATTTGGCAAAAAAATATAACATCATCGATTTTGAACTGGGTGTTAAACTGACGGGGGCCGGCTTTCCCGTATATAAGGGGAAAGGAGCGCAGTTACAACGTGCACTCATCAACTTTTTCCTTGATTGCGGAGCCGAAGCGGGCTATAACGAAGTACAACCTCCCATTATGGTGAACGAGCAGAGCGGCTTCGGAACCGGACAACTCCCCGATAAGGAGGGACAGATGTACCACGTAGGCATCGACAACTTCTATCTGATTCCCACAGCCGAAGTGCCAGTTACCAATATCTACCGCGATGTCATTCTGAACGCATCCGACTTCCCTGTAAAACTCACCGCCTACACCCCCTGTTTTCGCAGAGAGGCCGGGTCGTACGGAAAAGATGTGCGGGGTCTGAACCGCCTGCACCAATTCGACAAGGTGGAAATTGTGCGCATTGAACACCCCGACCGATCCTATAACGCGCTAGAGGAGATGGTTGCCTATGTTGAGAGCCTGGTATGCAAACTGGAGCTGCCATACCGAATTTTAAGGCTGTGTGGAGGCGACATGAGTTTCACTTCGGCCATGACCTACGACTTTGAGGTCTATTCCGAAGCCCAGAAGAGATGGCTCGAAATCAGCTCGGTGTCGAACTTCGAATCGTTTCAGGCCAACCGACTTAAACTCCGTTACAAGGAGGAGGGCGAAAAGAGAACCCTTCTGGCTCACACCCTCAACGGGAGTGCTCTCGCGCTTCCCCGCGTGGTTGCGGCCCTGCTCGAGAATAACCAGACACCCGAAGGAATCCGTATTCCAAAGGCTCTTATTCCCTACACCAAATTCGATTTTATCGACTAAAAGGCTGCCTCTCCGTAAACCCCTCATCCAAACGGTATATATAAAAGAGAGAGGGTGTCTCACAAGCCAGTCGCTTTGAGACACCCTCTCTCTTTTATATATACCGGGATTTAACCGCGAATAGCCTTAATACCGGGAAGTTCTTTCCCTTCCATATATTCGAGCATCGCACCGCCACCGGTCGACACATAGCTGACCTTGTCGGCAAGGTTGTTCTTATTGATGGCAGCCACTGAGTCGCCACCCCCTATAAGAGAGAAGGCTCCCTTCGCAGTAGCTGTAGCCACGGCATGAGCGATGGCAGAGGTTCCCTTCGAGAATTTCTCCATTTCGAAAACACCCATGGGGCCGTTCCAGAGAACCGTCTTCGACTCAGAAACGACTTTGCTAAAGAGCTCAATAGACTGATCGGCAATATCGAGACCCATCCAACCGTCGGGGGTTTCAGACACCTTAGTAATGCAAGTGTTGGCAGCCGCATCGAATTTATCGGCATTGACCGCATCGATAGGAAGATAGATATTCACCCCTTTTTCTTTGGCCTTTTCGAGGATGCTGAGTGCGAGGTCGAGCTTGTCGGTTTCACAAAGTGAATTGCCAATGTTCCCACCCATTGCCTTGACAAAGGTATAGGTCATGCCACCGCCGATAATCAGGTTTTGTGCACGGTTCAGCAAGTTCTCAATAATCAGAATCTTGTCGGACACCTTTGCCCCGCCCATAATAGCAGTGAAGGGAGATTTGGCCTGGTTCAGCACCAAATCCATGGCTTTCAGTTCGCTATTAATCAGGAAGCCAAACATCTTGTTTTCGGTCGAAAAATGGTCGGCTACAAGGGCTGTTGATGCATGAGCGCGATGGGCGGTACCAAAAGCGTCGTTCACATACACATCGCCATACGAGGCCAACTGAGCCGTAAAAGCTTTCTGCTTCTGCTTTACAACGGCCTTGGCAGCTTTGATCTCCTCCTCGGTAGCCGTTTCAGGCAAACGAGGCTTTCCCTCTTCCTCTTCGTAAATTCGCAAATTCTCTAACAGAAGCACCTGACCCGGCTGCAGACCGGCAGCGAACTTCTTGGCCTCTTCGCCCATACAGTCGGAAGCAAACAATATCTCTTTTCCGCCGAGATGCGCCGAAAGAGACGGAATGACATTTTTGAGCGAAATTTTGGGTTCATACCCCTTTTTGGGACGCCCCATATGGCTCATCAGAATAACCGAACCGCCATCGTTCAAAATTTTCCTTATCGTGGGCAGAGCTCCCCGAATCCTGTTGTCGTCGCTAACCTCAAGGGTCTCCTTATTAAGAGGAACATTAAAATCGACCCGAACCAATGCACGCTTGCCGGCGAAATTGAAATTGTCAATCATTTGCATCATTTTCTGAATTATTAGTTTGGAATTTGGGTGCAAAGTTACGAACTATTTCCTTTTCTTCCTTTGCGCGAGAAGAACAATCTATAACTTTTGCGGCCTATTTTAAGACTCGTCCGTTTTTGATACTTATTGCAAATAAAGCCAGATTCGCAATAAAAAATGACGATACAAAAATGCACGCAACTGGCGATTCTGATTGCCTTCTTAGGCTCCCTCGGGCAGGCTCATGCTCAGATTGTGGATAGTGATGACGCTTCGCTCCTGGAGGAGTTGGCCGAGCAATCGGATCTCTCCGAAAATCTTTCGGGCGAGATAATCGAAGAACTGGAACAGCTTCGAATCCAGCCAATTCGACTGCACAAAGCCACCCCGGCATCACTTGCGGATCTTCCCTTCCTCGACCCCCTCCGGGCAGAGCAGTTGCTCCTGTACATACAGCAATTCGGAGCTCCTGTCAATAGAGCCGAACTGGCAACGGTCGAGGGATTTTCGGAGGAGCTTGCCAACCTACTGGCTCCTTACCTCTCTTTTGGCCGAAGTCAGAGCACAAGCTGGAGGCAAGCGGCCAAAGAGTTTACCTGGGATGCCCGCAGCAGCCTGCGGCTGACTCTCCCCTACGAAAGGGGGTACAGCGCGCAATCGAAAAGCCGGTTTGCAGGAGGTCCGATTCGGCAAAGAGCCAGAGCTGACCTTCGCTTTCCCGAGAAAGCAAGGCTGGGCATAACGGTCGAAAAAGATGCCGGCGAACCCCTCTGGAAAAACGGAACCTTTTGGGGCTACGACTACCTCTCGGGCTATCTTCTGTTGGAGCGGCCTCTGGAGAAGATTTTACCCCAGTTGTCGCAGTTGCTCATCGGCGATTTCAAAATCCGGTCAGGCTACGGTTTAATCCATGGGCAGGGGTTTGGGTTTTACAAAGCGGGCTTCGTTAACGAAGGAGCCAAACCAGGAAGGGGCATTTCGCCGCATACCGGCAACAACGAAAGTGGTTTCGAAAGAGGCGTTGCCCTAAGGCTGGAACAGGGGCGCTGGAGCGGCGAGCTCTATGGATCGGCAAAAAGAGCCGACGCCATCGTAGAAGAAGATACTGCCTCGAACGGAAATAGGGTAATCCGCTCGCTGCCAACCGAAGGGCTGCACCGCACGGAAACCGAGCGGATGAGGCGAGAGAATATTTCGATGGCCGGAATCGGGGCTCGGGGAGGCTATTCGGGCCGCATCCTGGAATTTGACCTGCAGTATGCCACCCTCCGATACAGCCTTCCGGTTGTATCGAAAACAACTTGGTTTTCAGCAGGAACCGTTCGAGGCGCTCTGCATGAAAACTATGGCGCCAGTTTTCGGCTCAAAATGCCTAAGGTACAAATCTATGGCGAATGGGCTCGGTACAACAACAAGGGAGATGCCCTCCTGGCGGGAGTGCAGGCAAAAGTACCCGCAGGAATCTCAGTCGGACTCTCCTACCGATTTTACAACCGATTCTACGCTGCACCTCTGGGCAGGGGATTTGGTCAGGCAAGCAGAAACGCAAACGAAGAGGGCTACTTTGTTCATCTTTCCAAATCGCTTACACGCACCACCATTCTATCGGGGTATGCCGATATCTTTTACTCCGGCTATGCAAAATACAGAGCAAATGGCCCTACTCAAGGCTATGCGATGGGTGTGCGGCTGGAACACAAGGATAAAGAGGGCGGCCTTCTCCGAATCGAGTACCGTCAAAAAATGAAAGAGGTTAACGCAATCCTGCCAAACGCAACCGCAATGAGCCCCGAACCCGAAATCGTGCAAAGTCTGAAATTCTCAGCACTTTGGCCTGTCAAACCAGGATTTTCGATTAAAGGAGAGACAAAAGGAGCGCAACAAACCCAAATCGGAAATAGGGTGAAGGGAGCGCTACTCTTCGGTGCCTTACGCTGGTCGGGCGAAAAGGCCCGGATGAAGGCCGAACTTTGGGTGAGCAGGGTGACCTCCGACAAAGGGATGGAGCCCTTCTATGTAATCCAACGGGCGGCCGGGAACAACTCCGTAACCACGGCCTGTTCGGCAAGAGGATCCCAAGCCGGAATCTGGTTGGAGTGGAGGCCATGTCGAGTGATACGAATTCATCTCAAAGCAAGCCACTGGTTTTACGATACCGTACGAACCACCGGGTCGGGAGCCACAAGATGGGAAGGGAGAGGCAAGACGGATCTTGAAATCTCCCTAAGATTGGGCAATTCGAGTTAATTCCGTAAGTTTACCCATTCGAAATCGAGCACTGTATGCAGCCCTATCTCACACTTCTTGAACATATTCTCGCGAAGGGAACCGCTAAAAACGACAGAACCGGCACAGGCACCCTGAGTGTTTTCGGCTATCAGATGCGTTTCGACCTTTCGGAGGGTTTTCCGCTGATGACTACCAAAAAACTTCATACTCGCTCTATCTTTCACGAACTACTCTGGTTTCTTAAGGGCAACACGAATATCGGATACCTCCGCGAAAACCAGGTTACCATCTGGGATGAATGGGCCGATCCCGAAGGGAATCTGGGTCCGGTATACGGAGCACAGTGGAGAGCCTGGCCCACTCCCGACGGCAGGCATATCGATCAAATCTCAAGGCTCCTGAGCGATCTGAAGAGCAATCCCGATTCTCGACGTCACATTGTAAGTGCATGGAATGTTGCCGAAATCGATACCATGGCCCTACCCCCCTGCCACCTGCTCTTCCAGTTTTACGTGGCAGGCAACAAACTCTCCTGTCAGCTCTATCAGCGAAGTTGCGATGTCTTTCTCGGGGTTCCCTTCAATATTGCCTCCTATGCCCTTTTAACCCACATGGTGGCAAGAGAGTGTAACCTGGAGCCGGGTGAGTTTATCCACACACTGGGCGATGCGCATATCTACAACAACCACATTGAACAGTGCAGG
>CAYGID010000024.1:0-1347 GCA_964349835.1 uncultured Bacteroidales bacterium | reverse complement strand
TTTGCTGTGTACCGACGCCGATAAAAAGGGGGTTTGCCCCTCTTACTAATGCCGCTTTTGTTATTTTTGTGCGTTTATTCAGCCCATGCAACAGGAATTAGAACATATTCGCAGGCCGGTAGTACAGGAACTGGCCATTTTCGATGCCCGATATTCGGAGATTCTCCGGAGCAAGGTGGGACACCTGAGCAATATTACGGCGCAAATTCTGATTCAGAAGGGGAAACAGATTCGTCCTCTGCTTGTGCTGCTTTCGGCCAGGCTATTTGGACCTGTTACCGAGAGGGCTTATATAGGCGCTGCACTTATTGAGTTGCTTCACAACGCCACACTGATTCACGATGATATCGTAGATGAGGCCGATGAGCGACGGGGTATCCCCTCTCTTCACACCCTTTGGGGTAACAAATCGGCAGTTTTGGCAGGCGATTTTCTCTTGTCGAAAGGGTTGAGCCTTGCCGTCGACACCGGATCTTACGATCTGCTGGGCAACGGCTGCCGGTCGGTGCAGGAGTTGATTGAGGGAGAAATGCTTCAGGAGGAGGCTTCTCAACACCTCACTATGACGGAACCCCTCTACTTCGAAATCATCCGAAAAAAAACCGCTACACTCTTTGCCAATTGTGCCGAAAACGGAGCTATTGCCGCAAACGCCAATGAAAACCAAACCGCAGATCTCCGCCTCTTTGGAGAGTGTCTGGGCATGGCATTCCAGATTCGCGACGACATCTTCGACTTTCAGCCCAAAGGCGATATAGGGAAACCCACCGGCAACGACATCCGCGAAAAAAAAATAACCCTTCCTCTTATTTACGCCCTTTCGCGAACCGATGAATCCATTAGGAGTTCGCTTCTCTCGCAGATCCGCGAAAACCACCCCGATGCTGTGAAAGAAGCCTGGGAACTGGTAGACGCGGAGGGGGGAATTGCCTACGCCGAAGAGGTGATGGCCGGATACCAGGAACGCGCACTCTCACTTTTAGACAAAATGCCACCATCCGAAGCCCGAGAGGCATTGCGGCACCTTACCCTCTTCATTGCCAGTCGCAACAGTTAGTAGCCCGCTGAGCGATATTTTCCCTCGTTAAACTCCTCCATGATTCCCAGATAGCTGTTGTAGCGCGATAAGGCTATTATGCCTTCGTTTACAGCACGCCGAACCGCGCAGTGAGGCTCGGTAAGATGAAGACAATTGTGGAATTGACACCCTTCGGACACAGAGAAGATTTCGGGAAAAAAATGGTAGATCTCCTCCCTTTCCATATGAACCATACCAAATCCTTTTATCCCCGGTGTATCTACAACATAGCCGTTATGGTTTACGAGATGCATTTGGGCATAGGTGGT
>CAYGID010000023.1:0-30288 GCA_964349835.1 uncultured Bacteroidales bacterium | reverse complement strand
ACCCCGCTCTCTTCGCGAGAGGAGTTACAATCGGTTCGTTCAAAACTGAAAGAGATCCGAAACAACCGGTACCTGGAGGTCGAAAAGTTGACCCATTCGGTGCCCTACCTCACGCCCGAGGCGGCCGATCTTCTGGAAACCATAGGAAAACGGTTTAACGGCGCGCTTCGTGCCAAAGGGATGACAGAATATGCACTGCAGGTTACCAGTCTGCTGCGTACCGATGGCGATGCGAAAAGCCTCCGGCGTTCGGGGAACGTGAATGCCTCATCGAACTCGTCGCACCGGTATGCAACCACTTTCGACATCACGTATGTCAGATTTAAAAAATTGTCGCGCAGAGGCAAGAATGAACATTGGGATCATCTGCGTATGGTGCTGGCCGAGGTGCTGCTCTCGCTCCGTCAGGAGGGAAGGTGCTACGTGAAATACGAAACCGGCCAAAAGTGCTTTCACATCACGGCTCGGTAGCCTGAACGTGCAAAAATCATCTAAAAAAGGGTGACAGATATCCAAAAGCCCGAAAATAGCCTTCGGTCAGGGGCTAAAGAAATTTCTACTCTTTTATCTTTGTAAGAATCCACCTACACCAAACCCTTTATGAGAAAGTTTCTGATGCTAGTGGCCGTGGGTACGGCTCTTTTCATGGCGATGCCTCGCATGTACTGTCAATTGTTGCCCGAGGAGTATAACCGGGCTATTAAAACGCGTACCGATAACCGCCTGATGTATGGCGGTTCGACCCAGGTAACATGGGTTTCGGGCACAGCGCAATACTGGTACCTGAACCGCACCAAAACGTCGTCGCGTTACATGGTGGGCGATGCGGCGCAGAACAGTCTGAAGGAGGCCTTCGACCACAACCTGCTGGCGAAACGCATCTCCGAACAGACAGGCGAAACCCTGCATCCCGACAGCATGAGGCTCGAGAGGGCCTCCTTTTCGAACGGCATGCAAACCCTGCAGTTTGGATATAAAAACAGCAACTGGCAATTCGATATTGCTTCGGGTTCGCTCTCCAAAACGGAGGCGACAACCGCTGAAGCACCCGAACGAAACCAACGCTACTGGGGAGCCAGAGAGGGTGGTGCTCCTGCCGTTCGGAGCGCCGCTTCGCCCGACAACAAAATGGAGGCTTTTATCCGAAACGACAACCTTTTTGTAAGAGAGATTGCTTCGGGTAAGGTCACGCAGCTCAGTTTCGACGGAGCCTCTGAATTTGCCTATACCGCTCAAATCCGCTGGTCGCCCGATGGCAAAAAGTTGACTTGCATGAAGGTTCGCAAGGCACAAGACCATATCATCACCTTCATTGAGTCGTCGCCTGTCGACCAGTTGCAACCTAAGATACAAACGCGCCCCTACTATAAAGCCGGCGACGTAATTCCGATAAGCCTGCCTACCCTGTTCGATGCTGTTGCCCTAAAGCAGATTCCCCTCGACACCCGGGAGCTCGAATACCAATACGACCTGCAGCGGCTGGAGTGGGAGCCCGACAGTCGCAGTTTCACCTTCGAGTGGAATCAGCGCGGACATCAGGCCTACCGTTTGTATAGGGTTGATGCCGAAACAGGTGCCAAACAGATTGTTGTAGAAGAGCGCAGCAACACCTTTGTGAACTATCCCAGGATTTACCGCAATAAGCTCCGCAACAGCGGAGAGTTAATCTGGGCAAGTGAGCGCGATGGGTGGTACCACCTTTATCTATTGGATGCCGCTACCGGAAAGGTGAAAAACCAGATTACTCGTGGTAATTGGGCGGTTCGCGAGGTAATCAGGGTAAATGAGGCGCGTCGCGAAATTTACTTTACGGGTAACGGACGCAATCCCGGCGAGGATCCTTACAATATTCACTACTACCGCATAGGATTCGACGGGAACAACCTCGTAGATCTTACCCCCGAAAACGGGAACCACTCCGTACAATTCTCGTCCGACTACGCCTATTTTACCGACTACTGTTCGCGCCCCGACCTGCCCGGAACCACTCTGTTGCGCAGTGCCACCGATGGAAAGATTTTGCAGACACTCCAGCAGACCGACATCTCCGAGCTCGAAAAGTCGGGCTGGAAGATGCCCATTGTCTTCACGGCCAAAGGGCGCGACGGGATCTCCGATATCTGGGGAACTATATTGCTTCCGAAGAATTTCAACCCGAAAAAACGTTACCCTGTAATTGAATATATCTATGCCGGTCCTCACGGGCAACATGTGCCCAAAAGCTTCAGCGTTTCGGATTATAATATGTCGCCATTAGCCGACCTGGGCTTTATTATAGTTAGGATCGACGGCATGGGCACCGCCTTCCGCTCAAAGGCCTTTCACGATGTGGCCTGGCAGAACCTGAAAGATGCCGGCTTCCCCGACCGGATTCTCTGGATGCAGGCTGCTGCAAAAAAGTACAGCTGGATGGATATCACGCGGGTAGGTATCTACGGCAGTTCGGCAGGCGGGCAAAATGCTATGGGAGCGGTTCTCTTCCACAACGATTTCTACAAAAGCGCTTATGCCTCCTGTGGATGTCACGACAACCGAATGGACAAAATCTGGTGGAACGAACTCTGGATGGGTTATCCCGTGGGAACTCACTATTCGGCCAGTTCGAATGTCGATAACGCCCATCTGTTAAAAGGGAATCTGATGCTGGTCTACGGCGAGGTCGATGACAATGTGGATCCCGCCAGCACGCTGCAGGTTGCCAATGCCCTCATTAAGGCCAAAAAAGAGTTCGAGCTGGTAGTACTGCCCGGAGTGAACCACACCATGGGTGGAGAATATGGAGCGCGGAAGATGTACGACTTTTTTGTACGCACTCTGCGCGACCAAATCACTCCCAACTGGAACGAGTAACAATAAACCGAAAATCTATTATGAATCAATCTATTTACCATTTCCCCAAACCAACCAACGAACCGATTCTCTCCTATAAACCGGGATCGCCCGAAAGGCTGGCATTGCAGCGCGAAATGGCCGACATGTCGGCACAGGAGGTGGATATCCCGTTGATTATCGGCGGAAAAGAGATCCGAACCGGAAATACGGTTCGCATTGTAATGCCGCACAATCATGCGCATGTTTTGGGAAGATACCATCTGGCCGGAGATGTCGAAATCAAGATGGCTATTGAGGCTGCTCTTGAGGCCCGGAACAGGTGGAGCCGCCTGCCCTGGACCGAAAGGGCTTCGGTACTCTTAAAAGCGGCCGAATTGATTGCCAAGAAGTACCGTTTCGTGTTGAACGCGGCCACTATGCTGGGTCAGAGTAAAAATCCCTACCAGGCCGAAATTGACGCCGTATGCGAAATCATTGATTTCCTGCGGTTCAACGCCTATTTTGCCTCACAGATTTATGCCGGCCAGCCCTTTTCCGAAACGGGAGTCATTAACCGGATGGAGTACCGGTCGCTCGAGGGCTTTGTTTTTGCGGTTTCGCCCTTCAACTTTACCTCCATTGCCGGAAACCTGAATGCTGCCCCTCTCCTGATGGGCAACGTAACCGTATGGAAACCCTCCTCAACCTCGGTTCTCTCTAACTACTATCTGATGAAGGTATTTCAGGAGGCAGGGGTTCCCGACGGGGTTATCAACTTTGTGCCTTCGAAAGGATCGGTCATCGGGAATGTCGTGTTCAGCCACCCCGAATTTGCAGGCGTCCATTTTACCGGATCGACCGGCACCTTTAATCAATTCTGGAAAATTATTGGCGACAACATCTCGAACTACCGTTCATACCCCCGTATTGTGGGTGAAACCGGAGGAAAGGATTTTGTTGTGATACACCCTACTGCCCCCATTCGGGAGAGTGCAGTTGCCCTTATCAGAGGGGCGTTCGAATATCAGGGGCAGAAATGTTCGGCCGCCTCGAGAGCATATGTGGCACGCAGCCTCTGGCCCCAACTGCTCGATACCATGAAGGAGATGGCTGCCAGGCTCAAAATGGGCGATGTAAAAGATTTTACCAATTTCTTCAACGCGGTCATCGATGAGGCTTCGTTCGACAACATTGCGGGGTATATTTCGGCAGCAGAACAATCTAGCAAGGCAGAGATTGTCATGGGCGGGAAAGCCGACAAGTCGAAGGGTTATTTCATTGAGCCTACAGTTATTCTCACTAGCGACCCCAATTACCCGTCGCTCAGAGAAGAGATCTTTGGCCCGGTGCTTACCATCTATCTCTACGATGACAACCGCTACGAGGAGGCGCTGGAGCTCTGCAACCAAACTTCGCCTTATGCACTCACCGGATCGATATTGGCAACCGACCGCTATGCCATTGAACTGGCTTTGGAAAAGCTGGAGCATGCGGCCGGAAACTTCTACATCAACGATAAACCCACCGGCGCAGTTGTGGGACAGCAGCCCTTTGGAGGTGCCAGAGCATCGGGAACCAACGACAAAGCCGGCAGCTATCTGAACCTGCTTCGTTGGGTGAGCCCCCGGGTAATTAAAGAGACACTGGCCCCCGCCACTTCGTGTGGTTATGACTTTCTGGCGGAAGCGTAGCGCTGTTCCGAAAGCAATAGAAAGTATCCCTGTCGCGGCACTATGTGCTACCGACAGGGGTACTTTCTTTATAAATAGCGCTTTTTTTCTATTTAAACGCTTCGAACGAAGCCAGAATGCCTTTTACAACCGAGCGTGAAAAACCGTAGTACTCCATTTCGGTAAGTCCCTGGATTGTGAGTCCTTTTGGGGTGGTCACCTTGTCGATTTCTACTTCGGGATGCGATTGGTTCTCAAGCACAATCTGCGCCGCTCCCAAAAGGGTTTGCGCCACCATGTCGCGTGCCACATCAGGTCTGACGCCAATCTGAACCCCGCCCTGCATGGCAGCGCGGATATAACGGAGAGCAAAGGCAGTTCCGCACGAAGCCAGCACAGTGGCAGCGTTCAGATCCTCTTCCGACATCAGGAGAGTAAGCCCCACATAATCGAAAATGGCTTTAACCCGGGTAACCTGCTCCATCTGACACCAGGGAGCGGCAACCAGAGCTGTCATGGAGGCTCTCACTGCCATAGCGGTATTGGGAATGGCACGCAGTAAAGGCAACTTGGGAACAATCTTCTCTATGGTTTCGAGCGAAACGCCGGCAGCAATGCTCACTAAGATATGGCGCGACGGGTCGAGTTGAGGGGCAAGATCGGCCAGGATTTTTGCCACACCCCAGGGTTTCACGCAAAGGATAATGATATTGGCCTTTGCAAGAGCCTCTTTGTTATTGGAGGTAGTGTCGAAACCGCGTGCACGAAGCCCGTCGAGAATCTCGGGGCGCAGGTCGGTTACCGTAATGCGCGAAGGATCCATCTGTCCCGATTTCAGCAGCCCTTCTAAAAGGGCCGAACCGATATTTCCGGCTCCGATAATTGCAATCTTTTCCATAGTAAACGATTCATGAATGAAGATCACAAACCTACATAAAGTTTTTGTGGCGCAATCCATGAGCGCCTCTTTTTTGCCTTGAAGGGCCGTCCTACAACTCAATTCTGAAAAGTCGGGCATCTTTGCCACCCATAGTGGTTTCGAGCCGACCCTCTATCCGGCGCGTTTCGCCGGTCCAAAGTTCGGTTACACGATAGCCTTTTCGCCCGGAGAGACCCAGTTCGTCGGCATCGCACCCGATTGTACGTGACGCCTCTTCGAAGTTAAAGAGTGCCACATAGAGCTGTTTCGCCTCTCTATGCATATAGACGGCCGGGGCTGAATCTCCCTCGGGAGGGGTAACAGGACGAAACGATTGGCCCAACTTTACCACCTGAAGAATCGGAGGGTGAGTCAGGAATTGCATCGCCTTCTCTTTGGCCTCAGCGCTGCCAAAGGAGCTCAAATCGTCGCCATTAATCAACATGCCGGTGAGCGCTGCAGTGGTGACACGGGCACGGTTTTCGCCCTCCGACGCCTTGTCGAGCACAATGTGATCGGGGTCGTTAAAGGGGTAGATACGGTTCAGCCACCAACCTCCCGAAAGCCCGTTCAGGGTATATTCGGTATCCTTCATCAGGGCAAAGGCGTCGCAGGCAATTCTGCGTGAATGGGCAAATCCTCCGGGAAAGAGGGGCGAGATGGCCAGGGTGATGTAGATATCGGGCCCCAGATACTCCCGCGCATATTGCATCCCTACCCAATAGGCCTGCATTCCCGTGGTGACTTTCGGGTCGTAGTGGTGGTCGGCCTCGAGGGCTCCATGGGTAAGGAAATCGAGTTTTATATAGGTAAAACCGGCCTTTTTAAAGCGATCAAAAAAGTAACGCAGTCGAGCCTGCACTGCGGGATGTGTAGGATCGAGCGCCCAGGCTCCGTCGAGATCCTGCGGTTTGCCATGGGCATAGAGATAGGCATCGGAATAGGTAAAGCTGTTGGAACCCTCCATAGAACGCGCAGGGCGCTTAGCCCAATCGACAAAAGGGGCCCAGTAGATGCCGGCCTCCTGCCCGTTGGCCTTGCAGTGCGCCACAAAACGAGCGAGCTCCTCATCCGAGAAGTTGTCCCAGTAACTGTCGAGCCCCACATAAAGCGGCCCTTCGGAATGGAATCCGGCCGCCTGCAACTCTTTAAAGTTATCCGAAACCTCGACCGCCCGGCTATAGTTGATTTTCGACTGCACCGCGCCCCAACTGTTCCATCCGAAGGGGGCCCCGCCACTCCACTCCAGAGGCTTCTGAACCTGGGCATTAGCTGCTCCAAATGCCTCCATTCCGTTTCGCCAGTCGGAAAACCAACCCACAAAGATGCGCGCCGAGGCCACCTCGCGCCCGCCCACTGTGCCATGCGGCAGGGTGTCGCGGGTTTCGGGTGCTGTAAAGCCGCAACAAACCGTAAGTTGCTGGAGTTGCGTATCGGAGCTCTCCGAAATCAGGGCGGTTTTCCATAGGTTGTGGTCTATGGAGCCCACCACCAGGCCGGCTTTTGAGTCGGCGTCGAACCAGGCCCCCACTTCGAATCCGGTTTCACGGCGACCCCAGGGGTGCGAACCGTACCTGATCCACTTGTCGTTGTCGAAAGGGACAAACAGAAACCGACCTGCACCGGGTCTCCCTGCCCCGAAACCTGATGCGGCCGAAAGGGGGGTCACCGATGCCACCTGCTGTTGCGATTGACCTCTGACTATGGCCTGAATCACCATGCCGGGCAAATTGCGGTAAAAGGTAAACCGGCGCTCCAGGGTATCGCCGCCGGGCAAGAGCGAAAGCAGCGTGTATCGGTTACCTCGGCCCAATTCGTCGGCGACGCTACTGCGGCGCATTACCCGAAAGGGTACTCCCGTCGCCAACTTTTCGGCACCACCGGCAGGACGGTAGGCGGCAGTCACCCCCTGCAGCAGCAGTCGACCCCGAAAGTAGATATCGGCTTCGCCCGATATTGCCTCTATTTGGATCTCCCAGGCCCTCTCCCTAATGGCAATACGATTCGAACCGGAAACACCCTTGAGATGCAAAGGAGAGAGAGCAAGCAGCAGGAAGAGAGGCGAGAAAAGGAGAAAACGTACCATAGGGCAGAAGGAGTGAGGATATTTTTGGCTAATTTAGCATTTACGGAAGAGATAAAAAAGATACCTTTGTATCAGGGTCAACCTGAACCTTTTGATAGAATCGCCTATATTTACTGCCTTGCTTCTATTTTAATTTGCCAGCTACTATGAAACAACTACCCTTTCTGTTCCTGATTTTCTGTTCCTGTGTTCTTTTCGGTGCGCAGGGATGTAGCGAACCCAAACAACCCATCACCCTTGTGAACCCGCTGGATGCGGTGCGAACCGACCAGCAGTTTCTCTTTAGCCGCAACCAGCTTCAACCGGCCGACTCGGGGTTGCTGCCGGCGGTGAAACTAAAATCGGGCGAATTCCTCGCCAGCCAGGTCGACGACATGGACGGCGACGGCAATTGGGACGAACTGGCCTTTATCTGTACCATGCAGCCACTGGAAAAAATCGAAGCCAACATTGTATGGCTTTCGAACGATCAATATCCCCAGTTCCCCCTTCGCACCAACGTGAGGTATGGCAAGATGACCTCGCCCAACCACGTGGAGGAACTGACCTCCGACGTACACTATAAAGCGCCGCTACCTCGCGGTACCGGTTATCCCTACCAGATGGACGGACCGGCCTGGGAGAACGACAAAATGGGTTTCCGGCACTATTACGACGGCCGTAACTGCCGTGATGTCTTTGGCAAACGGATGAGTGAGATGGTGCTCGACTCCATCGGAATCCGCCCCGACGGAACCCCTGGCGACACCTATCATGTGCTTAGCAACTGGGGGCGCGACATCATGAGCGCGGCCAACTCTTTCGGTCTGGGCGGGCTGGCTCTCCGTACGGCCGATACCCTTTTGCGGATGGGGGTATTGGTTACCGACACGATCGATATTATTGACTCCACACGTTTCGCAATTCTCACCGAAGGAGCGGTTAGATCGGTAATGCAGTTCGATTTTTACGGATGGGAAGTTCCGGGAGCCCCGAAAGTCAACGTACACAACAAAGTGACCATCTGGGCCGGTCAGTACGGTTACGAAAATGAGATTACCACCTCGCCGCTGCCCGTCGGCTCCGAACTGGTTACCGGGATTGTCACCAACAATAACGAAAAGGAGCGTACCATGAACAGCTACGGTGATCGCTACGTCTCCATGCTGACCCACGACAAGCAGACCTACAACAAGGTTTGGTACATGGGAATGGGCCTGATTCTGCCCAATGCCAACCTGGTAACGATGTTCGATATCCCGAAGGTGGGTCCCGGCATTATCGACACCTGGTGTGTGGCCATGAAACCCGATCCGGAGGGCAAATATCGGTTTAACGTCTATGCCGTATGGGAGCTTGAAGACGAGCGTTTTCGCGAAAGAGAACCGTTTGTTTCGCTCATCAGGCAATACGGCAACGAACTTGCGACTCCTCCGCAGGTTGAAGGTTTATAATAGAGGATTCTTGTGGCGGTTCAGAAACGAAATCGCCTTCACTTAACTCCTAAATCTTATGAAAAGAATTATTCGTGCAGCAGCCCTGCTTCCCCTTTTGGCCATATGGGCCTGTTCCGACGATGATGCAGCGCCCAAGGCTTATGTCACCGTTGCTCCGCAAACCATCGAACTTACGGCACCGGGAACTGCCCAAACGGTAACGGTCTCAACCAACCAAGCCGAATGGACCACCGAAGCGAGCGCCGATTGGGTGGTTGTAACCCGTTACAACGAATTCCTCTCCATTAGTGCTGCGGCCAACAACACAACTACCCCCCGAACTGCCGCTACCGTTACGGTGCGTGCAGGCTCCTCCGGGAATAATGCCTCTGCAGTGATAACAGTCACGCAGGGGTCGGTTCTCATTTCGCAAAATATGCTATTGGGTTACTGGCGAAAGGGCGAACGGCTCTATCACCTGGCCGCCAATGGGGCTGCTATGCAACTGGTACCCTCTTTAACACCGGGCCTCTACATTATTGATCCCGAAAGTGTCTCTACTTATACCCTCGATAGCGAAAACAATACGCTAAACATTACGGCCGGAGACTCGGAAACGGAGTCGATTCCTATTGTGAGCATCACCACAACCCAGCTTGTGCTGGGTGGATCGGGAGAGGCTGCCGGCACCTACACCTTATATACCGATCCCGTAACAGTGGCCGATCCGATTACCAACGACTCGTTTGTGGGTGCCTGGAGGGTGAGCGAAACCGAATATGCCGAATTTATGAGCGAGGGAACGGGTCACTTCTTATCGCCTACCGATGTTGAAGGCAGGTTTTTCCTTGAACGCGAATTCGAATATTCGTACGATGCCCTCTCCTACACGATGACCATCACCCCCACCGGTAATGATCCGCTAACCTACACCATAACTAACTTTACCCCGGAGGGTTTCACCCTGCAATCGACCGTCGACCAGAACTTCATCAGAGAGGTAACCAAATATGAAGGAACGGTTATTCTTGAGCCCTCCTTTTTAGGTCTCTGGTATAATACTAATGAGGAGAAATTCTACCAATTTAAGGAGAATGGCCTTATCCTGCTCCTCGAGGAGGCCCCCACCGAGAATCAATACTACGTAGGACAGCTTACCCATTCTCGTTTTGTTCCTTCAAGCAGAGCCGTTGAAATCCTTGACGGACCAGATGGCTCGGTTGTAAGTTCGCATACTCTCACCAGCCTGACCTCTTCGCAAATGGTACTTACGAATTTGAATTCGCAAGAAACACAGACCTTCGAGAAACTTGAACAGGATTGCGAACTGATTCCTTACCCTTTATCCGGCCAATTTGGCTCCGATTGGTCGAATCTACTGCGCTATTGCCAAGTTTTTGGAGGAGGCGTGCTGTTGAATGTAAACAGTATCGCGGGTGTATCACAGGGAAATCCTGTCTCACCGGTTCTCACCATCGATTCGCCAAAAACCATTGTGGCCATCTACACCTACCATTGGAATTGGATATCTACCGGAGGGGGACAAGATGTGGGTGCCTCGTTGTTTAACATCTTTAGCGAGCAAACCTATGCCCAATGTAACCAGATGGGCTATCCGGGTCAGGGAGACAGAACTAATGCAAACTGGATTGGCGTGCCTAATGCCCCGATACCTGCCGGAAGCTACCGGGTAATCTCTACGAATCCCGCCTCCTGGTCGTATGCCGATGACACACAGGGACAGGGCATTACCATCATCATGGGGTACTAAACCTACCACTAGGGTAAGCGAATAACAATGGTGAATGCGCTGCGCTTCGATGCTCTAGAGCTCTAGGGCATCGAAGCGCTTGCGCGCTTCAAGTGCTGCGCTTCGCGCCAAAAAATTATAGACATAAGCGCGAAAGGCCTCTTTTTTTATTTGCGCACAGCGCAGCACTAGAGCTCTCTTTTCTTTATAAATTAAGTGAATAACCTGTGTGGTTGTAAAATAGGTTGCCTGTATAGGCCTTCGCCAACTTTATATAGGCGTCGAGTCCGGTGCAGTGGCAAACACCAATGCGTTCGGGGTGCAACCGACAGAGAGCCTCTACCACCAGCTCATCACGTTCGGGCTCTCCCCTGAGCAGATGAAATCCTCCAAGAATCAGGTCGATCGGTAGCGGAAACTGTTGCAAGGCGCGGGTCATGATGTTGGTGATTCCTCTGTGCGAACAGCTGCTGATTACCGACAACTTTTGGCCGCTGACCACCGCAAGAAAGAGCTCTTCGTGGAACCGATCAGGTACAAAGGTTTCGCCCTCTCGCAAATAAAAGTTCCTGAAACTGGTATCAATCGGATTAACTACCGGAATATCGGGCACAATGTACAGCGAATCGCAAAGTGGGGTAACTCCTTCAACGTAGGTAACCCGCTGCTGCATGGCCTCGGAAAGAGCAGGGGTGCCAATAAAACGGTCGAAATGGTGATACTTCTGCGCAAAAAGACCGTTCTTCAGATAGATACGGGCTTTGCTATTCTCTCGGAGAAAGGCAGAGAGCCCCCCGGTATGGTCGTAATGCCCGTGGCTCAGCACCAGCGCATCGACAGCCGATAAGTCGATGCCCAGCTGTTTAGCATTCGCCAAAAAGGCAGCACTTTGCCCGGTATCGAACAGAACTTTCCGTTTCCCGGTGTCAATAAAGATGGCAAGACCATGCTCGGCCGTAAGGCCGGTAGCATACACCAGATTTTCTATAAGGGTTACTATTTGTACCATAGGGAGGTGTAATAATGCTCTGATGCGCTGGCGCGCAAATGGTGAATGGTGAATATGCGCTGGCGCGCAAGTGCTCTAATGCATCGAAGCGCATGCGCGCTTCAAGTGCTGCGCTTCGCGCAATGCTTTGGTGATTGGGTTGAGGTAGTTACAGCAAATTAGGCGGAAAACAATGGCGAATGGTGAATGGTAGCGAAGATAGAGATCTTTAGAGAATTTTGTGTATAGTCGGCCGATTTGTTACATTTACGTATCTACATTTTGCTTAAACCATGGTAATTATAATTCCTATATTGCGCATCGCTGCGCAACTCCTTACCGCCATTCTTTTGCTTTGCAGCCAAAGCCTGAAGGGAGAGACGGCCAACCTCTCCCAGGCGAAACAGCCCCAATCGTTTGTTAAGCACATTCGATTACGACAGAACGCTTGCGGTGATGTACGATATGTCGGGGATGCGCTCGGAAGATACCGACGTAATCATTGCCGACTGGAAAGCCTTGATAGCACAGTTTGGATTTACCCAACGCAGCCGGTATGCCAACTACCTGCAGCATGGCAATCGCCCGGTGGTGGCAATCTGGGGGGGGCAGCCGCGGAGGGAGCCGGAATGATCTACGTGGCCATGTTCGATGAAATTGACGAGGGAACGGCCATCTTTAAATGTGCCCATACCGTTCCGGTGGCCGAAGGAAGCCGCTTTGTTCCGCTCGATGCAGAGATTCGATCCGACCACTATCTCTGGCTCACGGGTAAGGCCGGCGAATTGCTGAAACAGCGAAAAACCTTGCCTGTAAGTAAACCCGATCAACATACCCGTTAGCGCCATTACGCCCTTCAGCATATCAACCCTCACTCCAGAATTTCGATTCCACCTTATGCGTTGCAAAAAAAACCGTAGTATGAACCGAGCATGTTTTTCTCAAAACGCAAACTGGCATGAACAAAATCAACATGCGAGCTCCATCCGACCTTTAAAAAGAAATTTTGTTCGGATGAAATTAGGTACGTCTAAAGTTCTAAGAATTTGGGGAGCTCTTTTGTTTCTTTTAGGAACCACAGGGACCTCGCCCGCTCAAAAAGAACCGGTCGACTTTGTAAACCCTTACATCGGGAACGTAAGCCACCTGCTGGTTCCCACCTATCCCACCATCCACCTTCCCAACAGTATGCTACGGGTCTATCCCGAACGGGCCGACTATACGGGCGAACTGTTGCAGGGACTTCCCTTGATTATCACAAGCCACCGGGGCAGTTCGGCCTTCAACCTGAGCCCTTTTCAGGGCGAGGAGAAAGATTTGCGGCCGGTAATTGACTTTAGTTACGATCAGGAAAAAATTACCCCCTACTCCTATTCGGTCTATCTCGACAATCAGCAAACGGAGGTGCGGTTTGCCCCTTCGCAACAGGCGGCAATGTACGAAATCGCGTTTTCACAGGAGAAGCCGTTCTATCTGGTATTCAACTCCCGAAATGGCTCCCTGAAATGGGACGGAGAGGCTCTCTCGGGTTATCAGCAACTCAACAACAACACCCGAGTCTATCTCTACCTCAAACCCGACCGTAAACCGGTTTCGGTTTCCACCTGGAACAGTTCGCGACTTACCGCGGGCACCGAAGCATCGGGCCGAAACGCCTGCATTGTTCTTACCTATGCAAAAGAGAACCTTTCGGTGGGTTTACGTTACGGCATTTCGTTCATAGATGCAACTCAGGCGGCCAAAAACATGACCCGCGAAGTAGAGGGCAAAAGCCTCGAAGCCCTGAAGGCAACCGGACGAACCGTTTGGAACCGGGAGTTAGGAAAGATTGCCGTGTGGGGAGATTCCGAAAACGGAAAAACCATCTTTTATACCTCGCTCTACCGAACCTTCGAACGACCGGTCTTAATTTCGGAAGATGGGCGTTATTTTAGCGCGTACGACGGCAAGGTTCATTCCGACAACGGCACCCCCTTTTTCACCGACGACTGGATCTGGGACTCCTACCGTGCCCATCATCCTCTCCGCATACTGCTAAATCCGAAACAAGAGGAGCAGATCTTGCACTCTTTTGTGGAGATGACCGGGCAGATGGAGCACCCCTGGTGGCCTACTTTTCCGCAGATAACGGGCGATAGCCGCAGCATGAATTCGAATCACGGCGTAGCAACGGTCATCGATGCCTACCGAAAAGGGCTGCGCGGCTTCGATCTGGAGAAGGCCTATCAGGCATGCAAGGGAGCCATCCTCGATAAAACGCTTGCCCCCTGGTCGGCGAAGCCTGCAGGCGAACTGAACCGCTTTTATAGTGAACGGGGGTATATCCCCGCCCTGAGAGAGGGCGAAAAAGAGCACTATTCCGACGTACACTCCTTCGAAAAACGGCAACCCATAGCCGTTACACTCGGAACTGCCTACGACGAATGGTGTCTGGCGCAGATAGCCAAAGAGTTGGGAAAGAAAAGCGACTATGACCTCTTCCTGAAAAATGGGTATAACTACCGGAATGTATTCAACCCCAAAACCGGGTTCTTTCACCCAAAAGACAGCACGGGGCAGTTTATTGAGCCCTTCGACTACATCTTTGGCGGTGGGATGGGTGCCCGCGAATATTACGACGAGAACAACGGATGGATTTATCGCTGGGATGTTCAACACAATGTTGCCGATCTGATTGCCCTGATGGGTGGAAACGAAGCCTTTACAGAGCAACTCGATGCCATGTATGCCACGCCGCTGGGCCGGAGCAAGTATGAGTTCTTTGCCCGGCTCCCCGACCACACCGGCAATGTAGGGCAGTTCTCCATGGCCAACGAGCCCTCGTTACACATACCCTACCTCTACAATTACGCAGGGACCCCATGGAAAACGCAGAAACGGATCCGTTCGCTGCTCAACCAGTGGTTCCGCAACGACCTGATGGGCATTCCCGGCGATGAAGACGGCGGCGGACTCACCTCCTTTGTGGTCTTTTCGTATATGGGATTCTATCCCGTAACCCCCGGAATGCCAGTCTACAACATTGGAAGCCCGCTATTCGACAGGGTAAAGATTCGTTTGGATAATGGAAAATACTTTGAGGTGGAAGCTATTAACAATTCGGACGAGAACAAATACATCCAGTCGGCCCAGCTCAATGGCACCGTTTGGAATAAACCCTGGTTTGCCCATTCCGACTTGATAGCAGGAGGCAAACTGGTACTCACCATGGGGCCCAGGGCCAATCGTACCTGGGGCAGCGCCCCCGACGATGCGCCTCCTTCGGCCGAACCATTGCCCGCTGCCAAAGAGCTACACACTACCACAACGAAATCGGGTAACCGACCCTAATACTCCCACCCCATGAAAACCTACCCTACACTGCTTGCCGGACTCCTCTGGAGCCTGAGTCTCTTTTCGCAACCCGCAAGCAAAATCGAGCCTGCATCCCTTCGCAACGGACCCATCCGTGCCGAATGGAACGACAGGGCAACCCTTCTGCAGGCCGCGAACCGACCGGAGGGAACCTGGCTGTTGTGGTACCAACAACCGGCAAAGGTGTGGGAGGAGGCGCTACCTTTAGGCAATGGAGCGTTGGGTGCCATGGTCTTTGGCGGGGTGGCCGACGAAAGAGTTCAGATTAACGAAAGTACCTTGTGGGACGGATACTCGCTCGACCCCAACGACTCCTCCTCACTCGGGGTTCTGCCCGAGGTACAACGTCTCCTCTTTGCAGGGAAAAGTAACGAGGCTATTGCTTTGGCCACAAAACACATGATGGGTCGTCCCACAAGAATCAAGCCCTATCAGTCGTTGGGCGAGCTCTGGTTCGACACACCCGAAATTGAGGCATCGAACTACGTGAGGAGTCTCAACTTATCGACCGCTGTGGCCACAACCGAATATACCTCGGGTGGAGTCAGGTTTCGCAGAGAGGCATACATATCGGCCGTCGATAAGGTGCTGGTCATCCATTTTTCTGCCTCAAAGAGAGGATCGATACAATTCTCTCTCACTATGAAACGGGAGCAGGATGCCGTTTGCGAGGCGGCTAATGGTAACAAACCTTCGCTGGTACTACATGGCACTCTACCCATTAAAGACTCCAACGGGAAACCTCGCGGAATCCGCTTTGCCGCACAGGTAACCGCAAATGCCAAAGGCGGCAAAGTGTTCATTGAAAATGGAATCCTGCAGGTGAAAGAGGCCGATGAGGTTACGCTTTACGTTTCGGGAGCCACCTCCTATCCCGGGCTCAAAAATCTGTTCGATAGCCCGCCTCCCCAAATGCCCGATCCTCTGATTGCCTGTAAAGAGGTTATTTCGAAAGCTATGTCTAAACCCCTGCGCAAGCTGAAGTCACGCCATGTAGCAGAACATCAGGAGCTCTTTGGCCGGGTCGATATTCACTTAGGCAGTGTCGCCCCCGAAACGGCGCTGTTACCCACCGACAAACGGTTGGCCTTGACTCGCGAAAAGGGAGCTCCCGATGCCGGATTGGTTGAGTTATTCTTTCAGTATGGCCGGTACCTTCTCATTGGCAGTTCGCGCCCCGGCACCCTGCCGGCCAATCTGCAGGGTATCTGGGCATGGCAGATGAATCCTCCATGGAATGCCGATTTCCACACCAACATCAATCTCCAGATGAACTACTGGCCGGTCGAAATCACCCAACTTTCGGAGTTGCACCTTCCCCTTTTCGACCTGATGGAAGCATTGGTATTACCGGGCAGCCGAACTGCTAAGACACTCTATGGCGCAGATGGATGGGTGGTTCACCATCTCACCGATGCCTGGGGGTTCACCGCACCCGCCGACGGTCCGCAGGGCATCTGGCCCATGGGCGCAGCCTGGTTGGCGCAACATCCCTGGGAACACTACTGTTACACAGGCGACCGAAAATTTTTGAAGGAGAGAGGCTACCCCCTGATGAAGGGAGCCGCCCGATTCATCCTCGATTTTTTGGTAGAGGCACCTGCAGGAACCGCCTTTGCCGGAAAGTTGGTTACCAACCCCTCCTACTCGCCAGAGAACCAATTTTATCTGCCCGATGGATCCAAATCGGTCTTTACGTATGGAGCTACCATGGATCTGGCCATCATTCACGACCTGCTTTCGCACTGTATTGAGGCCAGCACCCTGCTCCAAACAGATGCCGAGTTCCGCGCAGAGTGCCAACAGACCCTAAACCGTCTTGCGCCGATAAGAATAAGCCCGGCCACGGGTCGTATCATGGAGTGGGCCGAAGATTACAAAGAGGTTGATCCTCACCATAGGCACACCTCGCAGCTCTTTGGACTCTATCCCGGGAATCAGATTACCACCTTGGGCACTCCGGCACTGGCCGAAGCAGCCCGGAAAACGCTCGATGCGCGTGGCGACGACGGCACCGGATGGAGCCTGGCGTGGAAAATTAATATGTGGAACCGGCTGCAGGATGGCGATCGTGCCTATAAGTTGCTTTCGGTATTGCTGGCCAAAAAGACTTTGCCCAACCTTTTCGATAATCACCCCCCCTTTCAGATTGATGGAAACTTTGGCGCCACCGCTGCTATTGCCGAAATGTTGTTACAAAGCCAAACACCACTTCCCCAACAAGAGGGTTTCGAAATAGAACTGCTGCCTTCGCTGCCTTCGGCTTTTGGCAACGGATGGGTAAAAGGGCTTTGTGCCCGTGGCGGATTTGTGGTCGATCTTACCTGGGAGAAGGGCGAACCTGTTACGGTAACCATTCTTTCGAAAAACGGAGGGAAGCTGAGTGTACGCGACAAAAACGCCCGGTTTGAGGCAATGACCAAACCGGGCGAAAAAGTGATATTAACCAAAAGAGGATCGCTCTATTTGGCCGAATAGCCCGCTATCTTTGCAATGATTTTGGGAAGATCGGTATTGTCGAGAAGGTCGGCCGTGTGAAACAGTTCGGAGCCTGCACCCATTGCATAAACAGGAATTACCGCTGCAGAGTGGCCTCCTGACGACCAGCCTACCAACGCAATTTCGTTCATGATGGTTACGGCTGCCACAGCCAGTTTGTCGTCCGACGAAGAGGAAGGCGGATTAGGGCGGGCCGCACCCAGCGACTCATGATAGACCTGCATAAGCCTGATTTCCTGAGGCATACTAATTGAAACCTCTTTCCAGAAGCCCAGCGTTTCCTGCAGAAGCGCTTTGGCGTCGGCCCAACTTACCCTGTTGTTCTTCTCCCTACGCAGAGCGCCAATTCTGTCGCGAAGCGCATCTTTCGAGAGCTTCTGGTTAGAAAGCGCCGAAAAGTTGAGCTCATATTTTCCGGCTGCACCCAGCGACATGGCGCCGGTTTCGTGGTCGGCAGTCACCACAATCAGGGTCTCTTTGGCATGTTTTTTATAGAAGTCGAGCGCTACGTCAACAGCCTCTGCCAGATCGATAACTTCGTGGAAAGTAGCAGCTGCATCGTTACTGTGGCCTGCAAAATCAATTCTTCCTGCCTCAATCATCAGGAAAAACCCTTTGTCATTCTCTTTGGTCAGAAATTCGATGGCACTCGAAGTGATTTGCGACAGGGTTAAATCGTTCGGTTTACGGTCAATCCGGTAGGCCACGTCGGTGCTCGTGGAGTCGGCCTGAAAGAGCACCATTTTAGAACTTTTGCTTTTGAGTGCATTATACTGATCTACCCCAAAAGCCACCGTATAACCGGCATCGCGTGCCACCGTTTTTAGCAGAGGTTTTTCCGTGCCTCTCTGGTCGGTAAGGAAATTGCTTCCGGCAAAGAAGTCGAATCCGCTTTCGGGCAGTTGCAGCCCGATGGCATAGTAGTGGTCGCGACTTTTATCATGAGCATAAAATGAGGCCGGCGTGGCATGATTAACCCCCACATTCGAGGCAATACCCACTTTGTAGCCAGCTTTTTTTGCATCGAAAGCAATACTGGTAACAGGGGTTTCACCATCGCTCAGAACACCTACCATACCACTATTCGTTTTCTCGCCCGTGGCAAGCGCAGTACCTGAAGCCGCAGAGTCGGTTATATAAGTATTTGAGGCACGACTGGTTGCGTATGTCTTTACCGGGAATTCCAGAAATGGAAAAGCCATATAGCCATCCTTATCACCGGCCAGTTGCGAGGCAAGGATTGATCCGCCCAACACTTGGTTGAGCCCCATTCCGTCGCCAATAAAGTAGATTACATATTTTGCCTTGGGTTTGGCATGCAAACTGCCAGCCGAAATAGCTATCAGGGCTGAGGCAACAAAGAGATAACGAAACAAACGATACATAAAAGAGAGTTAGTTAACTGTTCAGGTTAATGAAAAATAAAGAGACTATTTGCGAAGGTAGAGAATCCAGCCCTCTTTTTCGGCCTTGGGAGCCTGCAATATCACTTCTCAGGCCAAATTTTGCTGTCGGAATGAACAAATCGGCAGTAAAAAGATTGCCCTGCTTCAGTGTCGTACTGCACCGGAGAGCCGATTTTTTCAGAAAACCGCTTACGGTAGTTTGGCAATTTTTTTATACATTCGTTCCCTCTTTATTATCATAATTCAACACTTAACCAATATTAAAGCGCATGGAAATTTTTAGTCTTGAATGGATCGACTATACCATTATGGGGGTCTATTTTGTTTTTGTCCTGGGGATTGGCTGGGCATTAAAGCGCTACATGAAAGATGCTAACGCCTTTCTGGAAGCCGGACGGTCGATGCCCGCATGGGTGGCCGGACTGGCCTTTATCTCGACCAACCTGGGGGCCTTAGAGGTCATGGGTATGTCGGGGTCGGCCGCCAAGTATGGTATGATGACCGCTCACTTCTTCTGGATTGGCGCGATTCCTGCCATGGTATTCCTGGCTCTTTTCATGATGCCGTTTTACTACGGATCAAAGGCCCGTTCGGTTCCGGAGTATCTCAAACTCCGCTTCGACGAAAAGACACGCGGTCTAAACGCCATTCTTTTTGCCGTGATGACCATTCTCGCTTCGGGCATCTCAATGTATGCGCTAGCCATCCTGATGGAAAAGGTTTTGGGATGGGATTTCAATCTCAGCCTGTGGCTATCAGCTGCTATCGTGCTGGGCTACACCTATCTGGGAGGGCTCTCCTCGGCCATTTACAATGAGGTTCTGCAGTTCTTTATCATCGTGATCGGGATGCTGCCCATTGTTTACCTCGGATTGCACGAGGTGGGCGGATGGGACGGCCTGCAAGACAAATTGGAACCCATTGTTACTGCTAAAGGGTATGCCGCCGATGCTTACACCACCTCGTGGAAATACTCCGGAACCTCGGGATCGAACCCTATGGGGGTTGAATGGTACGGCATCTTTGCCGGTTTGGGTTTTGTGCTTTCGTTCGGCTACTGGTGCACCAACTTCCTGATTGTACAGCGTGCCATGGCCGCAGAATCTACCACTGCCGCCCGCAATACCCCGTTGATTGGCGCCATTCCCAAAATGTTTCTGCCCTTTCTGATTATTGTACCCGGTATTGTTGCCTTGGTATTGATGAACGATCCTTCGGCCAACTTCTCGATTATGGATAATGGGAAGCCCAACTATGACCTCACCATCATCATGTTGCTCGACCACTACCTCCCTGCCGGTGTGTTAGGACTGGGACTCACTGCGCTTTTGGCCTCCTTCATGTCGGGTATGGCAGGGAACGTATCGGCCTTTAATACGGTATGGACCTACGATATCTACCAGAGCTACATCCGTCCCGTGACCAAAGATAAAGCGGGCGACGACAAGCATTACCTCAAAGTAGGCAGAATGGCTACCGTTTTTGGTGTGCTGGTGAGTATTGCAGCGGCCTATCTTGCCAGTTTATTCGGCAATATCATGGACTTTCTGCAAACCATCTTCTCCATGATTAACGCACCCCTGTTTGCCGTAATTTTCCTGGGTATGTTCTGGAAACGTTCAACGGGGCATGCAGCCTTTACCGGTTTGCTGGCCGGTTTCGCGATTGCTCTTATTCACCATGGACTCACCGTTCCGATGGGAGCCGACACGTTGGTGAAAGGAGGCTGGCTTGGCGTGGTACACACCTACCCTGTTGAAATGGCCCAAAACTTCTGGACAGCCATTTATGCATTCAGCTCGAGTGCTGTGATTACGGTGGTTCTCTCGCTCCTTACCAAGCGTACCAAAACCGATGCCGAACTGAAGGGATTGGTTTATTCGCTCACACCCAAACTGCAGGAAGAGAAGGTGGCTTGGTATATGCGCACCTCCTCTTTGGGAATCTTCGTAATGGCCATGGCCATTATTTTAAGCATCATATTCTGGTAACTTTTATATAATTCGATATGGGTATAGATATTAAACTTCCTATTGGCTTAATGTTTGTCATCTTTGGAGTCCTGTTAACCGCTTACGGCCTGCTGACCGTGTCGGATCCGGGGATGTATGACAAATCGTTTGGAATGAACGTAAATCTCTGGTTTGGTGTGGGCATGCTCTTCTTTGGCTCTATAATGCTCTATCTAACCATGCTAACTTCGAAAAAGAAAAAGGAGTAACGCGCCTTTTTCAGAAACGCCTCACAGAGAGGGCTTGTATAGACAGGCCCTCTCTGTTTTTTGGATGTAATTACCGGTGGGTGCGGCAAAAATGTAAAAGGGAAAGATTACATTCGTAAATAAAAAAGCTTCGAAGCTATGAACCGAGCATGTACTTCTCGAAACGCAAACTTGCATGAACAAAATCAACATGCGAGCTCCATCCGACCTTTAAAAATGAATTTTGTTCGGATGAAAAGCATATTACTCCTATCGCTTGCCGTACTGGCATTATTTCGCAACGCATTTGCACAGGAGAGTGTCGATCAGTTTTTCCCCGACGGCACTAAGATCTCCGCATGGTTTCTTGATAGTCGCAGAATCGATCACGAAAAACTGGGTAAACAGTACGTCATTACCGATTTTGGGATTGTATCCGATAGCTCAGTGTTACAAACAAAAGCTATTCAGGATGTGATTAACAAAGCCTCGCGCGATGGAGGCGGTGTGGTGGTAATTCCCAAAGGAACCTATTTAAGCGGAGCCCTCTTTTTCAAACCCGGCACCCACCTTCATCTGGTTGAAGGCGGAGTCTTAAAAGGATCCGACGATATTTCGCACTACCCCATCATGCCTTCGAGAATGGAAGGACAAAACCTCGACTATTTTCCGGCACTGGTGAATGCCTACGGGGTCGACGGCTTTACCCTCTCGGGCAAGGGCACCCTCAACGGTAATGGCTACAAATACTGGGAGTCATTCTGGCAGCGCCGCAAGGAGAATCCCATGTGCACCAATCTGGAGGTGTCGCGGCCCCGTTTGGTTTTTATCCGCGACTGTAATAACGTACAGGTTCAGGATGTTAATCTGGTGAACTCGGGCTTTTGGACGAGCCATTACTACAAGTGTACTAACGTCAAAGTAATAGGTGTACGCATTACCTCGCCCCACACAACGGCTAAGGCGCCCAGCACCGATGCAATCGACATTGACGCCTGCACCAACTTCTTGGTAAAGGGGTGCTACATGTCGGTGAATGATGATGCCATTGCCATTAAAGGCGGAAAAGGCCCCTGGGCCGATAAGGATACGCTAAACGGCCCGAATTTGAACATCTTAATTGAAGATTGCGAATTCGGTTACTGTCATTCGTGCGTGACCTGCGGCAGCGAGGCCATTCACAACCGGAACATCTTGGTGCGCAACTGCCATGTAAACGAGGCCATCCGGGTACTCTGGCTTAAGATGAGGCCCGACACCCCACAGCGATACGAATACATTACGGTCGAAAATGTTAAGGGTGAGGCCACCAGCCTGCTCTATATCAGCCCTTGGCGGCAATTCTTCGATTTAAAAGGGCGGCCCGATGTTCCCATCTCCTCTTCCGACCATATTGTACTTCGCAATATGGAGATCAAGTGCAGAACCTTCTTCGACGTGGGCGTTACCGAATACGACCGGCTTTCGAACTTTACCTTCGAGAACCTGAAGGTTGAGGCCACCAACGCAAAGGTCAACAAGAGCCTCGTAGAGGGATTCACACTGAAAAATGTGATAGTTAATAATCAACTCGTTGAATAAATGCACTTCAATACCACAATGGTCAAAATAATGAAAAAGTGGCTCTTACCGCTCAGTTTGCTGCTCATCGGGGCAGCAGGGTTTTGCTGTTGTGAAGACGATTCCGATACAGAGGATGGCAAAAGCAGTGCGCAAATTGAGGCGGAACTCTCTGCCACCGTGCAACAGATGCTTACGCAATATAAGGCCGACTGTCCGGGCTATCCCGGTGGCGTAGCACTCAAGGTAATCAGTAAAAAAGGAGCGTTTTTTGTGTCAAAAGGGCTGGGCAACGGGATTACGGATCAGATCCGTTTCAGGGCTGCCAGTAACACTAAACTCCTTACCAGCACAGCGATTCTTCTGTTGGCGCAGGAGGGAAAGCTTCAGATAGATCATCGGATTCTGGATACCATTCCCGGACAAACCCGAACCTATATTCCCGACGAACCCTCTTACCGGATTCCCTTTGGCCGCCAAATCACCATCGACCAGTTATTGCACCATACCGCCGGCGTATTCGATGTGACCAATTTCGATATCCCCGACACCGTTTCGGCCGACGTTCCCTACAAAGGCTCAAGCTATCTCTCCTATGTGATGGATCAGGATCCCGACCACACCTTTTCGTTCGATGAGCTGGTGGGGGTTAATGCCACCTGTGGCCTCTATAATTTTGCGCCCGGAACGTCGTATAAGTATTCGAATACAGGCTATTCTCTTCTGGGGAAAATCATTGAACGGGTATCGGGAATGAACTATTCACGATATATTGCCGAAAAGATTCTGCAACCCATGCAGCTCCAACTCTCCACAATGCCCTATCGCGGTACCGATCAGACCCTGCCATCCCCTTTTGCCCGGGGCTATTTCTATACGCCGGAGGTTGTTGATTGTACCGAAACGAATATCTCCTGCAACGTTGCCGAAGGGAATCTGGTGACTACCCCCGACGATCTTGCCCGCTTTTTGCGCACCCTCCTCCGTGGCGAAGGGGTATTAACTTCGCACACTGTGAACAGCACCCTTCTCAAAATTCCACAAATTCCATCCGGATCAAACAGCTATGCCTGCGGAATATTCTACGCCCAAAATCTGGGTTGGGGTCATAACGGAGCTCATGCAGGGTATCTGTCGCGAATGGTATCGGATCCCGAATCTGATATCACGATTGTGGCCTTTACCAACTGCTGGAATGTAACCGAAGGTATCAAATCGATTGAAAATCAATTGAACAACCTTTTGGACGAGTTGTGCTATAAGGCAAAATATATTGTTCAGTAGTTCGCCCGGCAGGTTAGCGAGAGGCGGAGATAAAACGGGCCAGTGTGTCGATCAATCCCGCTTTCAATGGAAGGACCGGATCCCGATAGGTTGCACTGTTTTGCTGCACATCGGCTTCCGACTCTTTTAACACATGATTCATCTTTTCCATGAGAATCAGTTGCGCCCCGGGTTTCGCTTCTGCAAGCCACTTGGCATCCTGGATTGTTACCTGCATATCGGTTGTCCCTTGCACAATGCATACCGGAATCTTTAACCGGGCAATCTCTTTTGTGGGGTCGTATTTCATCCACGAAATCATGTAGGGCTGCACACTGGGTCGAAAAAGTGAGACCAGCGCAGGGTCAACCTGTTGAACCTGCATACCCGCTTTCAGGCTGGCAAGCGTTTTGTATGCCTCATTGAGCAGACGAGGCTCCAGTTTACCTTTCAACTGCTCCTGTATCAACTTATCGGCAGGCCGCCCCACGCCCGAAACCGAAATAAACTTGGCAGCAGTGGTTTGCAAGGCGGCCACCATGCCTATCAACGAGCCTTCGCTGTGACCCAGAACCACCACATCCGAAAAGCGCTTGTCGTTTTGCAAACGGGCAATCCAGCTCACTGCATCACTGATGTAGGTTTCGAAGCGGATCTCACTTTCGCTAATCATGGCCGACCGGCTCGCAGCGATGCCCCGCTTATCGTAGCGCAGAGAGGCGATTCCCTTAGCGGCAAACCCCTCCGACAGCATTCTATAGGCGTTGGTTTGCACCCCCGCTGTGGAGTTCCCATCCCTGTCGGTGGGGCCCGAACCCGCGATAATCAGCACCACCTTAAAGGGACCGTTCCCCGCCGGAACGGTCAACGTTCCGGAAAGTGAGCCGGTGGGTGATTGAAGAAGCATCTCCGAAGCAGCAAAGGGAGCCAACGGCTTTGTCTGTGCCCAAAGCCCCGAAAGAGCCATGTGGCATACTAAAAAGATAACAGCAATTCGCATAATAAGCCAGATAATCGATTCTATTTACTTACTCAAGTGCCTTTTTGCTAAGCGTGAAGGTCGACACCACCTTTTTCCCCGACAGCAGGGAAACCACAAAATCGTAGGCTGTCCCCTGCACAAAACGATGTTTTACAGGCAACTGCAGCTCGATTTTCTCATAGGGCTCCAATGCACGAACTGTGCCCGCAGCAATTGAAACCAGTTTTCCTTCCTGCCGAAGCTCCACCTTAAGCGAAGTCTCGGACGAAGCCACCTGGCCAAAATTCTGCACTTCGACACGGCACGAAAGCCCCTCTCCCTCTTCATAAAACATAGGCGCTCGAGCCGAAAGAATGGGTTCAAGGTATGAAATGCCAGGCTGACGAGCGTACCCATAGAGCATTTTTCCATTGCTGTATTTCCCCAATAGTTTGGGCGCAAACTCCTCTGCGGTGAGCCCACTCCCCTTTCCATCGAAAGTCACAATAAGATGCGGCCCCTCCTTTTCGGAAAGCAGCACTTTGCTCCCGCGCCCGAAGTTCACCTCGGTCGAAGCGCCGAAACGCAGAGAAGCCAGATCGATGTCGGATTGGGGGCTGAAGCCCTCTTCGGCCGATATCTTTACTCTGATTCGCTTCGTGGCTGCCGTAACGGGTTGCTCACCGAGGATGGAGAGGAGCAAACCGGGGTTGAGCGGGATAGAGATATTTTTTGAACTATGGTTATCGAAGGGCTTATCGAGCGGTTTAAGGGTGTCTATGACAGCAAAATTGGCCTGAATGGCCCTGCCATACTGATCCTGGAATATTTTTAATCGTTCAAACTTGAACCAATCCTCCACCTGACCGTTTTCATGCACCGCAATTCCGGGAGTATAGGCCTCTCCCGGATCAGTAACCCAACGAATGCCATCTTTCGACCGAAGATAAAAGGCAACTCGTCCCAGCCAGTCGTTCACAATCAGATGGTATTGCACCGAGTCGCGCCATATCACGGGATCCTCAAACCGCCCTTCCACATCGGGATAGACCCGCTTATCGGTAATCTGGTTATACGAAGAAAGTCCATCAAGACTGATCCAAATGCCACCGCCCCGGCAAACCATAAGATACGAACCATCTTCTCGCTGCGTAAACGAGAGATTCGAGAGCCCTTCAATGATACGCCTGTCGCGCGCGTTAAAATCGAATTTGCCATATTCCCAATTCCCGTCGGGATGGTCGGCTACATAGCGCCCGTCTATCACATAGAGCACATACCGACCGTCTTTCAGTGGGTAGACCTCGGGATTGTGGCCGCTCCCCACAAGATTACGCGGCTTAAAGGGGCCGTTCGGGCTGTCGCTGACCGCATTAAATACCAGCGAACGGGGCCACTCTGCATGACCCTGGGGCGAACCCTCAAGCCACCCACATACAAACAGATGGTACTTCCCGTTGGGGTTCTTTATGATATTACCGCCCCAGTACGACCATTGCGGATCTTCAATCCCATTGTCTACAAACCTCGGCCTAACACCCTGCACACCCCAGGTATCGGACGAAAGCACCTTCCCCTGCATAGGCAGGAACCGATCCATAAAACGTCCTCCTTCAACCAACCGACTCCACTCGGCTGGCCGTTCGCGAACAGTTATCTGCGAAAAAACGGCAGGAGCAGACAGGAGCATAGCCCCCAGCAATAGGCATTTATAATTCCAATGTGCCATATGTAATAGTTTTTGCGAATTTATAAAAATTTTGCAACGTATTTGTATGTAACTAAATCCTGAGATATCGCCGAATTCGCGGATTCTATTCCCGAAAAGCTATCGAATAACTTGAGATTCACAATCCTTTAGCCTACATTTGTAAGTGCGCAAATAGTAGCAATAATACCCCATTTGTGATGGAAATCGATAATATATTATCACTTATCGGGAATACTCCCGGAGTTATGATGGAAGAGATTGCTCAGCGGGTCAAGCAGCGTCGGTTAGAGATGGGCTCGACACAAAAGATGCTGGCCACTAAGGCCGGCGTTTCACTGGCTTCATACAGGCGCTTTGAGTTGTCGGGTGAGATCTCTTTTCGATCGTTGGTAATGCTGGCTTTTGCATTGGAGATGACCGAGGAGTTCGAAGCCCTTTTCTCCAGGCAGGTTTACCGGAATATCGATGCCATGATAGAAGCATCGCAACCCTATCACAGAAAACGCGGAAAGAGAAATGGATAAAATAACGCATGTGGAAATCTATATTTCGGACAGGCGAATAGGGCGAATGGCTCTTTCGCCCGAAGGAATATGCGGCTTTGAATACGATTCGGATTGGATACAAACCGGATTCTCGGTCTCTCCATTCTATCTGCCATTGAAACCGGGATTGATGATGGCCAAACGAGACCCGTTTGGCGGGAACTTCGGAGTGTTTGATGACAGTCTGCCGGATGGTTGGGGAAATCTCCTGCTTGATCGCTATTTGCAAGAGCAGGGAATTGACCCCTATAAACTGACTATCCTGGAGCGACTGTCGATTATAGGTTGCACCGGACGCGGCGCATTAGAATATCGCCCCGATAAAAGTATTGCCAACGATAACGCGCCGCTCGATTTGCATCGTTTAGCCAAAGAAACCGAAAAGATACTCGAAAGCAAGGAGACTTCGGGGTCGGTTGATCTGCTCTATAGGTATGGCGGTTCGTCAGGCGGAGCTCGCCCTAAAGTATTTGCCAGAACAGATGGGCGCGAGTGGTTGGTAAAATTTAGGGCCCCAAACGATCCGGTTAACGTAGGCGAAATAGAATACCATTCTTCGTTACTGGCCAAAGCGTGTGGAATTAAAATGGCTGAAACCCGTCTGTTCGATGGTCAATATTTTGGGGTCGAGCGATTCGACAGAACGCCTCACAGTAAGGTTCACACCATAAGTGCGGCAGGATTACTTCACGCCAATTATCGAATACCCTCTCTCGACTACTCTACACTTCTGAAACTGACGCTCCACCTCACCAAAGATATGGAGGAGGTTGCCGAAATGTTCCGCAGGATGGTTTTTAACATACGTATCTCGAATCGAGACGATCATGCCAAAAACTTCTCTTTCCAATGGGTTGATGGGGCATGGAAGTTATCGCCCGCCTACGATCTTTTGCCAAGCAGCGGTTTCAACGGATATCACACTACAACCATAAACGGAAAAGGCGAACCGACGCAATCTGATATCTTGGCGGTGGTGGCGGAGGTAGGGTTACCCAAACAGCGGGCAAAACAGATTGTAGAAGAGATTATGGTTCCAACGGTGTGATCACAGACTCAATGTACTCGCATTCGGCAAGTATATGCCGCAAGAGGTCTACATAATTTCTATACATAAACCACTTCGTTTAGAATGTGCTGGCCGATATATGGACTCAATCCCTTAAGAGTAACAATATCGACCTTTTGCCCTTTGAGTTCATTTTCGAGCAGATCGCAAGTGGCCATGAAATTCAAGTAGGTCTCTTTCTCGTTTTGGAAATCGACAAGAATATCAATATCGCTATTTTGCCCGGCTTCTCCACGTACCGATGAACCGAACAAGCCGACCCTTGACACCCCGTATTGCGAGAGGCGTCCTTTGAGACGGCTTAACGTTTTCAGTATTTCGTTTCTGGGCAACATATTGGCTTATCCTTCTTACGCAAATGTAATAACTTTAACTTGTCAATGCAATGCTCGTGATGATTCCTGTTAGGGATATGAGCCTTGATCCCCCAATAGCGCAATCCTAAGCCGGATGCCCACAAAAAAACCGCCTGAAAAATCAGACGGTTCTGTTTGGATTTTGTGATCCGCCTGGGGCTCGAACCCAGGACCCCAACATTAAAAGTGTTGTGCTCTACCAGCTGAGCTAGCGAATCGGTCCGCAAAACGGTTTCCCGTAAAGCGGTGCAAAGGTGAATAAATTTTCCGAAACTCACAACCCACAGTGGCGTTTTTTGGCTTTGAACCGCCAAAAACCGCATAGCACATTGCAGGTCAGGCAAATATACAGAAAGAGCTACGCTCAGACCCTATTAAAAACAGAACGAAAAACCCAATGAGGGCACAAAAACATCCGAAACGTACGCACCCGAAAAGCGGTTGTCGGGGGCAGTGGGTCTGGGATCGGGATAAGAGCCACCTCGCTTGATTCCATGAATGTAGAGGAAGGAGGCGTCAATCGAAAACCGTTCGTACGGACGGAAACTGAAACCGGTAGATAATCCCAGTTTGTTCTGACCGGGGGTCTCGGGATTGTAGAAGTCGGATTGAATAGGCGTTTCATCGTAATAAGCACCCATCCGCACATCGAACCTTTCGGTAAGGGCATATTGGCCGCCCACTCTATAAATCATAGTGTTCTCATAATTTTTCACCGCCTTAATATTGTATCCGTTCAGCACATTCTGCGAAAACTTCAGATTCAACTCATCGTAAGCCTTCCATCCAACAAACTGCAACTCGCCCGAAAGCTCCAGACGATCGTTAGGCCTGACGGCAATGCCCACATTCAGGTTCGAGGGCAGAGGAAGCTCGGCCGTGAAGGTACCCTCATCGAGGGGAGGAATCACGATCGAAGGAATAGAGCCGATAATGGAGCGAATTTGCTCACTGGCATAATTGATTTCGGCATCACCCTCCTTTACCTTCATCATCACTTTGGAGCGGTAAGAGATACCTACGGTAACCTTCTCAGAGATATCATAAATGGCCCCCACATTAAAACCAAATCGCAAAGATGCATCACCGTTCAGAGTGGCCGATACGGGTACCACATCAGCATAGGCAGGATTCACTCCGGCCAAAGAACCCACCGGCATCAATGCACGTGAGAGTTCCACATTACCATAAGCCATCACCAGGCCGGCACCAAAACTTAATTTATCGGTAATACGATACGAGAGGGTTGGCTGAATAAAGAAGGATTTCAGCGAAATCTCCTGAATCAGATGGGCACCCTTCCAATTTGAAGGCCAGGTTAGCGAACTTCCGTAGGGAGTGGTAAAGCTGATACCGGCGGCCAGATTATCGTAGATTTTAAAACCGGCATAGAGATAGAGAGGTGTGCTCACCGGATTTTCGGTAGAAGCTTTGTAATCACCATTTTTATAGCGGATGTCAGAAATTACGCCGGTAACGCCTGCCGAGATATCCACATTGCTGTTCATTAACGAGAGTGCCCCGGGATTGAAATGCATGCTCTCTGAACCCAGTTTCAGGGCAGATCCCACATGACCCATACCCATTTGCCTGGCACTAAGCAGATTCACTTGATAACCTTCAGCATGAAGCATCAGAGAAATCAGCATTGCACTAACCACTGTCAAGATTCTTTTCATACGTAAATTATTAAAGGTTCATTCTTTTATATGTTGTTGCATTTCA
>CAYGID010000022.1:0-30454 GCA_964349835.1 uncultured Bacteroidales bacterium | reverse complement strand
ATACTGTTGATAACCGGCTTTTGATAGAAAAAATAGAGACTCTGAGAAAGGAAAAAAATGCCGTTATCCTGGCTCATTACTATCAAAACCCTGAAATTCAAGATATTGCCGATTTTGTGGGTGATAGTCTGGCTCTTTCTCAACAAGCTGCTGAAACCCAAGCCGATATAATTGTATTTGCCGGTGTTCATTTTATGGCCGAAACTGCAAAAATTTTAAGCCCCAAAAAGAAAGTGCTGCTGCCAGATCTCGATGCCGGTTGTTCACTTGCCGATTCGTGCCCTGCCGATCAGTTTAAAGCCTTTAAAGCTCTCTATCCCGGCTATACGGTTGTTTCGTATGTAAACACCACTGCAGCTATCAAAACAATGACCGACATTGTTTGTACTTCTACCAATGCATTGGAGATTATCGATTCGCTTCCACCCGATGAGAATATCATTTTTGCACCCGACAAGAATCTCGGAAACTATATCAAGAGTAAAACAGGTAGAGAAAATATGATTATTTGGGATGGTGCCTGTCATGTTCATGAGAAATTTTCGCTCGAAAAGATTCTAGAGATGAAAAAAGAGCACCCTGGATCCCTAATTCTGGCTCATCCGGAGTGTAAGAAACATATTTTGTTGGTTGCCGATTTTATTGGTTCTACCTCTGCTTTACTCTCCTACTCCATAAAATCGGATGCCAGGCTCTTTATTGTGGCTACCGAATCGGGGATTCTCCATCAGATGCAGAAGTCGAATCCCGATAAGGTGTTTTTACCAGCACCGCCCGAAGATTCAACGTGTGCCTGCAACGATTGCCAATTCATGAAAACTATCACGTTAGAGAAAATTTACAAATCGCTATCCGAAGAAATTTTCGAGATTGACATTCCCGAAGATATCCGTATTTTGGCAGAAAAGCCGATTATAAGGATGCTAAAAATGTCGAAAAAATTGAATCTGATATAACATGGCCGGTACGTTCGAATTGCGCTCCTCTTTAGCGACAGATGCCGATAAAGATTTTGACAGGAAAATCAGGCCCGCTCTCTTTCAGGAGTTCAGCGGTCAGGATAAAATTGTCGAAAATTTAAAGGTCTTTGTAAAAGCTGCTAAGATGCGTGGAGAGTCGCTCGACCACGTGTTGCTTCATGGCCCTCCGGGTTTGGGAAAGACTACGCTGGCCAGTATTATCTCGTCCGAACTCGAAGTGGGTTTGAAGGTCACTTCCGGGCCGGTATTAGATAAGCCTGGCGATTTGGCGGGTTTATTAACCTCACTCGATAGCCATGATGTGCTTTTTATAGATGAAATACATAGGCTCAGCCCGATTGTAGAGGAGTATCTCTATTCGGCTATGGAGGATTATGTAATTGATATAATGATAGATAAGGGCCCAAGTGCGCGTTCGGTGCAATTAACTTTGAATCCCTTTACCTTGGTGGGTGCAACCACCCGTTCGGGTCTGCTCACCTCGCCACTCAGAGCGCGGTTTGGTATTAATTGTCATTTGGAGTATTACAGTCAACAGGTACTAAAACAAATTGTCAAGCGGGCTGCTTCGATTCTTCGGGTCGAGATAGAAGAGGTGGCTGCCCTTGAAATTGCGCTCAGGAGTCGCGGAACCCCTCGTATCGCAAACGCTTTGCTACGCAGGGTTAGAGATTTTGCTCAGGTAAAGGGTTCGGGGGTGATAGATCTGCATATTACCCGATTTGCCTTGGATGCATTGAATATCGACAAACACGGGCTCGATCAGATGGACAATAAGATTCTTCGAACTCTGATCGAAAAATTCGGTGGAGGCCCTGTGGGGTTAACCACCATTGCTACTGCTGTGAGTGAAGATGCAGGCACCATCGAAGAGGTTTATGAACCGTACCTGATTACGGAGGGGTATTTGAAACGGACACCTCGCGGAAGGGAGGTGACACCGCTTGCGTACAAAAACCTTGGGATTCCCTTCCCGGGTGCCGAAAGAATTCTATTCTAGGCAGACAACGTCTGCGGAATCGGAATTACCGGATATTTGAGGAGAATTGCGAAAGGAACCGCACATCATTCTCAAAATAGAGCCGGATATCTTTGATGTTGTATTTTAACATAGCCAGCCTCTCAACGCCCATTCCAAAGGCGTATCCCGAGTATTTCTTGCTGTCTATATTACACAAATCCAACACGTTGCTGTCGACCATTCCGCATCCCATCACTTCGAGCCATCCGGTATATTTACATAGGTTGCATCCCTTTCCGTTGCAATTGCACGATACATCCATTTCGGCCGAAGGTTCGGTGAAGGGAAAGAATGAGGGGCGAAGTCGAATACGGGTCTGTTCACCAAACATCTCTCGAGCAAAGAAGAGAAGGGTCTGTTTTAAATCGGCAAACGATACATTTTCATCAATATATAGCCCTTCAACCTGGTGAAATATACAGTGCGACCGTGCCGATATTGCCTCGTTACGAAATACTCTCCCGGGACAGATAACCCGAATGGGAGGCTTGTTGTTTTCCATTATTCTCACCTGAATCGATGAGGTATGGGTTCGAAGCAGAATATCAGGATTTTTCTCAATAAAGAAGGTATCCTGCATATCTCTGGCCGGATGCTCGGGTGGAAAATTTAAGGCACTGAACACATGCCAATCATCCTCGATTTCTGGTCCGTTTGCCACTGTAAAACCCAACTTGGCAAAAATGTCTTTAATCTCCTCTATCACCAATGAAACCGGATGCCTGGAGCCCTGTACCAGAGGATATCCCGGTTTGGTAAAATCTTCGGCCGATTGCTCTTCGTTATCTCGCTCAAGATTCGATTTAATCTCCTCGAATTTTTGGGTCAACTGATTCTTAAGCTGATTTAGTTGCTGTCCAACCTCCCTCTTCATTTCGGGCGAAACCGTCTTGAAATCTTCGAACAACTGGTTTAATTCACCTTTTTTACTTAAGACCTTAAGCCGGAACGATTCCAGTTCTTCTGCCGAATTTGCCGCAAATTGTTCGGCCTTTGCTTTGAGTTCTTCTATTTTGTTCAGCATGTGATGCGGGTTTTCAGATTTCATGGCAAAAGTAAGGTTTTTTCTTTACCCGGGAACCTTAGCCATGAATCAGGGAAGAATGGTGACTGTGAATTTTATATCCTTCAGGGGTCTGTCGTTTTTGTCGGTTTGAGCAGCGGCAACTTTATCAAGCACTTCGAATCCCGAGGTGATTTCGCCAAATACTGTGTATCCCCCGTCCAGATGGGGTGTGCCACCGGTCTGTTTGTAGAGTGAGCGTTTTGGCTCTTCAAATCGGAAGGGATGTTGGGTCATCTGTTCTCTCCCCTTTTCGAGTGCCTCCTGCCTGATTTGCTGCAGTGCATTGATATCCGATTTTTCTTTCAACGCCTGCCTTGCGCTGTTAAAGTGATTCAGTGCCGTTTCGTTTGCCAATTTTTGAGTCATCTGCGCTTCGAACGATTCCAACTCCGCTTCTGTTAGTTTTTTACCCTGAACAATATAGAATTGAGAGCCTGAAGAGGCTTTCTGAGGGTTGATTTCGTCGGGCTGTCGGGCTGCTGCCAGCGCCCCCTTCTTGTGGTAGTAGCCGGGTCTGATTTCGGCGGGTACGGTGTAAGAGGGGCCTCCCGTTCCCAGCTGCACCCCGGGTTTGGCCGTTTTCGAAGTAGGATCTCCGGCTTGTATCATAAAGTCGGAGATTACACGATGAAAACACTGTCCGTCGTAGAATTTCTCTTTAGCCAGTTTTACAAAGTTCTCTTTATGTTTTGGCGTATCATCGTAGAGATATCCTCTCATTATACCGAACTCGGTAGTAACCAGGAATTTAACGGATTGCGCCCCAATGGGTCCGGCTCCCAATAGAAAACAGAGAAATAGCGATAGGTTCCGGAAAATTGTACTTGTCATGTGGATTCTTTTTTGGAAATTTGCCAACGAAATTACGTAATTATTTAATAAAGGTCCCGGAGTTGGGTGTGATTAATAAATTAGCGGGGCAGACGGTTTTGTACGGGCTCAGTAGTGTGGTACCCAAGTTTCTTAACTACCTGCTTGTGCCCTTCCATACCATTGTTGCCTTCCAGCCTGCCGAATATGGCGTGGTGACGGAGTTATACGCCTATTTTACCTTTCTCAACATTCTGCTCACCTATGGGATGGAGACCGGTTTTTTTCGCTTTTCTAACCGCGAAAAGAGCGATAAGGTTTTTGGCACCTCCTTCCTGAGCCTCTTCTTTTCCTCTCTACTCTTTATGGCGGTCGGAATTCTCTTTTCCGACTCTATAGCCTCCTGGCTCCGCTATGACGGTCACTCCCAATATTTTGTCTGGTTTGCAATGATTTTGGGCCTTGATGCCATGACGGCCATTCCTTTTGCTCTGTTGCGGCAGCAGAACCGACCTCTACGCTTCGCTTTCTTCAAGATTATCAATGTGGTTGTTAATCTTTTCTTCAACCTCTTTTTCCTTTGGTATGCCCCCGCTCACCAGGAAGAGGCCCTAATCTCCTGGTTTTACCGACCCGACTGGGGGGTTGAGTATGTATTTCTCTCGAATCTGCTCGCTTCCTCGCTACTCTTTCTTTTGTTGATTCCCGGCATTCTGCGTCAACGGCTCTCTTTCGATAGCAGGTTGTGGCGTCAGATGGTTTCCTATTCGCTTCCTCTCATGGCAGGAGGGCTGGTGGGTTGTGTGAATGAAACCCTCGACAGGATATTGCTGCGTCACCTATTGCCCGAATCGGCCGATCCTATGGCGCAATTGGGCATCTACGGGGCCAATGTGAAGATGGCCGTGCTGATGACCCTCTTTATTCAGATGTTTCGCTACGCCGCCGAACCCTTTTTCTTTTCGCAGATGAATACGGCCGATGCAAGGCAAAATATGGCTCTCGTGATGAAATATTTTGTGCTTGCCGGCCTCTTCATATTTTTGGGCGTTGCGCTCTATATCGACATTTTCAAATATTTTGTGGGGCGCGATTACTGGTCTGGATTGGGCGTGGTTCCCATTCTGCTATTGGCCAATCTGTTTTTGGGCATCTATTTTAACCTGTCTATATGGTTTAAAATCAATAATATGACTCAATTCGGGTTCTATATTGCTTCAATAGGAGCCGCTATCACCATTTTAGTTAACCTCTTTTTTGTTCCGGCATTTGGGTATGTGGCTTCGGCTTGGGCGCACCTTCTCTGTTATGTAACTGTTTCTGCTATTACCCTCCTGTTGGGAAACCGCTTTTATCCTATTCCCTACGATTTGAAACGCATCGGAAGCTATTTTCTTGTTGCACTGGCGGTTTTTGCCCTCTCCACGCTTCTCACTTTTCGCTCTTTACCCATCAATTTGCTGAAAAACACGCTATTTTTTGCGATATTTGCCCTTTACGCCTGGAAGAAAGAGCAGTTCTCACTTCGCATGTCTCGCCGTAACGACGCAGGGTAGGAGCGAGGTTTTAAATAGATGCCTTTATGCAAAAGATTAAGATTGTAAACAGGTCGAATCATCCCCTGCCCTCCTATTCTACTTTGATGTCGGCCGGAATGGACCTCAGAGCCTCTCTTCAGGAGCCGGTGGTTTTGCCTCCCGGAGGCAGGGCGTTGATTCCTACAGGGCTCTTTATAGCTCTGCCTGAGGGACACGAAGCTCAGATCCGCCCAAGGAGCGGTCTGGCCCTAAAGTCGGGAGTCACCGTGTTGAATTCACCGGGAACCATCGATGCTGACTATAGGGGTCAAATTGGGGTAATTCTGATTAATCATTCGGATGTGGCATTCACCGTAAACGATGGAGAGAGAATCTGTCAGATGGTAATAGCCAGGCACGAAACCATTGCCTGGGAACAGGTCAATTCGCTCGATGAAACCTCGCGCGGGGAAGGAGGATTTGGTCACACAGGGGTGAGGTAATTTTATACAATCGACTATGCGTTTTTCCCGATCCAGGCTTATTCTCCTTTTCTTGGCAACGGCCTTTCTGTTTGGTTGTGCCCGGATGAAACCATTGCAGAACACGATTCCTTATCCTGTAAAGGATCTGCCTTTGGCCATATCGGGGTTCGTCAACACCGAATATGCATCGCTCTTTTCTGAGGCTCTCCGGATGCAAAAAGCTGGTAATCTCCAGTCGTCGGCCGTACTTTTTGAACGCTGTATCGAAATGGATTCGCTTCAGCCGCTTGCCTATTTTGAACTGTCAAAACTGATGGCCTCTATGGGCAATTTGCCGCTGGCTCTGGCTTTGGCGTCTGATGCCCGATATCTTTCAAAAGAGGATGAAGCCTTCATTCTCCACTTGGGATCACTTTATTCGGCTACGGGTATGGCCGACTCTGCTTTGGGGGTTTTACAGTCTATTCGTTCCACTTACCCCAAATCACCCGCTCTGTTGTACTCCCTTTCGGGCGCTTATCTCGAAACCGGGAATCTTGCTGGCGCCGATTCGGCTGTCAGTGCGCTTCTTTCTGTGGTGCCTCGCAATGAGCAGGCAATCTTCAGGAAATATCAGCTGCTTTTGTTGCAGTCGAAGTTCGTAGAGGCAAAAAAACTGTTGGTTTGGCATGCCAGGAAGTACCCCGAGCACTATAAGTTTCATTCGGCTCTCGGTGAGTACTTTGCAAATTTCGACCAGGTTTCGGAGGCTTTTGCCAGCTTCTCGAAAATGGCTTCTTTGCGACCAGATTTGCCTGTTTCTTTTTTGGGCATGGTTCGATTCTATGCACAGAACGACACCCTTGATGCACTGATTCCCTTAACGGTGTCGCTCTTGTCGGACGACTCAATCACCGCCCGTGAGAAGATGCAGTTTCTGTTTGCAACAGTTAATGATTCGTTGATAGTTGGCCGCAATGCATCCTATTTGCTTAAGGCTCTTGATGCTGCCAGTGTTGCGCTCCCTAACGAAGGGGGTATCTATATGTTGTATTCCGATTATTATAAGAATCTCGGCAATTACGGCAAAGCTGAGAGCTATCTTGAAAAACTTACCTCCTTTCGGAAAGAGGATTGTGGCCTCTGGTCGCAACGAATCATCTTGTTAAGCCAGGCATCCGATTACGGAAAACTGCGTGAGGTTTCGACCGATGCGCTCAAATATTGCACATCTTCGCCTATTATCTACCTATTTAAAGCTATGGCCGAAACGGAGTTGCATCTTTTTACCGATGCTGTTTCTTCTGTTAAGAGTGCTCTTCCTTTTGTAGGAACCGAAAAGAAGATTCAGAGTACTTTTTATGCTCTTTTGGGAAGTGCCTATAATGGTTTGAAGGAGTTCTCCCTTTCGGACGATTTTTTCAGGCTCGCCATCTCTCTTTCGCCCAACGATTACGGTACGCTCAACAACTACAGCTATTTCCTTTCGCTGCGAAATCAGGATCTGTTGCAAGCCGAAAAGATGATTTTGCGCTGCCTGGATAACGAACCCGATAATGTTACCTATCTCGACACCTATGCCTGGGTGTTATTCAAGCTTAACCGTTTTTCGGAGGCCGCCGCTGTCATGGAAAAGGTTTTCGCGAAACCAGTCGAGAGTGTGGAGGTTTTTTCGCATTTTGTACAGATTCTCTACTCGTCTGGCAACAGGGAGAGGGCCGACAAACTTTTTACGGAGATGCAATCGGCTTTTTCGGGTGATTCCTCTCTTGCCACTTTTGTAGAACAGATCGAAAATGTAAAGAAGAATGGCTCTGTCAGGTAAATGCTTTCTTTTTCTACTGATAATCTGCAGTTTGATAAGCTCCTGTAGTCAAAGACGATTTGTTCCCTCTTCGGCAGGAGAATCGCTTGGCGGCTCTTTTTTCTGCTATCCATTCACAACTGTAACGGTAAAAAAAGCAAAATTTCGCTTCGAAGATGGGTCGCAAACGGCTTCGGGTCTCTCTTCTTTCTATTTAAAAAGAGATTCAGCCTTTTTTTTCACCGCTTCCCTGCTGGGAATGGAGGGCCTTCGGGGGCTCCTCTCTTCCGATTCACTGTATGTTATTTCTCGCACCGATCAGGTCTTTTATAAAAGTCCCGCTGCTGCTTTCTCCACTCTTTTGGGATTTCCTTTTTCGCCGGCCCTCTTTTTTCCTCTCTTTTCCGGCTCTTCGTGCGAAGCATTGCTTAATCGCGCCGGTTTTCACCTTACCTCTTCGAGTGGACGCAAAGAGAATTATGAAGATTCTACGCGTAGGTTTGCCATTGAACTCCTATTTTCGGGCCGCACTACCGAAATTGCGACTGCTTGGTTTTCTGATCTTGTTTTAGGCAGTCGTTGCCAAATCTTCTTTTCGGAGTATAGGCAGCTTTCGGGCAACCGTGTTCCAACCCATCTTCGATTCCTGGTTACCGGAGCTGCTTTTCCTAACTCGCCTTCGCTCCAACTACAGTTACAGGATGTGGTTTTTAACGAAAACCGTTCGGTGATTCTTACTAAACCTAAATCGTACCATGAGAAGGCATTTCGTTAAGTTGCCACGGATATTCTCCTGGCGCACTCTTCTGCTTTCCGCATTTATGTTGGTTTGCGGTTCACCGGTTTGGGCGCAGACCTCCCGGGCATCGCTCGAAGCACAGCGGCAAAAGACGTTAAAAGATATCGAAGAAACGGCCTCGATACTTCGGCAAAACGAGGCTTCTCAGTCGAAATCGGTTCAGCAGTTATCCTTGCTCGGTAAACAGATCTCTCAGCGGCAACGGTTAATGTCGGAGATCCAGCAGGAGGTTTCTGATGTCGACAGAGATATTTCCAGATCGAATACCACCATTTCAAGGCTCGAAAAAGAGTTGAATACTATTCGCGAAGAGTATGCTCGACATCTTCGAGACTATCAAAAAAAGCAGTATTCCCGCCAAATTTGGCTCTATGTTTTTGGCGCCGACGATATGACCCAGGCCTATCGCCGCCACAAGTACTTTCAGCAATACACTGCTTCGCGCATGGCTCGCTACGATTCGGCCATGATCTATCAAAACCGTCTTCGTGCTTCGCTCTCCCAACTGGCAGTCCAGAAGGGCGAGAAAGACTCTCTTTTGCTGATCCAAAAGCGAGAGGCAGATAAACTTTCGAGCACAAAAAAAACCTACGACTCGGAGTTAGGCCGATTAAGGGCAAACGCTTCTCAGTTAAAGAAGGAGCTGGCTTCGAAAAGAGAGATTGCCAACCGTCTTAATCGCGAAATAGAATCACTTATAGTGGCTACGGCCAAGGATTTAGGGAGCCCTTCGGGCGATATTTATAGTAAACTCACCCCTAAGGAGCGTATCGTTTCCGACAATTTTGCCGACAATAAGGGCCGGCTCCCCTGGCCTACGTCGCGAGGTTCTATTGTAGGCTCCTTTGGAAATCATCCTCACCCGGTACTGAAGGGGGTGATGCTTCCTACTAACAATGGGATAGATATTGCTACCGACAAGAATACTCCGGTTTGTTCGGTATTCGATGGCGAAGTTTCAAAGATTGTGGCCATTAAAGGGGCTAATTTTACAATTATTATTCGTCATGGCAAGTTTCTCACGGTCTATCAAAATCTTGTTAATGTCAGGGTTAAGCAGGGCGAAAAAGTGACCCGGAATCAGTCTTTGGGCACGGTCTTTACAGATCCCATTGATCAAAGTTCGGTTTATCATTTCGAGATCTGGGAGGAGATGAATAAGCAAAACCCCTCCCTGTGGATAGTAACACGTTAATATTATGTCGCTTACCTTTACATCGCTCGATATACCTTTTCGCCTTTCCCAAAGAAAGTTGCGCAGGTCATGGCTTCTCTCTATTCTCTCGGATCATGGTTCTCTTTGTGGCGACCTTGCCATTGTCTTTGTTTCCGACAACAAAATTTTAGAGATGAACCGATCCTTTCTTTCGCACGACTATTTTACCGATATTCTCACTTTTGGTGAAAGTGTCGAAGGGGTAGTTTCGGGCGATTTGCTTATTAGCGTCGATACGGTTCGTTCGAATGCAACCCAATGGAATAGCTCCTTCAAAGACGAACTCGACAGGGTCATGGCTCATGGTTTGCTCCATTTGGTTGGCTACGATGATACCACCCCGACGTTGAAAACTGTTATGACTTCGAAAGAGGATTATTACCTGTCTACCCGTTCCTTTTAGCTATGATACTGCAGCCTGAGTATGATGTGATTGTTGTAGGAGCCGGTCATGCCGGTTGTGAGGCTGCCGCTGCTGCTGCGGGCATGGGGGCGCGCGTGCTCCTTGTTACAATCGATATGGAGCGTACTGCTCAAATGTCGTGCAATCCTGCTATGGGAGGTATAGCCAAAGGTCAGATAGTTAGAGAGTTGGATGCTCTCGGTGGTTATTCGGGTATTATAACCGACCGCTCTTCGATACAATTCCGAATGTTAAATCGCTCCAAGGGACCCGCCATGTGGAGTCCACGTTCGCAGTGCGACCGGAAGCGTTTTGTGCAAGAGTGGAGGAGTCTGTTGGAGTCGCTTCCCGGGCTCTCCATGTGGCAAGACGAGGTGGTTGCCCTAACTTTGGAGGGAGATCGGGTGACCGGAGTGGAAACCCGTATGGGTGCCCGCTTCCTGAGCCGTTCGGTAGTCCTTACAAATGGAACCTTTCTGAATGGGTTGATTCATATTGGGAGGAGACAAACCGAGGGCGGGAGGGTGGCTGAACCTGCCGCTAAGGGCCTTACTGAGCAGCTTGCCTCGCTCGGTTTTGATTGGGGGAGGATGAAGACCGGTACCCCCGCCAGACTTGACGGACGAACCATCGATTTTTCTGTTATGGCTGCTCAGCATGGGGATGTGGACGGCGGTAAGTTCTCCTATCTGCCATCGGTTTTGAACCACCCCGATCTTCGTCCATGTTATATAACCTTTACCAATCCCGATACCCACTCCATTCTGGAGAGTGGATTGATTGATTCGCCTATGTATAACGGCACGATTCAAAGTATCGGACCTCGTTACTGTCCTAGTATTGAGGATAAGATTGTCACCTTTGCCTCTAAAGATTCGCATCAACTGTTTTTAGAACCTGAGGGCGCCGAAACGGAGGAGTATTACATCAACGGTTTTTCCTCGTCGCTTCCTATGGCCATTCAGCTGGAAGCACTCAGAACCATCAAAGGACTTGAAAATGTGGCCATTTTTCGGCCTGGTTATGCCATTGAGTATGATTTTTTCCCGCCCACTCAGTTGACCCACTCGCTCGAAACAAAGCGCGTAGAGAATCTTTATTTCGCAGGGCAGATTAATGGAACCACCGGCTACGAGGAGGCGGCTGCCCAAGGTTTTATGGCAGGAGTTAACGCCGTATTGAAGGGTAGGGGAGAGGCTCCCTTTATTCTGAGCCGTAGAGATGCGTATATTGGCGTTTTGATTGACGATCTGGTTACCAAAGGGGTCGACGAGCCTTACAGGATGTTTACTTCTCGTGCAGAGTTCCGTATACTGCTTCGCCAGGATGATGCCGATATGCGACTTACTCCGATGGCCGAATCTTTAGGCCTTGTTTCTGCGGAGCGACGCGAGACGCTACAGTTTAAAATAGCAGTCAGAGACCAACTTATTGCGTTTTGCTCCTCAGCGAGGGTTGTGCCGTCGATTCTGAACGATTTTCTCTCCTCTCGCGGCTCCTCGCTATTGCGTCAGACCTCCCCATTAAGAGAGTTGGTATTGCGCCCCGAACTCTCCCTTTTCGACATGCTTCCTTTCTTCCCAGAATTCGACCAAATCATTCCTGAGGCCCACCCCTTACGCAGGGAGTGTCTGGAGGCTGCCGAAATTTTATTGAAGTATCAGGGGTATATTGATCGCGAGAAAAATTTGGCCGAAAAATCGGAGCGTCTGGAGAAGATTTATATTAAACCCGATTTTGATTACAAATCGCTTCAATCACTCTCTTTTGAGGCTCGATCAAAATTGTCGAAGATCCGACCTTCCACATTAGGTCAGGCCGCTCGAATTCCTGGCGTCAGTCCTGCTGATATCCAGGTCTTGTTGATTTTTTTAGGCAGATAAGATTTCTACGTTCCACGTGGAACAAATGCTCTTCACTATAGCCAAATCAACATGGCGCCATTGGCACGTCTGTTATGGTTTTCCCTCATGCTATTTGTTCCTCGTGTTTTTTGCGTTGCCGCTATCAGCGGCTAGCTAATTCACACCCATTTTCGCCTCATTTGGTTTCTGGCGCCTGGAATCGGTTCTTTTCCCCCATTATTGTCTCTTCTGTTCGCGCCATCCTGCTCCAACAGGGATGGTTTTCGAGTCCTTGTGAAGTCTGTTTCTTCTGATTTGGCTTTAACTAAATTCCTGGTAAATGAATATATACTACAAAAGATAACTAATAAAGACCGTTCCATGTGAAATTAACTTTGGGTAAGCGCTAGTAAGCCTAATAAAACTAGATGCATAAGTATAATTTGGGCTCTATTTGTTTCACGTGGAACAATTATTTACTCCTCTCTATACTCATAGAATCTGATTGGCATCTTTTCCCTAACTTTGTGCTAAATCCTTCTCCAAATTCCAGTATGTCCACTCTCTCTTCCCACCCATCGCTCCTTTTGCTGAGGGTTTCCGAATTGCCCGAATATCCGGGCGTATATCAGTATCTGGATGCATCGGGAGCTATTATTTATGTTGGGAAGGCTAAGAATTTGAAAAAGCGGGTAAGCTCCTACTTCTTGCAGGGAGCCATTCTTTCTCCAAAGACCCGTGTTTTGGTCTCTAAAATTGTCGATTTTCGCTTCATTGTAGTCGATACCGAAAACGATGCCTTGTTGCTCGAAAACTCTCTTATCAAACAGCATCGTCCCCGCTATAATGTGTTGCTTAAAGACGACAAATCTTATCCCTGGATTTGCATTACCAACGAACCTTTTCCCAGGGTAATCTCCACACGTCGGCTTATGAAGGATGGCTCTATATATTTTGGCCCCTTCACTTCGGCCTATATGGTTAAAACGTTGGTAGCGCTCATTCATCAGCTATTTCAGTTGCGAACATGTAAGAAGGCCCTTTCGCCCGACACAATCGCCCGTGGTAAATGGAAGGAGTGCCTGGAATTCCATATCAAAAATTGTAAGGGAGCCTGCATCGGGCTACACTCCGAATGCGATTACCTTCTTTCGATCGAACAGGTCAAGAGAATTTTGCGGGGCGATATCCATTTGGTTACTCAACATCTTGCCACTGATATGCTGCAGTGTGCTTCCGAGTGCCGGTTCGAGGAGGCTGAGCTCATAAAGCAGAAGCTCCTGTTGCTCGAAAAGTATCAACGCTCATCTATTGTGGTCGATTCTCGCCTTCGAGATCTGGATGTTTTCAGTATGGTCGAAGACTTGAAAAGTGCCTACGTTCACTTTTTGAAAGTCAGGAATGGTGCTATCGTACAGTCCTATTCGCTCGAATTGGTGAAACGGATGGAGGAGAGTCGCGAGGATCTGCTCCTGTTTGCCGTTCTTCACATCAGGGAGCTTCTTCAGAGCACCACCGCCGAGATTGTGGTTCCTTTTGAACTGCCATATCTGACTAATGAGATTGTTGTAACTGTTCCAAAGGCAGGCGATAAAAAGAAATTGCTCGAACTTTCGGAGAAAAACGCTAAAGCATGTCAGATTGAGCGCCACAATCAGACGGCGCGATTGGATCCGGGAAGACACGCGCAACGAATTCTGGCTACTGTGCAGCGAGATCTCCGGCTTCCTGCCTATCCCCACCATATTGAGTGTTTCGACAATTCGAATCTGCAAGGGAAAAGTGCCGTATCGGCTTGTGTGGTTTTCAAGGATGGGAAACCCAGCAAACCCGATTATCGCCATTACCATGTGAAAACAGTTACGGGGGCCAACGATTTCGCCACTATGGAGGAGGTCATTGAACGTAGGTTTTCCCGACTACTCGCCGAAAATGAGCCGCTTCCCCAGTTGGTGATTGTGGATGGGGGGAAGGGTCAGTTAAGCTCTGCCCTAAAGGTTTTCGAAAAATTGGGAATCAGGGGAACTGTATCGCTTGTGGGGCTGGCCGAAAGGCTCGAAGAGATTTACTTTCCCGAAGATTCGGTTCCTCTATACCTGGATAAGAATTCGGAGTCGTTAAAGCTGATCCAAAGCCTTAGAAATGAGGCGCATAGGTTTGGAATTTCCTTCCATAGGAAAGTCAGGTCAAAGGAGATGTTGGACTCCTTTTGGCAGACACTGCCGGGTCTGGGTATTGCGCTGAGAGAAAAGCTTATGCAGCATTTTCGAACCCCTTCAGCACTGAAAGCCGCCTCGACAAGCGATCTTGCCTCGATATTGGGGCCTAAGAGGGCTGCAAAACTGCAGGAGCATCTCAAAAGTCTATAAGCCGGTTTTTGCGATAATCTTTTCCGTGGCACCAATATGTCTTGACACATAGTCGCCCGCTTTTTTCCCCTCCTCAATTTGCAGGTCGGGTTTTTCGTAGTAGCTGTTCACTTTAGCCGCGAACCCTTTATACTCATTGATTGAAAAGGCGCCCCCGATTTTGGTGAGGTCTACAGCCTCCTGAAATTTTCCGTAGTACGGACCAAACAAGACAGGAAGCCTGAAGGTTGCCGCCTCCAGGGTATTGTGAATCCCCTTGCCGAAGCCTCCTCCAATCAGCGCCACCTTCCCGAACCGATAAAGAGAGGAGAGTAGTCCGATGTTGTCTATAATCAGCACCCTGGCTGAAGCAAATTCGGGTTTCTCCTTTTCGGAATAGCACACCGTATCAATGGTAAACGACTCCTTCAACTTTTGAATCCGCTGCGGATAGATTTCGTGCGGCGCGATAATAGCTTTAACGGGAAAGGGGGTGTTATTCATGTAGTTTATCAGAATCTCTTCGTCGGGGGGCCAGGTGCTTCCGGCCACGATGCACCAAGCTCCCTTTGCAAAGGCCTCCACTTCTGGCAAAGACTTCGCGTTGGCGGCTATCTTGCTCACTCTATCGAACCGGGTGTCGCCCGAAACGGATGTGTGCACGATGCCAGCAGAGCGCAGCAGTCGCTCTGATCGTTCGTTCTGCACAAAGATATGGGTGAATAACATCAGCAGAGAGCGGTACCAGGCGCCGGCTTTTTTAAAGAATATCTGATCCTCCCTAAAGTTGGCGGATATCAGATATGTGTCTATTTTTCTTTTATTCAATTCTTTAAGGTAAAAGTACCAGAATTCGTACTTCACAAAAAAGGCCTTTTCGGGCATCACCAAATCAAGAAATTTTCGGGCGTGCGAAGGGGAGTCGGAGGGGAGATAAAAAATATAGTGGGGAAGGGAGTCGTTTTTTCGGATCTCATATCCCGATGGCGAAAAAAAGGTAAGAACCAGCTTGTGTTCCGGATTCCTTTTCCGAATCTCTTCGAAAAGGGGCCGGCCTTGTTCATATTCGCCCAACGATGCGCAGTGCATCCAAATCCTCTTTTCACCGGGCTTCAAAGCCCGGGCCATGGTTTGGAACAGGCCTGAGCGCCCTTTAACCCAAAGGGCGGCTTTATTGTTGCCGAAGAGCGCCGCGGTGCGGATAGCCAGGGTATATAACCCGACGCCTGCGTGATAGAGAATTTTCATGTTGGCCGGTTCAAAATTTCCGGTACAAATGTACAGGTTGCGTTTGGATTTAGCCACCATGCCTTCTCGTAAATTTTATGTTGTACAACCTGCTTTCTTTCTGTTCTTTACACTTGAATGGGCATGCAGAGAGTGTCATAATGCGCTATAAATCATTTGCATATAGTTTCGTTGATAACTCCCCAAGGAGTGTTAATAAAAGCGGGCAGGATAGGCCTCTTTTACAGAGCGGAGGGGTTAATTTTGTGCAAACGACTTGTTGCCGGCAGGGAATTCCTCTAACCGGCTCATCGTTACCTTCCAAAACTACACTAATGAAGAAGAAAATGCCTGCTATCGAGACCGAACAGGGTGGCGTAAGCGCCGGCCTTGGCAATCCCCTGGGTAAAGCAACGTTCAGCTTTAACGAGGCCTACGATGCTTCGCTTGCCTATTTCGGCGGTGACGAACTCGCCGCAAAGGTATGGGTCACCAAGTACGCCCTGAAGGACTCCTTTGGTAATATCTACGAAAGGGATCCCGACGACATGCATCGCCGTATTGCTTTGGAAGTGGCACGAATTGATTCCGCATACCCTAATCCCCTTTCTTACGAGGAGATACACGGCCTGTTGAAAAACTTCAGGTATATCATCCCTCAGGGAAGTCCCATGACCGGAATCGGAAACCCTTTCCAGATTGCATCGCTTTCGAACTGTTTCGTAATCGGGAATGACCGAGCGGCCGACTCTTACGGAGGAATCATGAAAATCGATCAGGAGCAGGTGCAGTTAATGAAGCGTCGTGGTGGTGTAGGCCACGACCTCTCGCACATCAGGCCGCACGGTTCGCCGGTGCTAAACAGCGCTCTTACCTCAACGGGCGTGGTGTCGTTCATGGAGCGTTATTCCAACTCTACCCGTGAGGTGGCCCAGGATGGCCGCCGCGGAGCGCTCATGCTGAGTATTTCTATTAAGCATCCCGATGTGGAGGAGTTCATAGATGCTAAAATGGATTCGGGCAAGATTACCGGAGCCAATGTGTCGGTAAAAATCGATGATCTTTTCATGCGTTCAATACTGTCGGGAGAGCCTTATACACAACAATACCCTGTGGATGCGGCTGATTCAAAGTATAATAAGAAGATTGATGCAAGTCTCCTCTGGGAGAAAATCATCCATAACGCCTGGAAATCGGCCGAGCCGGGCATTTTGTTTTGGGATACCATTATCCGCGAATCGGTTCCCGATTGCTACGCTGCCCAAGGTTTTCGCACCACCTCCACAAACCCCTGTGGAGAGATTCCGCTCTGCCCGTACGACAGCTGTCGTCTGTTGGCCATCAATCTTTACAGCTATGTCGACGATCCCTTTACCGATAAGGCAAGATTCAATTTTGATCTTTTTCGTAAGCATGTGGCCTATGCCCAGCGTATTATGGACGACATCATTGACTTGGAATCCGAAAAAATCGACTCCATTCTGGATAAGATCAATAAAGACCCCGAAGACGAAGAGGTGAAGCGGGTGGAGAGACTTCTTTGGGAGAATATCCGAAAAAAGACCCTCCAGGGACGTCGTACGGGCATCGGTATTACTGCCGAAGGCGATATGCTGGCTGCACTGGGCCTGATTTACGGCACCGAAGAGGCCACCGACTTTGCGGTTACTGTACAGCGCACTCTCGCTCTGGAGGCCTATCGGGCTTCGGTGCACATGGCCAAAGAGCGGGGTGCTTTTCCCATTTACTCTGCCGAATTGGAAAAGGAGAATCCATTTATCAATCGGCTGAAAGAGGCCGATGAGGCGCTCTATCGCGATATGGTGGCTCACGGTCGTCGAAACGTCGCGCTCCTCACGATTGCTCCAACCGGCAGCACCAGCCTTATGTCGCAGACCACATCGGGCATTGAACCGGTTTTCCGTCCGGTTTATAAGCGGCGCCGAAAGGTGAATCCCAACGACATCAATGTTACAGTAGCCTTTACCGACGACAACGGTGACAGTTTCGAGGAGTACTACGTTTTTCACCATAAGTTTCTCACCTGGCTCTCTATCAACGGATACGATACTACAACCATTGTCAGAGCCGAAGACTCTGTAATAGAAGATCTTGTAAAAAAATCGCCCTATCATAAAGCCACGGCCAATGATGTGGATTGGCTCAGCAAGGTTGAAATGCAAGGCCGAATTCAGAAATGGGTCGACCACTCCATCAGCGTTACCATTAACCTTCCCGAAAACGTTGACGAAGAGTTGGTAGGAAAACTCTACATCAAAGCTTGGGAGGTGGGTTGTAAAGGGATTACGGTTTATCGCGAAGGCTCCCGGTCGGGCGTCCTGATCTCTAAAAAGGCCGATTCCGCAGCAGCTTCCACCCCGAATCCTACACTTCCCTTTCAATTCGACCAACCCGCCAAGCGTCCCAAAGAACTTGATGCGGAGATTATTCGATTCAAGAACAACAACGAAGAGTGGATTGCCTTTATTGGCCTTTCGGGTGGTTATCCCTACGAGATTTTTACCGGGAAAACCGAAGATGATGTGCTCCCCATTCCCAGATCGGTGACTCGTGGAAAGATTATTAAGGTGAAGGACGATGAGGGCTCCAAGAGATACGACTTCCAATATACCGACCGCTATGGCTACCAAAACACTATGGGTGGCCTTTCGCGTACCTTCGACAAAGAGTTCTGGAACTATGCAAAGTTGATTTCAGGTGTGCTCCGGTACAGGATGCCCATTGTCGACGTGGTAAACCTTGTCTCTTCGCTCAGTCTCGACAGTGAGGCCATTAATACCTGGAAAAATGGGGTGGTAAGGGCTTTGAAAAAATATATCCCCGACGGTACCGAAGCCTCCAAGCAGAAGTGTCCCAATTGCGGAAACGATGGTCTTGTTTATCAGGAGGGGTGTTTGACCTGCACCTCCTGTGGACACTCGAAGTGCGGATAAGGTTGCACTTGGTGTATCGATAAAACGCAGATGGTGTATCGATAAAAAGCAGAGAGGCAGCCTTGGAAACGAATCCGAGGCTGCCTCTCTACTTTTGAAGACAAATGCCTTTTCGGGCTATAGCATGCGGTTTTTTATCATGTATTCGGCAATCTGCACCGCGTTCAATGCAGCCCCTTTGCGAATCTGATCGCCAACGCACCAGAAATGGATGCCGTTGGGATTGGTGATGTCTTGACGGAGCCTTCCAACGTAGATGGGATCCTGATCGGCCGCGAAGAGGGGCATCGGGTAGATCGACTTCGACGGGTTATCCTGCAGCTCGACGCCTTCTGCTTTTTCGAAGGCCGAACGAACCTGCGCAACGGTAAGCGGGCTTTCGGTCTCAGCCCAAACCGCTTCCGAATGGGCTCTATAAACGGGAACCCTCACGGTGGTGGCACTCACCGAGAGGTCGGCGTGCATGATTTTTCGGGTTTCATGGTGCATCTTCATCTCCTCTTTGGTGTAGTCATTGTCGGTGAAGACATCAATCTGGGGAATCAGGTTAAAAGCAAGTTGGTACTTGAACTTATCGATGACCACGGGTTGTTGCGATAGCACGGCACGGGTCTGGTCGGTGAGCTCCTGCATGGCGGCTGCGCCGGCGCCGCTCGAAGCCTGGTAAGTAGCCACATGAATCCGTTTTACGGGCGAAAGGTCGTGAATTGGCTTGAGGGCCACCACCAAGATGATGGTAGAGCAGTTGGGATTGGCAATGATGTTTCGGGGACGGTTTGCACAATCCTGAGGATTGACTTCGGGCACAACCAGGGGAATATCATTCTCCATACGGAATGCGCTGGAGTTGTCGATCATTACTGTGCCGAATTTTGTGATATCGGCGGCAAATTCACGCGAAGCACCTGCACCTGCAGAGGTGAGAGCAATATCAATGCCTTTGAAGTCGTCGCTATGTTTAAGCTCTTTAACCTTTATTGATTTCCCACGAAAAGTATAATCACTCCCGGCACTACGCGCGGAACCAAAAAGGACGAGTTCGTCCATGGGGAAATCACGCTGCTCAAGAACCCTCAGGAACTCCTGGCCAACAGCCCCGCTAACACCAACGATAGCAATCTTCATAAAATATTCGATTAATTAGGTTTCGTATGCGACAGCCACATTTTACTGTCTCGGCAAAAATATGAATAATAATGAGATGCCAAGATGGCGATACGAAAAATCTCATAAAAAGGGCACGCATGCCGTTTTTGCCCTGTTTTAGGGCACGGGGTCGTATCCGTGCCCTCCCCAGGGATGACACGAAAGGAGTCGCTTAAGAGCCAGCCAGCCCCCTTTAAAAGGCCCGTGTCTCTTGATTGCCTCCAGAGCATAGGCTGAGCAGGTGGGAATATAGCGACAAGTAGGCGGTTTGTGAGGAGAAATCGCCAGCTGATAGAACCGGATCAACTTGATGAAGAGCTTTTCAACAAGGCTGACTAAAGGATTTGATGATTTCACGGGTAATCTTCTGAAGGCTTTCTTCAATCTGGAAATAGGGCTCCTCTTTTTTTGCCACGTAAATGTAGGCAATATGGAGAGGAGAGTTAAGGGAATTCCCAATCCAAAGATCGCGGTTTTTTCGGTAGGCCTCCCTCCCTCTGCGTCGGATCCGGTTTCGCGCGTTAGCCCTCTTGAAGGTGCGTTTGGGAACAGAGAAAAGCACCTGGGCCAACGGCGTGTCTGGGCCGACCGGGTCGGCCTCAGAGGGCGTCGGCGAAAGAGAGACAACGGCTTTGAATGGATACGAAAAGAAACTCCTGCCGTTCGAGAATAGCTGCTGAATAGCGCTCCTGCGGGAGAGGCGTTCCTGTTTTCTAAAAGAATAGGCTGCAGTGGGGGTCAACTCATTTTTTATTGTGTTCCTTCAAAAACAACTCAAGAGCCATGGTCATGGAAGGTGCTTCAGGCATGGGTGCCTGAATGTCGAGCCGAAAACCTGCCTCCACCACTGCTTTGGCAGTAGAGGCGCCGAAACTGGCAATAATCGTTTCGCCCTGCTTGAAATCGGGGAAGTTGCCCAACAGCGATTTAATCTCGGAGGGACTGTAAAATACAAGAATGTCGTACTCTTCGGCCGAAAGTTTATTTAGCTCGCAACATACCGTTTTGTAGAGCACCGCCTGCGTGAACTTCAACTTGTGTTTTTCGAGGAGCTGCGGCAACTCTTGCGTCGACTGATTCGACATAGGAACAAAATACTTTTCGTCTTTATGCTTTGCCAGAATATCGACCAACTCATGAAGGGTCGATTTTCCGTGGAAAATTTTCCTCTTTCGGTATACAATGTATTTCTGAAGGTAAAATGCAACCGATTCGGAAATACAAAAATATTTCATTGTGTCGGGAACCTGCAACCGTAACTCCTCCAGCAGGTTAAAGAAATGGTCAATTGCCGTTTTGCTGGTGAAGACAACGCCGGTGTGCGCGAGGATATCGATCCTGCTCTGACGGAACTCTTTGGCCATTACTCCTTCTACCCTGATAAATGGGCAAAAATCGACCTTTAGGTTGAATTTTTCTGCCAATTCAAAATACGGAGACTTTTCTGACTCGGCAGGCTGCGGTTGTGAAACTAGTATTCTCTTGATTTTCAACACAATATAGATTTGTTTTACAAAGCAGGAAGCCTGTTAGTTTAACTCGGGAACAGCAATTTTGCTACAAGGAGCAAAGGCAAAATTTCGAATGTGCAAATATACGCAATCATATAATAATGTTGTTCTCTGCTCCCTTCAATTAATTGGAGCCATTGGAGTATCAAGGCAAAAGAGTAGATAATCACAACGAAAATCATACCTGCTACTGCCCAGACTACTGCGGTAGCGGGCAACAGCGGTACAGCCACCACAAAAGGGAATAGCGCAGCACCGGCGCTTTTGATTCCTAAATAAAAGATGCAGTTATATTCGTCGGCCACTCCCTGTTGCTGAAAGATAAATCCGAGAAACTTGTGGAAGGCGGCTTTGAAGGCAAGCCAGACTCCCACAGCCCCGAAAAAGAGAGCTAATGAAGGCCAAATATCAACACTCAGGTTTTCTGGTCCCTCGGAGAAAAAGCGGATTGCCGTGAAGAGCGCCAGGGGTGCGGTTACCAGGAAGACGATGAGTAAGTTCAGGGAGACTCTGTTAAATATCAGGTTTCGTTCGCCAAGAATCCTGCGGGTGCCTACCCTGCTGAAAGGGGCAAGAAGCAACTCTCCGAAACTGCGGCGATAGAAGTAACTGTTTTGGGCAACCAGAGCCAAAAGAAAAAAGAGCAGAAGCACAATGCCGTCCGAATATCGGCTTTCGCGCGGGGTGCCGTCGAAAAGCACTTTATATGGGGAAGATGACGCCCCTTCAATTTCCCGGATGTATGCCTCCCCTTTTGCGCCGGAGACAATGGCCTGGCCATTCATGCCCTGCAGAGCCATACTATCGGCACCTTGCCCGGAATCGCTATTTTGCATTGGAAGGTTCATTTTTGACGAGGGGCTTATTCGGGACAATTTGTGTCGAACCAGAGGGTTACCGGACCGTCGTTGATAAGGCGAACCTCCATATCGGCGCCAAAGAGACCCGTTTCGACCGGAGAGCCCAAGAATGAGCCGAGGCTTTCATAGAAGTGTTGGTAGAGCGGAATGGCCGTATCGGGAGGCGCTGCACGCACAAAAGAGGGTCGGTTGCCTTTTTTGGTAGAGGCCAATAGGGTGAATTGGCTAACCACAAGCGCCTGTCCCTTGACCTCCGACATCGACAGGTTCATTTTCCCGTTCGAATCCGAAAAGATTCGCAATGCAGCCAATTTTTTGGCGAGACGGCCAGCCTCCATTTCACTGTCGGAAAACTCTATCCCCAAAAAGATTAACATGCCAAGGCCAATGGAGGCATGCTCGCTCCCCCCGATATGTACCGAAGCCCTGCTTACCCGTTGCACAAGAGCTCTCATGGATGGTTATTTAAGTCGCAAAAGTAGGGGATTCCTTTGGTTTATAAAAAAAGTGATGGAGACAAATTTTCCACATTAATTTTTTATTAAGGACAATATTACTTAACTTTATAGCTCATTCTGAAGTCTAACTAAATCCTTTAGTCATGTATATTACCTTCAATGAGCTCAGGAGAATTAAGGACAATCTTCCTTCGGGCAGCATGAGAGAGATTGCTGCAAAGTTGAACATTTCTGAGGATACCGTCAGGAATTACTTCGGAGGGAGTCACTATCACAGTGGGGAGAGTGTTGGTTTGCATGTTGAACAAGGCCCCGACGGTGGTGTCGTTCTGCTTGAGGACTCTACAATTCTTGAGGTTGCCAAACAAATCATTGCCGAATTATCCGCTGCTGGCGAATCTTAGAGGAGGCTGCAGCGGATGAAAACGGGGCAAATGGGTTTTCCACTATCTGCCCCGTTTTTTTGTGCCCTGGCGGATTGATGTATTTTGGCTAAAATCAAAAATGTATATGCGTAATCGACTTATTGTTTCGGCTTTGCTTCTTTTGGCGGCTGTAGCCTGTTCGCAGCAATACAATCAGCTGTCGAAAACTGAGCTTCGCGATGGTTGGGAACTGTTATTCAACGGAAACTCTTTTGATGGATGGCGAACGTATGGTTCGTCGGGGGTAATCGGTCCCTGGGCCATCGAGGATGAGACAATCAAAGCCTTCGGGCAAGAGGGTGATTCAGGCTTCATCATTACCGAACGGCAATACGAAAACTTTGTCCTCTCCTTCGAATGGAAGGCGGCTCCCGGTGCTGAGGGCGCCCTTCTCTACCACGTGATAGAGCGGCCCGGGTTCGACAGTCCTATTGTCACAGGCCCGAAATATCAGATGAAGCCATCGGGAACTCCCGACAAGAGTACCGACCCCACTCTCCTGACGGGAGCCGACTATTTGATGCATTCGCCCGATCCCGTAAATCGGCAGCTGAAAGAGGGGGAGTGGAACCACTCCATGATCGTGTTCGATAACGGGAAGGTTGAGCATTGGCTCAATGGGGGAAAGGTGTTGAGTTTTGAGGCGTGGACCGATAAGTGGTTTGCGCTGCGCGACAGCAAACGGGAGGCACTGGCCCCGGAATACGGTCTGGCCCGCTCCGGCCATATTGCCCTGCAGATAGCCAATGGCCTCTGTTGGTACCGTGAGATCAAAATCAAGCCGCTGCCACGTGTGACGGGTACAGTGGAGATTCTGTTTAACGGGCGCGATCTTTCGGGATGGCAGCCCTATGGCACCGAAAAGTGGTATGTGGCCGACAGTTTGCTGGTGTGTGAAAGCGGACCCGACAAACAGTACGGTTACCTTGCCACCCAACGCTATTACGATGATTTTGAGTTTTCGGCCGACTTTCGGCAGGAGACCAACGGCAACAGTGGCGTCTTCTTTCGTTCGTTTGTAGAAGGAACACGGGTCTCGGGCTGGCAAGTTGAGGTGGCACCTCCTGGCAGCGACACGGGTGGAATCTACGAGTCGTATGGCAGGGGTTGGTTGCAACAGATTCCCGAAGAGAAGGAAACAATTCTGAAACCCGGTGAATGGAATCGGTTGCGAATCAGGGTGGAGGGCGGACGCGTTACCACTTGGCTTAACGACCGTCAGATGGTTGACCTGACCGACGAGCTGATTGCCAAAACCCCCGGAAGGATTGCCCTGCAAATTCACGACGGAGGAGGGATCCGAGTGTTGTGGAAAAACTTATGGTTAAAGCGGCTTTGAGCGTTCGTGCAGGCTCTCCTGTGCCATTTTCACCAAGCGGTCGGATGCTACCAGTCGTTCGCAAGCACCCCTCAACTCGTTAAGCCCTTTGGGCCAGGGTGCTTTTTCGAGCAGCCAGCGCAGATGGGCGAGGGCTGGAGGAATGCTCTCCAGAAACAGGGGTTTCTTTTCGAAGATGCCACGATATCCGTAAGCCCCCATGGCCTGCATCGTGCGAATCAGGGCATAGCCGTAATAGTAACGCTTGAAGGCGGCTTGATTAACCGGAACAAAAGCCTGCAATTTTTCGATGTACCACTCCAACATCTCTTCACGAAACGCTTCCGGCAACGCGGTTTTGGCTTCGAACAGGATGGAGGCGATGTCGTACTGAAGAGCGCCCTTCCTTCCTCCCTGATAATCAATAAAATATATTTCTTCTCCGCGAAGCATGATATTGCGCGACTGAAAGTCGCGATAGAGGAAATAGTGGGTGTCGGTTTCAAGCAGATAGCTGCCAAAATTTCGGAAATCCTCTTCGAGTAACTGCTCATCGAACCCGATACCCGAGAACCGCAGGAAGTAGTATTTAAAATAGTTCATGTCCCAGGCCATCGACTGGGCATCGAACGCTGCCCTGGGGTAGCAAACCGAATAATCGAACCCCCGGGTGCCGCTGATTTGAAATCCTACAAGCCATTCTATGGCATTTTGATAGGCCTGCCGTATAGCCGGCGAAATACCCTTATGGTGTTCTTCCTTTTCGAGAAACTGCAGAAGGGTGGTGTTTCCCAAGTCCTCGAGAAGATACCCTTTTTGGTTATCCGAAACGGCATAAATGTCGGGAACCGGAAGTCCCTGCTGCTTAAAAAAGGCCGAAAAGGAGAGGAATGCTGCATTCTCCCGAACGTCTTCGTGATAGGCTCCCATACAGCCGCTGTTTGCTCCCGACATTCTGAAATAGCTACGGCTCGATCCGGAGGGGGGCAGAGCCTCGATTGAGGCAGCCGGATACCCGAAACGTTTTGTGAAGAGCGATTGAAGCGTTTCGGAAATTTCTGGTTGCATGGGGTTATCTGTTTTGAAGACCGGCAATCAGGTCGGTTAAATAAACGAATTGTTCTAAGGAGAGTTGTTCGGGCCGAAGAAGGAAGATCGGGTCGGAGGGTCTGACCCCTCCCAATAGCGATTTCAGCGAGTTTAGGAGGGTTTTTCTTCTTTGGTTAAACCCTGTTTTGACAACCTGTTTAAAGAGCACCTCGTTGCAGGGGAGAGGTGTATTTCGGATCCGGGTCAGGCGGATTACTCCCGATTTTACCTTGGGAGGCGGGGTAAACACATGTTCATGCACGGTGAACAGATATTCAATTTTGTAATATGCCTGCAAGAGCACGCTTAGGATTCCGTAGGTTTTGCTCCCCGGAGGCGCTGCAATCCGTTCGGCCACCTCCTTTTGAATCATACAAACCACCTGGGGTATTTGGCTCCTGTGCTCGAGCACTTTAAAGAATATCTGCGAAGAGATGTTATAGGGTAGGTTTCCGATAATTGAAACCTGCTCATCAAAATGGGCCTTTAGGTCGAAACGCAAAAAATCTTCCCGGAGAATCTTGCCTTCAATGGCAGGGAGATGCGCAGTGAGATAATCGACCGACTCCGGATCGATCTCTACAAATGTTGTGTCGAAGTGGGGCCGATTAAGCAGAATGGCCGAAAGAACTCCCTTTCCGGGGCCAATCTCCAGCACTTTCGCAGAAATTCCGGGAATCAGCGAATCCACAATTTGGTGTGCGATGTTCGTGTCGTTCAGGAAATGTTGACCCAGGTGCTTTTTTGCTCGAACAGAAATCATGGGAAGAGTAGAGTTAGCGGGCATTGCCGTTTGTAATAAAATAGACGGATGCTGCCAGAGGAAAGAGACGAGGCATGAAATCCGATATCGGAGCCGGGAAAGAGAGGGCCGCCGCCGCCAAGGTTAAAAGCAAAATAGACCATCCCGACAACAAGGTTATGGTGTGGCTTTTTACCATGCCTCCGCTCAAAAGAAAGCAGGCCAGAAGGAAGAGTCCCAGGTCTGTCCAATCTTTGTAATTCGAAAAATCTATGGCAGTAAAGATCTTTCGGTGGGAGTCCAGCAAATAGAGGCAGAGAGAGAGTCGGATTACCCAGTTGGCAAAGAAGTTCCCCGATTTTAAGGGTTTCATACTAGAAAGCTTTTTCTTTAATGGCAAAGGAATAAGAAATCCCCGATTATTCCTTGGCAAGGAGCATAAAAAGTGATTGTTTCGTATCTTTACCTATAAACCATTCACGCTTTTACCATGAAGAGATTTGCAGTCATCTTGTCGGGATGCGGTGTATACGACGGCTCGGAGATTCATGAAGCAACGCTCACCCTATTGGCCATCAGTAAAGCTGGAGCATCCTACTCCATTTTTGCCCCCGACAAGCCTATGTCGCATGTTGTGAACCATCTGACTGGCGCCGTGATGCCCGAAAGCCGCAATGTGCTGGTCGAAGCTGCCCGTATTGCCAGAGGGGCCATTTCGAAGGTGGAGTTGTACAATCCAAAAAACTTTGACGGGCTGATTCTTCCCGGTGGATATGGAGCCGGCAAGAACCTGAGTAATTACGCATTCTCCGAATCTGCCTACGAGGTTGACCCCCTCATTGCTCAGGCAATTCTGAATACCCATAAGGCCTTGAAGCCTATCGGGGCGCTCTGTATTGCCCCGGTTCTTCTGGCCGCTGTGCTGGGTAAAATTGAGTGTACCGTGGGGAACGATCCCGATACAGTGGCTCGAATCAAGGCCATGGGGGCATCGCACGTGGAAACCGGCCCTGAGGAGATTTGCATCGATAGAGAGAACAAGCTGGTTACCACCCCCTGCTATATGCTAAACGCCAGCATCCTGCAAATCTCGCAGGGAATCGAAACCCTCATTAAGGCCATGTTGTTGCTCCAATAGACTACTTCGCGACGCACCAGTGGCAAAGGGTTAGTTCCCCATTTCCGACAAGAATTTGATGCGAACCAGCCTGATCTCCTCCTCCGTGTAATCGTCGCCCAGCTCTTTTGCGGCCTCTTCGAGCGAATCGGTTTCGGCATCCTCCTTAAAATAGGTGTAGATATCCTCAACATGATCCTCATCGATTACCTTCTCAATGTGGTGGTTGATGTTCAGTTTGGTGCCCGAATTCACAATGGCCTCAATCTCGGTTAGCAGTTGATCATATTCGAGATTCTTTGCATCTGCTATATCGCGCAAGTCCATTTTCCGGTCGATCGATTGGATAATATAGACCTTAATTCCCGATTTGTTGACCACCGACTTGACAACCATATCCTGAGGTCGGATAATCTCCTTCTCGGTAACGTACTGGCGGATTACATCAACAAACTCTTTCCCGAACCGCTGGGCTTTTCCTGCCCCTACGCCTGCAATATTCTGTAGTTCGGCAAGCGAAACCGGGTACTGGATGCACATGTCCTCGAGCGAGGGATCCTGGAAAATGACGAAGGGCGGGAGGTCCTTGTGCTTGGCCATCTTCTTTCGCACATCCTTTAAAATGTTGAAGAGTTCCAGGTCTATAGTGCTCTGTTTTTGACCGGGAGTGCCATCCTCCTCTTCGTCCTCTTCAGAATACTCCCGATCCTGAACCAGTGTGAAGGGAGTGGGGTTTTTCAGGTATTCGTGGCCTCTTGGCGAAAGATAGAGTAAGCCGTAATTTTCGATATCCTTTTGAACGAGTCCTGCAACCAGGGCCTGACGAATCACTGCCCCCCAGAACCTCACATTCTTTTCGCTGCCCGAACCGAACGAATCCAGCTCATGGTGTTTGTATGTTTTTACTGCGCTGTCGGCAATCCCCGACAGCACATGAGCCACATGGTCGGCCTTGAACTTCTCTCTGACATCCAAGATGGCTCCCAACAGAAGCTTAAGGTAAGGCATTCCCTCGAATTTGACTTTCGGATGGGCACAGTTATCGCAGTTGCCGCAGCTGTTCGATGGGTAGTTTTCGCCAAAATAGTGCAGCAAGAGTTTCCTGCGGCAGATTGCCGATTCGGCATAAGCAACCGTTTCAAGTAAGAGGTGTCGGCCAATCTCCTGCTCGGCTACCGGCTTCCCCTGCATGAACTTTTCCAGTTTCTGGATATCCTTGTAGCTGTAAAAGGTGATACACACCCCCTCTCCGCCATCACGGCCGGCTCGGCCCGTCTCCTGGTAATAGCCCTCAAGACTCTTGGGTATATCGTAGTGAATCACAAATCGGACGTCGGGCTTGTCGATTCCCATGCCAAAGGCTATGGTGGCCACAATCACCTGAACATCCTCCATGAGGAATTTATCTTGGTTGGAGGCCCGGGTGGAGGCATCCATCCCTGCATGATAGGCCAAGGCGTTAATGCCATTTACCTGCAATTGCTCTGCGAGCTCTTCAACTCTTTTCCGGCTCAGGCAGTAGATAATTCCCGATTTACCGGAGTTGTTCCTGATGTAGCGGATAATCTCCTTTTCGGCATTCACCTTGGGCCGAATCTCATAAAAGAGGTTGGGCCGGTTGAACGACGATTTGTAGATAGTGGCATCGAGCATCCCCAATGTTTTTTGAATGTCGAGTTGCACCTTTGGAGTTGCCGTGGCCGTTAAGGCGATGATAGGCGCTTCGCTGATTTTCGAGATAATGGGTCGGATGCGCCTGTATTCGGGACGAAAATCGTGCCCCCATTCCGAGATGCAATGGGCCTCGTCTATAGCATAGAAAGAGATTTTGGTTTGCTGCAGAAAGAGAACATTCTCCTCCTTTGTGAGCGATTCAGGTGCTACATAGAGCATTTTGGTTTTGCCTGAGAGCACATCCTCCTTTACCTGTTGAATCTGCGCCTTGTTGAGCGAAGAGTTGAGAAAATGGGCCACCCCCTCCTCCATACTGTAGTTGCGAATGGAATCGACCTGATTTTTCATGAGGGCAATCAGGGGAGAGATAATGATGGAGGTTCCCTCCATCAACAATGCCGGGAGCTGGTAACAGAGCGACTTTCCTCCTCCGGTGGGCATGAGGACAAAGGAGTCCTTTCCCTCCAGCAGATTATTGATGATGGCCTCTTGGTTCCCCTTAAAAGTGGTGAATCCGAAATACTTTTTCAGGGACGCTGACAACAACTCTTTCATGAATTTGCTACAAAATTATTCGCTCAACCGCATGACAAAAAATATACCAAACCGGCCGCTTCTCCTCTACTATTCCTCATTTCAGGGGTAGATTCTCCACTCAGCCATCGCAAGGGCTAATATACATCAAAAGGCTTCAGATTCCAGTCGTTCTTTTGAGAAGTCTTAAAAAACCCTTAGCTTTGTTGATTAAAAATAGCGTATATTTTCGAATTCTCGCTCCCTCTTTTTTATTTTATTCTTTTTAGGATTCATACTGATTAAGGCATGAGTAAAGATTCAACCCCGGAGATGTCGTTTCTGGAGCATTTAGAACAGTTGCGATGGCATATTATCCGTTCGTGTATTGCCTTGGTAGTCTTCGGGTTTGCTGCGTTTCTCTCGAAACGGTTTATTTTCGATATGGTTCTGATGGCTCCCAAAAATCCCGATTTTTTCACCAACCGCGTGTTGGCCAATTTTGGTATTTTAATTAATCAGGAAAATTCTTTCAGTCTTATCAGCACCCAAATGGCAGGGCAGTTTTCGGCCCACGTCATGATTTCGATGGTTACCGCTCTCATTCTTGCCTTTCCTTATCTGATTTGGGAGTTGACGCGATTTGTGATGCCGGCTCTATACCCCAACGAGCAAAAGTATGCCAAGGGAGGGGTCTTTGTTATCTCTTTTCTGTTCATCTTGGGCGTTTTGTTTGGCTACTACCTCATTGTGCCACTCTCTGTGGAGTTTTTAGGCTCGTACCAGGTTAGTGAGCAGGTGATGAACACCATCAACCTTAACTCCTATTTTCAAATCGTGGCCTCTGTGACTCTTGCCACCGGAGTTCTCTTCGAGTTGCCTGTGTTTATCCTGTTTCTCACAAAAATAGGGCTGGTTACCCCCGACTATTTGGCTAAACACCGTAAGGTGGCCTTTATCATTGCCCTTTCGGTTTCTGCAATCATCACTCCGCCCGATGTATTCAGCCAGATTTTGGTTACAATTCCCATCATGTTGCTATACGAAGTGAGCATCTGGATTTCGCGCAAAACCGCAAAATCTGCGTTGGAGTCATCGGCCCTGGCCAAAAGATCGTAGTTAATCTTTATATATCGCGTTGTGAAACT
>CAYGID010000021.1:0-32380 GCA_964349835.1 uncultured Bacteroidales bacterium | reverse complement strand
AACGCAAACTTGCATGAACATAATCAACATGCGAGCTCCATCCGACCTTTAAAAAGTAATTCTGTACATATGAAATCTCTTCGTAATCTGTATGCTGTAATCATGGCCGTGTGGCTCTTAGCGGGTATGGCAGCCTGCAATAGCAAATCTGCGCCCCAAAGCAATCCCGAAAAGCAGGCCATTGAGGTTTCCGTGGTGCTGCCGGTAACCTCTGGTAATGATGGGGTTGTGGCCAGTGGTGTCATTGAGTCGGAACAAACGGCCATGATAAGTACCCGTATGATGGGAACCATCGAAAATATCTCTGTGCGCGAAGGCGATAAAGTGCAGAGAGGCCAACTCCTGGCCACTATCAGTAACCACGAGATTATTGCAAAACAAAGGCAGGTGGAGGCCTCTCTGCAGGAGGCGTCGGCTGCACTCGAATATGCTGCAAAAGATGAGGCAAGATTTCGGAATCTCTTTGAAAGCGGTAGTGTTTCGCCCAAAGAACTCGAGAATGTTGAACTGCATTACAGATCGATGCAGGCGCGAGTAGAGGCGGTGCAACAAATGCAAAAGGAGATAGAGGTTTCCCTGCAATATACGCAACTGCGGGCTCCCTTTGCAGGGGTTGTAACCCGCGTGATGTCGGATGCCGGCACCATGGCTTCTCCGGGAATGCCCATACTGGTTGTGGAACAGGTCGGGAAACTACAGGTGAGTGCCTCGCTGGCTGAATCCGACATCTCAAGAATCAAAGCGGGCGATACGGCGCACCTTACGGTGAAGTCAACAGCTCTCACCTTTACCGGAATTGTGAAGAGTATAAGTCCCTCCTCGCAGGCCAGCGGCGGCCAGTACCCGGTTACAATCACTCTTCCCGACTCTTTGCAGTCGAAGATCTTCGCCGGAATGTATGTCAATGTTTTATTGCCCCAAACGCAGGGGCGTTCATTCAAAAATGATTGGTCTAATCCTCTGATTCCCAATGAGGCCGTATTTTACCGGGAGCAGCTCACCGGCATCTGGGTGGTGAGCAGTCAAAATACCGCCATGCTTCGTTGGATACGGCTCGGGAAAACCGAGGGTAACCGGGTAGCGGTGGTATCGGGTCTGAATAGCCACGAACAGGTGATTATTGGGGCCAAAGGAAAATTGTATAACGGTGTTCCGATCACTATTCAATCTAACTAATTATGAAAGAAGGAATTGCAGGTGCTATAGCTCGATCGTTCATTACGTCGAAGCTCACCCTTTTGCTGATGTTTGCCTTCCTCATTGTGGGCGCATTAAGTACTTTACTCATACCCCGCGAAGAGGAGCCTCAGATTGAGGTGCCCGTTGCCGACATATTCTTTGGATTTCCGGGTGCCGATCCCTCCGAGGTGGAGTCCACTGTGGTGGCCCCCATGGAGAAGATTCTGTCGAATATTCCCGGGGTAGAGTACATCTATGCCACTTCGATGAAGGGGCAGGGAATGGTTACTGTTCAGTTTTTCGTGGGCGAAAATCAGGAAAAGTCGTTGGTAAAACTCTACAACGAGCTGATGAAGAATATGGATAAGATGCCAGCTAATGTAACACCCCCGCTGGTGAAAACCCGTTCGATAGACGATGTGCCGGTATTGGGCCTGACCTTGTGGAGCGAGGAGAAGGGCGATTTCGAAATCCGTCAGCTTGCCGAAGTGGTTGCAGGCGAAATCAAGAAGATACCCGATGTTGCGTCGGTATCTGTGTTGGGAGGACGTTCCAGAGAGTTGCGTGTGGTTCTCGATAAGGACAAAATGGCACAGAACCGGGTCGATTTTCTTTCGGTTTCGCGCCAGATTCAGGGAAGCAACGTGCAGATCCCATCGGGAAATCTCCGTCAGGCCGACCGCATCATCGTGGTGGAGACCGGAAATTTCCTGAGCAGTGCCGGGGAGGTGGCCAATCTGGTGGTGGGGGTCAACGAAGGCCAACCTGTTTACTTGCGACAGATTGCCACGGTAGAGGATGGCCCGGAGTTGCCAAGGCACTATCTGTTTTTTGGCTACGGTGCCGCAGATACCGCAATGAAAAGCATGTACCCGTCCGATTACCAGGCTGTTACGTTGGCCGTGGCTAAGCGTCAGGGAGCCGATGCTATGATTCTTTCGGATCAAATCTTGAATAAAGTCGACCATTTGCGTAAAGATTTGATTCCAAATGAGATTCAGGTAACAGCCACCCGGAATTACGGGGCTACCGCCTCACAGAAGGTTTCGGAGTTAATGCTCCACCTCACAATAGCCATTATTGCGGTTACCCTCTTTGTGATGATGGCCATGGGGTGGCGTGGGGGATTGGTGGTGTTTCTCTCGGTTCCGGTCACCTTTGCGCTCACCCTCTTTGTCTACTATTTCATGGACTATACCCTAAACAGAATAACCCTGTTTGCACTGGTATTTGTGACCGGTATAGTGGTAGACGACTCCATCATCGTGGCCGAGAATATGCATCGACACTTCAAGATGAAGCAGCTTCCCTTTTTGCAGGCAGCGCTCTATGCCATCAATGAGGTGGGGAACCCCACTATTTTGGCCACCTTCACCGTAATTGCCGCCGTACTGCCTATGGCATTCGTTTCGGGGATGATGGGCCCTTACATGAGCCCCATGCCTGTGGGAGCCTCCATTGCTATGATGATCTCCCTATTGGTTGCATTAACCCTGACACCCTATCTGGGGTATCTTTTTCTCCGGCAAAAAGAGAAGGCGGGAGAGGAGCAGGCCCCTGCTCCTAAGGCCGATCAGAGTGCCATCCACAGAATGTACCGGGCATCCGTTTTGCCTTTGCTGGAGAGTCGTTCAAAGCGGTGGAGCTTCATGATAGGTATCTCGGTGGTACTCTTTGCCTCTCTGATGCTCTTTTTTACAAAGTCGGTGGCCGTAAAGATGTTGCCATTCGACAACAAAAACGAGATGCAGGTTCTTGTTGACATGCCCGAGGGAACCTCGCTCGAACGCACCGCTGCCGTCACTCGCGAACTGAGTGCTTATCTTGCACAAGAGAAGTTGGTGGCCAACTATCAGGGGTATGTGGGTATCTCAGCTCCGATCAACTTCAACGGGTTGATTCGCCATTACGACCTCCGTTCGGGAAATCATGTTGCCGATATACAGGTCAATTTTGTAGACAAACACCTGCGGAAAGCGCAGAGCCACGATATTGCTAAAGCCCTCAGGCCCGGCCTGATAGAAATAGGTAATCGGTATGGTGCCAATGTAAAGCTGGCCGAGGTTCCTCCCGGCCCCCCCGTCATGTCGACCCTGGTGGCCGAAATCTACGGGCCCCGTTGGGAGGGGCAACTTGCCATTGCCGAGCAGGTGAAAGAGCTCTTTCGCACCACAGAGGGGGTTGTCGATGTCGACTGGATGGTCGAAGACGATCAGGTCCGGCTCCGCCTGGATGTCGATAGTGAAAAGGCTATGAAAATGGGCGTAGCTCCCGCCTCTGTGGCCGGTAATGTGCGTGCTGCGCTGTCGGGAATGAACTTGGGTACTCTGCATTCCATCACTTCGTACCAACCGGTTCCCATTGTGCTCCAGCTCCCCGGCGACGAGCATACCCGAGCTGCCGATATTACAAGCCTGGGCGTGGTGAACCAGATGGGTCAAACGGTTCCCGTAGGGAATCTGGCAACCGTATCGTTTCAAACAGAGCCAAAAAGTATATACCGCAAAAACCAGAAGCGGGTGGTCTATGTAGTGGCCGATATCGCGGGTCAGTTGGAGAGCCCTTTTTATGTTATGAATACCATATCAAAGCGGCTCAATGAGATAGTCGTACCCGAGGGGTATACCCTTGCCGAGGCGCATACCAGCCAACCCGATTTAGAGGAGGATTACACACTCAAATGGGACGGCGAGTGGCAAATCACCTATGAGGTGTTTCGTGATCTGGGTATCGCCTTTTTGGTAGTTCTTTTAATTATCTATCTCTTAATTGTGGGTTGGTTTCAGAACTATTTGGTTCCCTTGGTCATGCTTACCGCCATACCCTTGTCGCTCATTGGGATCGTCCTGCTTCATTGGGCCATGGGCGCCTACTTTACTGCCACCTCCATGATTGGTTTCATTGCTTTGGCCGGGGTTATGGTTCGCAATTCGGTGCTGATTATCGACTTTATAAACATCCGGTTAAACGAAGGCGCTCCTCTGAAACAGGCCATCATTGATGCGGGAGCAGTTCGTACCCTGCCCATCCTGCTCACTGCCGGTGGGGTTGCCCTGGGAGCTCTGGTTATTTTGTTCGATCCTATTTTTCAGGGTTTGGCCGTCTCGCTGGTAGGGGGTACCGTTACCTCAACCTTCCTGACCCTGGTGGTTGTGCCTCTGTTGTACTATAAAATGATGCGTGGAAAGCATCCCGAGTAGTTATTTCAAATGTCTCAGATTCAGTTTCATGCAAATGGCGAAACAGTTGCGAAAGAGTAATTATAGAATCAACAATATGATGTTGTCATTTCAGAACCTCGGATCTCTATGCTCCCATTGTAAACTTAAATCCTTATAGTATGAAGATGTTAGTGGTTACCAGCCTGAAAGAGTATCAGGAAAAAGTGGCCGAGATTTTAAGCCAAGCTGGGATTTCGGTCTTTAGCGTAACCGATACAACCGGTTATAAAATGGTTCACCCCGCCCCTCTCGAAGGGGGGTGGTTCGGTTATGGGCAGGGAAAGTTTAACTCTGTCTTTTTCTTCAGCTTTGCCGGCGATGTCGAGGTCGAAAAGGCGATGGAGTTAATTCGGACTTGCAATCTGGAAAAGCAGGCTCGTTTTCCGGTAAGGGGGTTTGTACTGCAGGTGGAGTCGTTGACCTGACCACCGCGACTTCCTGAAATTTCATACCTTTGGAACCATTTTACGTGGTTTATTGCTTATGAAACATTTTTTTCTGATTATACTGGTTGCCTATATCCTTGGGCATATCTATTTGTCGATCAGGGGTATGCAGGCCCTTTCGGCCTTTCCTCTTCTCAGGTGGCTCTGGCCGGTTCTGTTGGTTCTGCTTACCGCCTCTTTTTTTCTGGGGATGTTTCTGGGACGGAATGGCGATGGCAATCTGGCTCTCTGGAGTTATCACGTGGGCACCGCCTGGCTCGTTCCCTTTCTCTATCTGGTTCTGTTTGCCCTCTTTACCGACCTGTTGAGAGTTTCAAACCTGATTTACCCATGGTTTCCTGCAGTCGTTAAGGGGTATCCTCTTTTTCGTACTGCCTGGGCTCTGTCGGGCCTCCTGTTGGTAGGAGCCATTTGTGGTTGGGGATATTATGCATTCAAGAACCCCTCGGTGACCCCTCTGGAGCTGGAACTGCCCGCACATCCCGGCGCTCCCGAAACATTCACCATTGCTCTGGTGAGCGATATACATCTGGGACGTTCGGTGGGACCCAAAACCTTGTCGCGCTATGTAGAGCGGATTGCAGCGCTTAGGCCCGACCTGGTTTTGATGGGGGGCGACATCATAGATCACGGAGTGGAGGCGCTTGAAGGAAAGAATATGGAGGTCATACTAAACAGGTTAACTCCGCCTCACGGGGTTTACGGCGTACCCGGAAACCATGAGTATTACGGCGGTATTAATGCGTGCTCCGAGTGGCTCGAGCGGGCCGGAGTAAAGCTCCTGCGCGATGAGGTTGTCCAGATTGCCGGGTTATTCACCGTAGTGGGGCGTGACGACCGTTCGGCCCGGCGCCGGAAACCCCTTGCACAACTGCTCGAGGGGGTCGATAGGAGCCTTCCCGTACTGCTTCTCGATCATCAGCCCTATCATCTGGCCGAAGCCGAAGCGGAGAAGCTCCTTTTCCAGTTTTCGGGGCATACCCACAATGGGCAGGTTTGGCCTGCCTCCTTAATCGTCAGGAGCATCTATGAATTGGCCTACGGCTACCAAAAGCGTTCCGAAACGCACTTTTATGTCTCGTCGGGTCTGGCCTTATGGGGGCCTCCCTACCGAATTGGCACCCGTTCGGAGATCGTACTGCTTACCCTTCGGTTTCGGTAATCCGATTGCCGAATAAAATGAGCCCGAGCCCTTTCGGGCTCAGGCTCATCATACCGAGTTGAGGCTGTGCGATAATGCCCAGCCTCTAACAATTAGAAGTTTACAATCTCCACTTTGTAGGGGTTCATGCCTGTATTGAACGATCCCTTTTTCTTGCCTGCTTTAGTAAAGATGTGGAGAATTCCGTTCGACACAAAGTCAGATTCGCCAATGTAAAAATCGCCCGAAACCGGGTCGGCCCCGATACAATAGGGTTGGGTAATGGCCGTGCCATCGGTAATCAGTTCATCTCTCTCTATCACATCTTCTCGAACATTCAGCAGCGAAAACGATACCTCATTGGTGGTGTAATTCCGGTTATACAGATAGGCATAATCGCCTACCAAAGCAAAATTCATCGCCTCAAGACCGGAAATGGTTTCAATGGTAGCGGTGGCTATGCGGATCCGTTGGAAGGCAGGGGCTATGTCGGCGTAATTCCCCAACGACAACAGATAAAGGTCGCCATAGTCGTCGGCGGCGAGGTGCACAGGGTTTAGAGCCACCTCTATCTCAGTTGTTTCAGTAAATGTCTGCAGATCGATTACCGAAAGGGTGTTTCCGTAATCGGGAAAGCTCATCCCTCCCGAATTGGCTACAAAGAGGCGGTTACCATATATTGCCATCCCTTCGGGGTTTGCACCCACCGGGGTGATGGCCTCAACGGTAAGTGTGGCGGTGTCGATTTTGGCTACGTTGCCGTCGAACAGGCTTACATAGGCCTTCCCGTTATGGAAGGCAAAGGCTCTGGGCGACCTGGGCTGCTGGTCGTCATCGATAAAATGGATCTGTTTAACCGACTCACCCGTAGTGGCCCGCACCACCTCAACTGTGCCCGATCCGGTAACGGCAATGTAGATGAGGCTTCCATAACGCTTAATGTCCTCACCGAGTTCGCCGAGTCCTCTTTCATTAACGGAATTGAATGCATCTGCCTTAACCTCAAATGTTTTCGGATTGTAATAGGTGAGTCCGGCATTGTTGCCACCCCAGCTTCCCTGGTTTAACACCCATATTCCTTTGGCTACCTGAGGATTATTGGATGGAGCGTCGTTGTCGTCGCTGCATGAGGAGAGAAGCAGGGTGCTACATAGGCATCCCAGGGCAAAATAGCGAATTGATGTGTACATAATTTATACGGTTTGGTTTACGTTATAGTTCAAAATAGAGTCCCACCCGGAATGATCGTCCCGGCATGGGATAGCTTTTTACCACCTGATACGATGCATCGGTCAGGTTCTGTATCTCTCCCTTAAGGGTCAGAAGGGCCGACCCTGCCTGCAGCCTTCGTGCAACCGAAACGCTCTGCTCGGCATAAGGGCTCAGCCGGTTGGAGGCAATGCTTTGTGCCATCGAATAGCGGGTTCCGGCGGCCCAAATCTGGTAGGTGAGGCTCCAGCCGCCAAATTGCAGACCAGCCAATGCCGTTCCACTCTCTTTTGGGGTGTAAGGAATTTGCTGTTTATAACTATTGCTCTCGCGGTTGCTCACATCGATTGCACGCTGTAGGGTAAACGACCCCGAAGCTTCAAGGGTGAGGTCGGGCGTGAGGCTCCAGCGCGATTCAGCTGCAAAATCGGCCCCCTCGATGCGGGTTTGCCCAAAGTTGGTGACTGTCCAGATAAACATCGATTGTCGGGGCATGGCAACCAACTGGTTTTTAATCCGGTTTCTGAAGCCATCGGCTCTAACCGAAAGATAGGTGAGGCGCTTTCCCGGTGCCGATACCCAGGTTGCCCCCAGATTCCACTGGCGGGCAATTTCGGGGTTGAGCGAGGTGTTGCCCGTTCGGGGGTAATAGAGATCGTTAAAAGTGGGAAGCCGGAACGACTCCTTGTAGAAGAGCCGAATCCTGAAAGGCGATTGCTCTGAAAGGCGATACTGTATCCCCACATAGGGCGACCACCGTTGATGCGTTTTCCCCGACTTTCCATTCTCCACATGGTCGGCACTCCAGGTGGAGAGCAGGGTAGCTGTGGTAACCCAACCTCTGTGGCGAAATTGTGCCCCCACAACTCCCAGCCAGGTGGTGCGAACCGGGGTCAGATTATTAGGCAGGTTACTGCTGAGCGTCTGAATATTGGCGTCGTTTGCAGTCGAGAGAAGCAGCCCTTCAGTAGCACGAAATTGCAGGGCTCCCGATACCAACCCTTCATGTTGCAGGTAATAGTTGTGTTGCACCCCTCCCGGAAACGTATTCCGAACCTCATCGTAGGTGCTCTCTTTTCTGGCAAATTTGCTGTTGAACTGAAATTGGAGACGGTTTCGCCTGTTCTCGTATCTGCCCTGTAACAGCAGATCGCCTGTCTCCACCCTGTCTTTCGAGAAGGCATTGTAAAAGATGACAGGGCCGGGCAGTCCCCTCTCGGAGTTTCGGTACTCTGCCCGCAGCGACACTCTCTTTCCCGGAAGATATTGCCCCTGCGCATGGATCGAGAAGCGGCTGTCGGATACATCCGAGTTGATTCGCTTTTCGCGCGACGAGGAGTCGGCAATTCCGCCGTAGCGTAGCGTAAAGGGATACCGGCCATCACTGCGGAGCCATTCGGCTTCGGCTTCGGCTCTCCATATATCTGAAATTCGGTGCGACACAGCCACAGCCGGTTGAAATAGTCCGAACGATCCGCCTCTTACCCATCCCCTGACACCCCATCTCTTTGTGTGGGAAAGTTCCGGAATTACGGTTTCAATCTGAATCACTCCGGCCGAGGCATACATTTGAGCAGGTTGGAGCAGATCATCGCTTTGTCCGGTATTCAGGCTGATTTTTTCAATGCTGAAAAGCGAAAAGCGGCCGAGGTCAATTTGTCCGGTTTGTCCGTCAGAAACAGGCACTCCGTCGTAGCCCACCGTAGTGTGGCCTGCCCCCAGACTGCGGATCGAAACGGTTTTTAATCCGCCTATCCCACCGTAGTCACGCATTGTAACAGCCGAAAATTGCCTGATGGCATCGGAGGCCTGCGTGCCCTGCATCTGCTGTAACTGTTTTCTGTTCAGCGACTGGAAGGGCGATACCGAGTTGGCCGCAGTCAGAATCCGACCACCCGAAATTTCAACCTCCTGCAACCTGTTACCAACACCCGAGTCGGCAAAGACCCAGCCTCTATCTTCGAAGGGGGGGGGAGCCGCACTGAATCGCGAAGGCTCCGGCTGGGCTTTTGCCGAGAGGCTCCACAAAAGCACGAGTAGGAGCGGGAACAGGTGTATTTTGCCCGTTGGCCGATGCCTGCCACATGGGCGAGATTCAAAAAGGGATAACAAACAACTCTTCATTTCCGGTTGGGCCTGTAAGCAGCCTTCGAAAACGGAAACGAAACAAATGAGAACAGCAAAAGATTATGCGTCGACATCGGTTTCAGGCTCTATCCTCGAAAGCTGATGAAACAAATAACAGCGGCAGGTCTTCTGACTTGTTCCCCTTTAGACAGCCTTCCCATTTTTACAAACAGTGGCAGGTTTCGAATATCCAAAGGTCTAGGAACTTACAGCAGCGGGACTGTTCAGGACTTACACCTGATTCCCTTTTCATCGCCTTTCCTGCGAAGGAAAGTTGCGAACCGACATCGTGGCAAATGTATCGATTCTTTTTCGTAGTGACAACCGCTATGATGCTAATTTATGTTTTCTGCCTATTTGGATGTAACTACCTCTTCGACGGTCGAAGTTTGTCGACCCATTAGCGCTCTCATTCACTAAAAGAGGAGAACTCGCTTCGCTCAAACAGCTCCTCTTTTTAGCGTTCATTGAGAGCGATGGGGCCCCGCCAAACCTCTCCATTGTCTCAGAGGCAGTTACATCCAAATGGCTGAATACTACATTAGCCCCTCATCATTAGAGCATTGCGCGCCAGCGCAGCACTAGAGCATTAGAGCATTTGCGCGAAGTGCACCCTTTGTTAACATTTGGTTAATAATCATATCGCAATTAATTAATGAGTAGATAAAACCTAGTTAACAGCAGGCACCTTTCTTTGCATCAGAAAAGAGAAGGTACCAAGCATCATTCATCCAAAACGAAATTCTGTGAAAAAAGAGATCCTGTTAATCGCCTTAGTTCTGATGTTTCCAGCGCTTTCATTTGCGCAAGGTGAGGAGTCGACTCCCCTCGAAAAATTGCAACAACAAACCGATCTGCTGTCGTCTACCGTCGAGAAGCTTTCAAAGGTTAAGTTCTCCGGTTACATCCAGAGTCAATGGCAATGGACCGATAAAGAGGGTTCGCTCAATATTGGAAATGCTCGCACCGTGGCCGAAGAGTCCACTCCCTTTAACCGCTTCGGTATTCGCAGGGGCAGGGTAAAGTTTACCTACGATGAGACGTTTGGCCAAGCCGTATTTCAATTGGATATGACCGAAAAGGGTGTGGGAATTAAAGATGCCTATCTGTTAGTGAAGGAGCCGTTGCTAAATAGCTTCGCTTTAAAAGCGGGTATTTTCGACCGCCCCTTTGGGTATGAAATCTCCTACTCTTCTTCACGGCGTGAATCGCCCGAAAGAAGCCGGGTTACTACAACCCTCTTCCCCGATGAGAGAGATATGGGTGCTATGCTGGTCATTCAGGCACCCAAGGGTCATGCTCTCAACTTCCTGAAACTGGAGGCCGGGCTGTTTGGCGGAAATGGAATCCGACAGGATTCCGACAGCCATAAGGATTTTATTGGCCATCTCACCGCTTCAAAAACAACCGATAAGTTAAAGTTAGGGCTTGGCCTGTCGCACTATAATGGTGATGTATTTGCCGAAAATGCTGTTTATGAAATGCAAGGCACATCATTCTCGGAAGTGGCAAGAGAAGCCGGAACCTATTGGGCTAAACGCTCCTACACAGGAATCGACGGGCAGCTGATGCTGGAGTCGGGATTGGGAATGACCCAGTTTCGCGGAGAGTTCCTTGCCGGGACCCAACCGGGAACCGACAAATCGACCAAGAGTCCCAATGCCTCCACGCTGCCCGCTGGAGCAACCTATATGCGCGACTTTCAGGGTGCATACCTCTATTTTGTGCAGGATATCCTCCACTCAAAACACTCTTTCGTGGCAAAGTACGACTACTACGATCCCAACAAGGATGTAAAGAAGAGTGAGATTGGTGTAGCCGGGAGTAAGACCGGTGCGGCCGATATTGCTTACAACACCATTGGCTTGGGATGGCTCTATCGCTTCAATGCCTCGGTTCGCCTGATGGCCTATTACGATTTTGTAAGCAATGAAACCTCCGATAATCTTTCGGGATACGAAAAAGATAGAAAAGATAATTTGTTTACCCTTCGTTTACAGTATAAGTTTTAATCCGACAGCAGTTGTTATTAACAATAAAAATAAAGAGTATGAAAAAGATGATTTTGATTCTGGCCGCATCGCTTTTGATGGTTCAGGATTTCTATGCGCAAAAAATTAAAGGAAGCGATACTGTATTGCCTTTAACGCAAAAAGAGGCCGAAGCCTATCTGAAACAGAACGCCTCTTCGTCGGTAGTGGTTACCGGTGGTGGGAGCGGTGTGGGAATTGCAGCCCTTCTCGACGGAACCACCGATATTGCCATGTCGTCGCGGAAAATCAAATTCGACGAAAAGGCCAAACTTACTGAGGCAGGAAAATCGGCAACTGAAGTTATCATTGCCTGGGATGCCCTTGCCGTGATTACGCACCCCTCCAATAAATTGGGTCAGCTAACCCGCGAGCAGCTGGAGGCTATTTTTACCGGAAAGGTGAAGAACTGGAAAGAGGTGGGAGGCGATGATTTGCAGATTGTGGTCTATTCGCGCGAAACCAGCTCGGGCACCTACGAGTTTTTTAAAGAGAGTGTTCTGAAAAACAAAAATTATATGGCCTCGGTACTAAGCATGCCCGCCACGGGAGCCATCATTCAGTCGATTTCGCAAACTAAGGGGGCTATAGGATATGTGGGACTTGCCTACCTGACCCCTTCGGTCAAGGCGCTCAAGGTGTCGTACGATAAGGGAGTCACTTTTGTTGGGCCCTCTGTTGCAGCTGCACTCGACAAGAGCTATCCCGTGGTTCGTCCGCTCTATTACTATTTCGATAAGAAGTTGGCGGCTACCGTGAAACCCTTTCTCGATTTTGTATTATCGGCCCAGGGTCAGAAGATTGTTTCGGAGGTGGGCTACATCCCCGTAAAATAGAGATTTCGTTGTGTCGTAAACGGTTCATCTTCTAGTAGATAAAACCCACTGTTGTGAAAAGAAGATTTTTTGAAAGCATTATCGAAGCGGTACTTAAGTTAAGTGGCAGTGTAACCAGCATTGCCATTTTGCTTATTGTTGTCTTCCTTTTCCGCGAAGGGATAGGCATTTTTTCGGCGAAGAGGGTAGAAGACGGCTATGTGTTGGCGGTACATGCCGATAATCGCGTCCATTCGCTCACCTCCTTCCAGATCAAAGAGATTTTCGATGCCAATATTACCCATTGGAACGAAGTGGGTGGAGACGATGAGCCCATTCTCCCCTTCCGGTTAAGCGACATCACCCAGTACGTTTCGGAGGAGGAGATTGGCGAAGAGATGGAAAATCTGCCTGCGGCTCTGAGCCGGGTAGTCGATTCTATACCCGGCATCATTGCCTATTTTCCCGAGGCCTATCTCGATCCCAATTTTAAAGGCAGGGTGTGGCCCGAAGAGAACATATCGGGTCGCGATTTTTTCCTGGGTAAGGAGTGGTATCCCACCGCTCAGCCGGTGGCTCAATATGGGGTATTACCCCTGATTACCGGAACGCTGTGGGTCAGTTTTTGGGCCATCGTAATAGCATTGCCCTTTGGATTGGCTGTTGCCATCTATCTGGCCGAAATTGCGCACGAGAGGGTTCGACGCATCATGAAACCGCTCATCGAACTGCTCGCCGGAATACCTTCAGTGGTATATGGCTTTTTCGGGCTGGTGGTACTGGTTCCCCTGATTCAGAAAACCTTTAACCTCCCTGTAGGCGAAACCGCTCTGGCCGGTTCGGTGATATTGGCTATTATGGCACTGCCTACCATGATTACGGTGGCCGAAGATGCCATGCGAAATACACCCCGCTCCATGAAAGAGGCCAGTCTTGCGCTGGGAGCCAGCCACTGGCAAACAATTTATAAGGTTGTGATTCCCAACTCTCTGTCGGGAATTATGGCCGCAGTAGTGCTGGGCATCGGGCGGGCCATAGGCGAAACCATGGCAGTGTTAATGGTTACCGGAAATGCCGCCGTAATGCCCCATTCCCTGCTTGAGCCGGTACGCACCATCCCTGCCACCATCGCTGCCGAGTTGGGCGAAGCACCTGCCGGCGGGGTGCATTACCAAGCGCTCTTTACCTTGGGGTGTATCTTGTTTCTCATTACCCTTATCGTGAGTATCTCGGTAGAGATGATCTCCAGAAAACGCCGTTACGCTTAAATTTAGTGCCATGACCACTTTGCAGTTACCTCCACATATCGATATAACGAAGCGACGGAGCCAATGGGTGGCTTTTACCCTCTTCCGAATGTTGGCCCTTTTGATTATTGCCGTTCTCTTTGTGATTCTGGGCTTTATCTTTCTGAAGGGCATCTCCGTAATCAGTTGGGAGTTTATCACTTCAATGCCCTCCGACGGCATGACCTCCGGAGGTATTTTCCCTGCCATTGTGGGCACGCTCGCTCTTACCTTCGGAAGCATTTTGTTTGCCTTTCCCATCGGAGTGATGTCGGGCATCTACATTAACGAGTACGCGGCCAATAACTGGATGGTGAGGTTTGTGCGCATCATGACCAACAACTTGAGCGGCATACCCTCTATTGTATTCGGCTTGTTTGGCATGGCTCTCTTTGTAAACCACTTGGGTTTTGGCGATTCTATTCTGGCGGGCTCTTTAACACTCGGTTTGTTGGCTCTCCCTTTGGTGATCCGAACCACCGAAGAGGCGCTTGCGGCCATCGACCAATCGTTCCGGAACGGAAGCCTGGCCTTAGGTGCCACCAAACTGCAAACCATTAACAGGGTGGTGCTTCCCATGGCCATGCCCAATATTGTTACAGGGCTGATTCTGTCGGTGGGGCGTGTCTCTGGCGAAACTGCCCCCATTCTCTTCACGGTGGCCGCCTACTTTTTGCCCAAGCTGCCCACGAGTATCTTCGATCAGGTGATGGCGCTGCCCTACCACCTCTATGTGATAGCCACCAGCGGAACCGACGTGGAGGCTTCGCGAGGGATTGCCTACGGCACTGCCCTGGTACTGATTTTTATTGTGTTGCTGGCAAATCTGTCGGCCAACGCGCTACGCCGATATTACGCAAATAAAGTTAAAACCAATTATTAACAGAGACCCATGGTACAGCTCGAAGCAAACAGGGTGAATTTTTATTACGATACCTTTCAGGCCCTCAAGGATATTACGCTCACCATTCAGAAAAATAGTGTAACGGCATTTATAGGCCCCTCTGGATGCGGAAAGTCTACCTTTCTGCGGCTCTTTAACCGTATGAACGACTTGATAGACGGGTCTCGTTTGGAGGGGGTCATTAAGGTGCATGGCCACGATATTTATGCTTCGGGGGTTCGAGTCGATGAGTTGCGAAAAAAGGTGGGAATGGTTTTTCAAAAGGCCAACCCCTTTCCCAAAAGCATTTTCGAAAATGTGGCCTATGGTTTGAGAGTTAATGGAATACGCGATGAGAAATTCATAAAGGAGCGAGTCGAGGAGTCGTTATATGCAGCGGTGCTTTGGGATGAAGTAAAAGACAAACTGAAAAAGTCGGCCTTCGAATTGTCGGGCGGACAGCAGCAGCGATTGTGTATTGCCAGAGCCCTGGCCATCGAGCCCGAAGTGATTCTGATGGATGAACCTGCCTCTGCGCTCGACCCCATCTCCACAGCGAAGGTCGAAGAGCTGATTTTTGAGCTAAAAAAGAATTATACCATTGTTATTGTTACACACAATATGCAGCAGGCCGGGCGGGTCAGCGACATGACTGCCTTCTTCTATCTGGGCGAACTTATTGAGTACGACCTCACCAAAAAGATCTTTACCAGTCCGTCGAAAATCGAGACCCAAAACTATATTACCGGCCGTTTCGGATAGCGAATGTCAACTACACCCATTATCTTCACTCCACCGCCTACACCCAGGGCAAGCACTATCAATACTTAACGCGATGAAGCAACTCACTTTAGAATTAGAAAATCTCCGGCGCGAGGTGCAGGAGATGTGGTCGCTGGTAAACCTTCAGCTAATCAAGTCGGAAAAGGCTCTGTGGAACCATGATACCGAGTTGGCGCGCGACGTGATGGCGCGGGAGCCCAGAATCAACGCGCGGGAGCTAAAACTCGACAGTTTATCCGAAAACTTTCTGGCGCTCTTCCACCCGGTGGCGGTCGACCTCAGGATGACGCTGGCCATTATGAAGATGGCAACCAACCTGGAGCGAATTGGTGACTTTGCCGATGGCATTGCCCGATTTGTGGTAAAATCACAGGCCGTTGCCTCGTCGAGCCTTCTGCTCAACAAGCTTCAGTTGCAGGTGATGTTTGCCGTAGTGCGCGACATGCTCGAAAGGATTCACACCGCCCTCGATGCAGAAGATGCGCAAGTGGCCGGCAGCGTGTTGGCCATGGACGACATGCTCGACGACATAAACTACAACGCCACCCAAATTGTGGCCGATTTTATTGTCGAAAACCCTGCCGATGCCATCTATGCCCTCCATCTCTACTCCATCAGCCACAAACTGGAGCGCATAGGCGACCACTGCAACAACATTGCCGAAGAGATAATCTTCTTTGTTGAGGCAAAGGTGCTGAAACACAGCATGAACTATGACGATAGCCCGGAGGAATAGCGCTCTGGTGCTGCGCTTCGCGCAAGAGCTCTAGTGCTCTAATGCTGCGCTGGCGCGCAATGCTCTAATGGTTTTTCGCGCTTGCGCGTAAGTATCATTTAATTAGAGCATTAGAGCATTAGAGCACTATTTCAACGTTGCGAGCCACGCCTCTGAGATGAGCGATGCGCCGGCAAGAGAGGGGTGAACTCCGTCGCCTGTCCAGTGCTTTGCCGAGGCAAGCGGTTGCACTTTGTCGAAGATGCTCTGCAAGGGGATGAATACATCGGCATAGGCCTTTGCAACTCGTGCAGCTGCTTCGCGATATTCATTGAATACCGGATACCAGTTGTCGTTTACCGCGCCTCCGGCGGCCTTTACCGCGTAGGGTTCAATGCAGATGAGTTGCAGATTGGGCAGGGCATTCCGAGTGCGTTCGAGTAACGCCATATAATCTTTTTCGTAGGTCTCGGGCGTCCCGTTATAGCTGCCATTCTGTGTGTGCCAGAAATCGTTAACCCCAATCATAATACTCATTACGTTGGGTTTCAGCTCCAGACAATCTGTTTCCCACCGTTCGGCCAGCTGAAATACTTTGTTTCCGCTGATGCCTCTGTTATGCAGGGTCAGGTTGAGGTTTGCATAGTTGTTCAGCAGAAACGATGCGGTAAGAAAGGGATATCCGTTGCCCAGGGCGCTTCCGTTGTTGGGCGCCGGGTTCTGCTTATTTCTTCCGGAGTCGGTGATGGAGTCGCCCTGAAAAAGGATTACATCTCCCTGGCGCAACTTGATTTTTTTCTTTGCTGCAGGCGGCATGGCTGCCGAAACGATTTCGGGAATAGAGAGAGCTGCCAGCCCTCCCAACGCAACTGTTTGCAGGAAACGGCGGCGCGATGCGGATGGTGAAACGTTATTATTCATGAGAAGGGATAGATAAAATAGGGATAGGAAATAGGGAAATAGGGAAATAGGGAAATAGGGAAAGGAAAATAGGGAAAGGAAAATAGGGATAGATACAATTGCTATGGATAAAAATAGCATTATGTAAAATTAGCATAATGGTTGGCTTGCGCCAAGCCTTATCAATTTTTTCTCTCTGCCGGCTGAAAGTGATTTGAATCCGGTAAAAATCTGCTAATTTTACCTCTGTTACCCATCTTTTGATCATGAGAATAGACTGTCCATTCCTGCCCTTTTTCTGCCTCTTTTGCCTGGCTGCGACCCTCGCTCTGCAACCTCTTTCTGCACTTCCTTTCTCTGCGCAGCCTATCAGACAAGCGCCGGCGAAGAGTGTGGCTCAGGATGCTGTTGCCGTTTCGATGGGTGGTAACGCCTATGCAATTCCCACAACCAGCCGGGTCAGAATCGGCGACGAGGGGATTTCGCGCTGGAGCGACCCCGCCACCCGCATTGCAGTATTCTTTAGGGTGAACCGCGCCGGCTCCCTGCAGCTTGCTCTGAGGGCCCGCAGTAGCGATGGGAGTTCAAAGCTGATGCTCCGGGTGGGCGAAAAGAGTTTTGTTGTGTCGGTTGGTGCATCTGATTTCTCGGATATCCCGGTGGGTAGTATCGTGATTTCGGAGCCCGGATATGTGAAGGTTGAGCTCTCCGGAATCGAAAAGAGTGGGAGCAACTTTGCCGAAATAAGCGACCTTCTGGTTAGTGGAGAGGTAGTGTCGGAGCCCATGAATTATGTTCACGATTTTGCCTCTTACTGGGGCAGGAGAGGCCCTTCGGTGCACCTGCGCTATTCGCTGCCCGAGGCCACTAAAACGGAGTGGTTTTACAACGAGGTTACAGTTCCTGAGGCAAACGATGTGGAGGGAAGCTACTACATGGCCAATGGATTTGGCGAGGGCTATTTTGGCATTCAGGTTAACTCTCCTACCCAGCGAAGGGTGCTCTTCTCCGTTTGGAGTCCGTTCGATACGCAGGATCCCAAAGAGATACCCGATTCGCTTCAGATCCGTCTCCTGAAGAAGGGAGAGGGAGTCTATGTGGGCGAATTCGGCAATGAAGGGTCGGGAGGGCAGAGTTATCTGGTTTACCCCTGGAAAGCCGGGCTCTCCTACAAGTTTCTTACCCGGATCCGTCCCGACGGAAAGGGCAATACCGTTTACACGGCATGGTTCTATGCCACCGATGAATCGCGCTGGCGCCTCATTGCCAGTTTTCTCCGGCCCCAAACCAACACCTACTACACCTCACCCTACTCCTTCCTCGAAAATTTCAATCCCGCTTTTGGTTTCATAACTCGCAAAGTGCTCTTTTCCAACCAGTGGGCATGCGATGTGGATGGGAAATGGCACGAACTTACGCAGGCTCGTTTTTCGTACGATGCTACTGCCAGGGCACAGGTTAGGGTCGACTATGCGGGGGGAAACGAAGGAGATGGCTATTTCCTGCAGAATTGCGGCTTTTTTAATAAAAATACCCCAACCGGAGCTGCGTTCAGCAGGAAGGGAGGCGAAACGGCACCTCGTGCTCATTTGGAAGCGGTGATGGCTCTCGAAGCCTCCACGCCTTTGCTCTGATAGAAACAAGTTCTACTTTAGCAGACCCTCACAATAACGCACTATGTGGCTCCTTCCTTTACGTAAATTGGCTCCCGGGTTGGGCTTGATTGCCCTTCTTTCGCTCTTTTTGCTTCTGCAAGACCGGATGAACCGAAGAGAGGATTCTCTTACCCGGATCGCCATTCTTAAGTTCTCCTCGCGCCAGACCCTCGATGAAACTGTACGGGGTTATGTTAACGGTTTGGCCTCGCGTGGGTTTGTGCATGGAAATAATATTGAGATTGTCCATTATAACGCCGAAAACGACCTCCCTACCGCTAACACCATTGCCAGCGAGGTGGTGGGCAGCCGATTTGCAATGGTGCTTACTGCCAGCACCCCGGCTCTGCAGGTGATGGCGAATGCCAACAAGAGAGGAGCATTGGTTCATGTGTTCGGTACCGTTACCGACCCCTTTATTTCGGGCGTGGGACTCCAGAGGGAGCATCCCGAACTCCGTCCGCCCCATCTGGCCGGGATCGGTACCTTCCAGCCGGTTGAAAAGGCCTTTCTGATTGCCCGCGAGATGAATCCCCGCCTGAAGAAGGTGGGGGTAACCTGGTGCCGGAGCGAAACCTGTTCGGAGGCTTGTGTGAACATTGCCCGGGTTGTTTGCGACTCTTTGGGCATTGAACTGCTCGAAAGTGTGGTCGATCAGTCGAGCGGCGTGTTGGAGGCCACACAGGCGCTTGTTTCGAGGGGCGCAGAGGCCATCTGGGTTGGGGGCGATAATGTAGTGGAGATTGCTGTTGATATGGTGGTAAAGGCCGCCAACGAAGGGAAGATACCTGTCTTTACAAACAATCCCGATCATCCCCCCTTGGGCGCGATGTTCGGGATTGGTGCTAACTATTACGAAGTGGGTCTCCGGGTGGGAAATCTTGCCGCCGATATTCTGGAGGGGCAGAAACCCTCTTCGATTCCTATCGACGATGTGGTGCCCGAAAAACTGATTGTGAACCGGGCGGCTCTCCGAGCTGCGGGCCAAGCCTGGATGCTTACAGAGGCGCTTACCGAACGGGCCGACACACTTTTATAACGCCAAAGTTTGCGGGTTACAATAGCCGTTTATGAATTATAACAGAGGGCATCGTTCAACGCAACGATGGCATCGCTATAGTTGTCGCGGTCTATAATAAACTGCATATTAATTTGTCGGAGCGACTGGCTGATAGCCAAAACATTGATGCTCTTTTTGGCTAACGCTGCCGATGCCGTGGCCAGAATCCCCGGTTTGGCAATATTGGTACCCATAGCACATACCATGGCAACGGGACGGGCAGTCACCTCCTCATAGTGGTCGTCGAGCTCTTCGATCAGAGCCGAAACCCGTTTGTTGTCCCACACGATGGTGGTAATACAGTTGGCGTTGGTCGATTTCATGATGTAACTCACGTCATGCTTGGCAAAGGTCTGCATGATGCCCATATCGAAACCCACTTCGCCTACCATCAGGGGGTCGTGAATCTCAATGGCTACCACCTTGTCGGTTCCCGAAACCACCTCCACCCTCGATTCGCGGCTCACATAATCTTTGCTGATTAACGTGCCGCTGTGTTCGGGTTCGAATGTATTCTTGATGCGGATATTGATGCCGGCAATTTCGAGCGGTTTAGAGGCCTTGGGGTGAATGGCCTCCATGCCGATATCGGCAAGTTGGTCGGCAATAATAAAGCTGGTCTGTCCCACCGGAATTGATTTCTCGATGCCCACAATTTTGGGGTCGGCACTCGAAAGGTGAAACTCCTTGTGAATCACCGCCTCGTTGGCTTTTACCTCCACAGCTACCTTGCTGAAGGTGACCTCCGAATAGCCCCGGTCGAATGCCCGCATAATTCCCTCAACGCCCTTGGTGTAACCGGTGGCAATGCAAAGCGTTTTCGAAAAGTCGATGTTTCTGAATACCTTCCGGATGCGTTGGTCGATGGTGAGCGACTCGGAGTCGTTAAACCCGCACAAGTCAATAAAAGTGGCATGAATACCGTTGTTGGTAAGGATATTCACCGAGTTCCAGGCCGAGTGAGCCTCGCCCAGCGAAGCGAGGATTTCGCGCGAAGCCAGGTAGATGTCGGCCTTGCTTACATAGCCCGAGGCAATCACATTGTACATGCTCTCGAGATAGTTATTGGCCTGTTCAATACGCTGACGAAGGAAAACTTCGGCAGCTACTGTATCGAGCCCTATCGAAGCAAATTCACGGTTAATATCCAGCAGTTTTTCGCACAGCTCGTTCAGCGAAACTTTATAATCCTCATTGTTCAGAAACCGTACATAAATCCCGGGCTCGCCACTCTTTTTGTGTTCTAGTAGCCAGTTGGTCACGTTGTTATAGGCCGATACAACGAATATCCTGTTATAAAGCTCTTCCGGTTTGCGGCTTCCGATGATGATGTTCTTTAAGACATCCTGAAACTGCGACATGGAGGTTCCGCCAATTTTCTCTACTGTAAGCATTTATCTCTTCGGTTAGGGTGAATCCACTATTGCGATGCAAAAAAATCACTTTTTTTTGGAATCCCACTCCTTTTGCCCCTTTAAAATGCAAATTATCCAATCATTCCCCAATTTACTGCGGTCTGTTTGTTTTGCATCAATTGTGCCAAAAGGGGTCGATTTTCGGGACTCTTCAATTCCGGGTCGCTAAGCAGAATCTCTTCGGCGATATCTCTTGCATAATGCAATATCGCCTGATCCTTTGCCAGATCGGCCAAATTCAACTCCAGTGCCATTCCGCTCTGGCGGGTTCCCTCCACATCGCCCGGCCCCCTTAACTGCATGTCGACCTCCGCAATTTCGAATCCATTGCAGGTTCTAACCATGGTTTCGATCCGTTTGCGCGAATCGGTCGAGAGATTGTGGGGTGTCATCAGAATACAGTACGACTGTTCCGAACCGCGTCCCACCCGTCCCCTCAACTGGTGCAACTGCGACAGCCCGAAACGTTCGGCACTCTCGATCACCATCATCGAGGCGTTAGGAACATCTACCCCCACCTCGATTACCGTGGTGGCAAGCATGATTTGGGTTTCGCCACTCTTGAAGCGAGCCATCTCCCGCTCTTTTTCGTCGGGCTTCATCCTGCCATGTACTACGCTCAGGCGATATTTGGGAGGAGGAAAGGTTTCAAGCATCACATCGTAACCCAGGTAGAGGTCTTTGTAGTCCATCTTTTCCGACTCCTCGATTAAGGGAAATACCACATACACCTGGCGCCCTTTGGCAATCTCTTCGCGAAGCAGTCCGTACATCCGCAGCCGGGCACTGTCGTACATATGAAGCGTTTGAATCGGTTTTCGGCCTGCGGGCAGTTGGTCAATCACCGACACATCGAGGTCGCCGTATGCGGTCATTGCCAAGGTGCGTGGTATGGGGGTGGCTGTCATCACCAAAACATGGGGCGGCAACTGCTCCTTGTAGTGCAGACGAGCTCTCTGAGCCACTCCGAACCGGTGCTGTTCATCGATTACTGCCAGACCGAGTTGGTGGAATTGCACCTCATCCTCCAACAGCGCATGGGTTCCCACCAGAATATGGAGGGCTCCGTTACGCAACTGCTGGTGAATTTGGGTCCGATCCTTTTTTGAGGTCGATCCGGTGAGTAGTGCCACTTTTACCTCCAACCCTTCCAGAAAAGCCACCAGGGTTTGGAAATGCTGCATCGCAAGAATTTCGGTGGGTGCCATCAGGCACGACTGATACCCGTTGTCGGCCGCAAGCAACATGCACATCAGCGCAACAAGCGTTTTCCCGCTTCCCACATCGCCCTGCAGGAGTCGGTTCATCTGTTTTCCTGTGGCTGTGTCTTTCCGGATCTCTTTGATTACCCGCTTTTGGGCATCGGTAAGTGAGAAAGGGAGGTTGTGTTCAAAAAAGTGGTGAAAAAGGCTGCCCACCAAAGGGAATAGGGGCCCCGGAACCGAAGCTTTCCTCAGGCTCTTCCGATGCAGGATATCGAGCTGCATAAAGAGACACTCCTCGAGTTTGATCCGAAATTCAGCCTTTTTCAGCAAATCGGCCGACTGTGGAAAGTGCAGGTTGAAAAGTGCGTCGTGTCGGGGCATCAGCCGAAAGCGGGTAAGCAGCCACGCCGAAAGGGTTTCGGGAATGGTGCCCGGCATCCCCTGCCAAAGGGCAAGCTGCAACCGACCCAAGGCTCTGGTGGTGAGAAAATGGTTTTTCATCTTCTCGGTGGTGTTGTAAACTGCCTGCAGCGGCGCCCGGATACCGGTTTCCGCTTTGGCAGTCTCCTCAATTTCGGGGTGTACAAAGTGCAGCTCCCCGTTAAAGAGCGAAGGCTTTCCGAACAGAGTGTAATCGATGCCCTGTTTGAACCTCTTAATCCAATAGCTGATGCCCTTGAAAAAGACAGCCCTGATTGAGCCTGTCGGATCCGAAAAGGTGAGTATCAGCCGCTCCCTGCGCCCCTCTCCGGTTCGCTGTAGTGCGGTTACAGTGCCTCTTATCTGTACCCAGGGGCTCGAATCGGTGAGTTCGCGAATCGAATAGAAGCGCGACCGATCCACATACCTGAAGGGGTAGTAGTGGAGTAACTCTCCGAATGTACCCACCTGCAACTCACTGAGCAAGATTTGGGCCTTCTTGGGCCCCACTCCTGCCAGAAACTGAATATCCTGCTGCAAATAGCCGTACATGTTAATCGATTTGCCGGCGTGTGCCCCAAAGGGTTACGCAACTACTTTGACTCTGATTGATTCCGATATGCACCGGAGGCTATTCTGTTGAGCCACTCCCTGTTTTCGAGATACCATTTCACGGTTTTTTCGAGACCCTCTTCGAATCGGAGCGACGGCTCCCATCCCAGTTCGTGCTTCAACTTCGAAGAGTCTATGGCATAGCGCAAATCGTGCCCTGCCCTATCGGTAACATAGCTGATGAGCGGGAGGGAGGCCCCTTCGGGACGCCCCAGAAGGCGGTCGGTGATTTGAATCATCAGCCGAATCAGATCGATATTTTTCCATTCGTTGAAGCCGCCAATATTGTAGGTATCGCCTACAGTGCCTCTTTCGAAAATGAGATCAATGGCCCGGGCGTGGTCCTCTACGTAGAGCCAGTCGCGCACATTCTCGCCCTTTCCGTATACCGGTAGGGGTTTGTTATTGCATATATTATTGATAAATAGGGGTATAAGCTTCTCTGGAAATTGGTTGGGCCCATAATTATTCGAACAGTTCGAAATCACCACCGGAAAGTTGTAGGTGTTGTGGAATGCGCGTACAAAGTGGTCGGACGAGGCTTTCGATGCAGAGTAGGGCGATTTGGGGTCGTAGGGAGTAGTCTCCACAAAAAAGCCCCCATGATCGAGCGATCCGAACACTTCGTCGGTAGATACGTGGTAAAAGCGTTTGTCTGCGAGCTCTGTGCCCCAAGAAAGCCGTGCGGCCTGCAACAGCGACAGGGTACCCATCACGTTGGTGCGTGCAAATCCAAACGGATCCACAATAGAACGGTCAACGTGGCTTTCGGCAGCCAGATGAATTACCCCGTTAATCTGCTCCTTTTTGAACAGTGCTTGCATCGCCTCGAAATGGCAGATGTCCTCCTTCACGAAGCGATAGTTGGGCGCCTGTTCCACATCGCGAAGATTATCGGGATTGCCCGCGTAGGTGAGCAAATCGAGGTTGATAATCTTGTACTGCGGGTAACGGGCAACCATCCTGCGCACCACGTGCGAACCGATAAAGCCGGCACCGCCGGTTATGAGAATCGTGCGTTCTGTTTTCATTTCCAGAGGGTTGATTTGTTGATAGTTGCCAATGCCGGAAGGTTTTTATCCTTCTCCGACAGGAGAAGCTGGTCGGGCTCAATTCCCCATTGTGACGGACTCCATTCTACCCCGATAGCGGGGTCGTTCCATGCAATCCCTCCGTCGGAGGCGCTATCGTAATACTCCGAGCATTTATAGAGAAACTCTGTCTCCTCTTCGAGGGTAAGAAAGCCATGAGCAAAACGGGGCGGCACATAGAGTTGCAGGTTGTTTTGAGCCGACAACACAAGGCCGAACCACCCGCCAAAGGTGGCACTTTCGGGCCTTAGGTCTACGGCCACATCGAAAACGCTTCCGGCAATGACCCGGATCAATTTTGCCTGGGGTCGTGATGTCTGAAAGTGAAGTCCGCGTAGCACCCCGCGACGGCTTTTGGAGTGGTTATCCTGTACAAACGTTTCGTTGATACCCAGAGCCGCAAAATCGCGCACGGAATAGTTCTCCATAAAAAAGCCCCTGCTGTCGCCCAAAACAGTAGGTTGTATCACTTTCAACCCTTCGAGGGGGGTTGGGGTCGATTCGAATTTTCCCATCGGGGCAAGAGATATTTCGGATTAGCAATTGATACTAAGGGTTCCGGTCAGGGCTTGAGCAACTGCATCAGGTACTGACCGTATTGGTTTTTGAGCATAGGTCGGGCCGCTTCCTGCAACTTTTCGGCCGTGATCCACCCCATGTTATAGGCAATCTCCTCGAGGCAGGCAATTTTGAGCCCCTGCCTTTTTTCGATGACCTCTACAAAGGTCGAGGCCTCGGCCAACGATTCGTGGGTTCCGGTGTCGAGCCAGGCAAAGCCGCGGCTCAGCAACTGTACCTTGAGTTCGTTATCCTCCATGAATTTTTGATTTACCGAGGTAATCTCGAGCTCGCCCCTCTGCGAGGGTTTCACATTTCGTGCCACTTCAACCACTTTGTTGGGGTAAAAGTAGAGCCCCACCACCGCATAGTTCGATTTGGGCTTTTCGGGTTTCTCCTCAATGCTCACCACATTCCCTGCGGCATCGAAAGCGGCTACTCCGTACCTTTCGGGATCGGTTACCCAATAGCCAAACACGGTTGCTTTGCGGTGCTCTGCGGCATTTCGCACCGCCTCCCTCAGCAACGCCGAAAAGTTCATGCCGTAGAAGATGTTATCGCCCAGAACCAGAGTAACATCATCCGATCCGATAAATTCGGCGCCAATCAGAAAAGCCTGCGCCAAGCCGTCGGGCGAGGGTTGCTCGGCATACGAAAAGGCGACCCCGTAATCGCTGCCATCGCCCAGCAGCCGACGAAAAATCGGAAGATCAATTGGCGTGGAGATGATGAGAATATCGCGGATTCCTGCCAGCATCAGTACCGAGATAGGGTAGTAGATCATGGGTTTATCGTAGATGGGCAAGATCTGCTTGGAGACCCCTTTCGTGATGGGATAGAGGCGCGTGCCGCTGCCCCCTGCCAGAACAATTCCTTTCATGATGTACAGTGATTTGGTCTTTTACAAATGTAGGGATATTTCATATTTTTACGGTACTTTGTAAGCAACTTCCTTTGAACGCAAAATACGTGGTCATGCAATATTTACTCTCTCTTCCCGAAAATCTTTCGGCACAATTTTACGAAATCGAAGATAAGCCGCTGTCCGATTGGTTTTGTGCCTCCGATCCCGACGACGCCAGAGTGGGTTCGGGAGGGGGCACCTGTTGGTTGCTCTATATGCAATGGCGAGCCTCCGGAAGTTCGCTTCCTTTCGGGGAGTGGCTGCTTACCACCTCCAGAGTACTTATTCATGCCGGTGGAGAGAGCCGGAGACTTCCCGCCTATGCCCCTTCGGGTAAGATTCTCACCCCGATTCCCGTCTTCCGTTGGGGCAAAGGGCAGTCGCTACGGCAGAATCTGCTCGATTTGCAACTCCCCCTCTATACCAAACTGCTGGAGTCGACTCCGGGGCAGGGCAAGGTGCTTGTGGCAAGCGGCGATGTCTATATCCATGCCGATGCAGCCCTGCCCGAGATTCCTGATGCCGATGTTGTCTGTTTCGGTTTGTGGGCCGACCCCGAATTGGCCTCCCGACACGGTCTCTTTTTCTGCAACCGGCAGCATCCTCAGCAGCTCTCGTTTATGATGCAAAAGCCCTCTCCTGCAGAGATCCGGAAACGTCAGTCAGATTACCTGTCGATGATGGATATCGGCATCTGGATTTTGAGCCCGAGAGCCATTGCCTGTTTGATGGAGTGTTCGGGGTGGAATGCCAACGAGGGGGGCTTCGAGGGGGGAGTACCCCGATTTTACGATCTCTATGGGCAATTCGGGCTCTCTCTGGGGAGCGATCCCACAGGAAGCGACCCCCGGGTAAAGGAGCTTTCCGTCAAGATTGTTCATCTTACGGGAGGGGAGTTTTACCATTTTGGAACCACCCGCGAATTGATCTCCTCCACACTGCAGTTGCAGAACCGGGTGCAGGATCAGCGACAAATCTGGCATAAGGATGTAAAGCCCCATCCCGACATGTTTGTGCAAAATGCCACCCGATCCATTTCGCTTTCTGCCCATAATCATCATCTCTGGATAGAGAACTCACATATCGGACCCCGTTGGAAACTGCATCATAACCATGTTCTTACCGGCATCCCTGAAAACGATTGGGAAATTGAACTTCCCCCCTCTGTTTGCCTCGATGTGGTGCCGGTTATGCCTTCGGGTTATGCCCTCAGACCCTACGGCTATTTCGATACCTTTGCGGGAAGGGCCGATGAGGCCTCTTGGATGGGCACTCACCTGAAAGAGTGGCTTTCGGTGAGAGGCCTCACTTTCGAGGGCTGCTCCATTAATCCCTTTGCCGATGTGCAAAAGGTGCCCCTCTTCCCGGTAGTGCAGAGCTTAGAAGATGCCGGCCGACTCCTTTCGTGGATGGTGGCGCACTCAAAGTTTTCGTATGCATTTGCTGTGCCCGAACTCTCGTACGTTCGCCATTCAGAGCAGGAGGAGCGCACCCCGGCAGGGAGCCTCTCACCGGCTGCCCTTTGGCAGTCGCTGCCCCGCATGTCGGCCTCCGATCTGAGCCGCAAGGCCGACATGGGTCGTTTGTATGCCCAGAGGCAGGGATTCTATTTGGAAAACCTGCCCACCTTGGCACAAAATCACGAAAAGAGCGTCTTCTATCAGGTCGATCTTCTGGAGCTGGCGCACGATTATGCCCGGCATGGATTGCCGCTTCCCCCGGTGCCGGAGTTTCGGCACGATCCTTTAAAGGAGATGAGCCATCTCATGTTTAGAGCCGGTGTGGCCTCTTTCGGCGGGGCAAACGGCCAACCCGACGAGCGGGCAGCCTTTGAGCGTTTGCGTAACGTTTTGGTCGACATGGCTGCCTCGCACCCGGTAGAGCCCCGGTTGGCAGTACAGGAAGATCAGATTGTATGGGGCCGGAGCCCTGTGCGACTCGATCTGGCAGGAGGCTGGACCGACACGCCTCCCTTCTGTCTGGCTGAGGGGGGTAGTGTAATTAATCTGGCGGTCGACCTGAACGGTCAGCAACCGCTCCAGGCTTTTGCCCGGCTCATTCCCGAGCCGCACATCGTATTGCGCTCCATAGACCTGGGATCTTCGGAGACAATAACAACCTTTAACCAACTTGCTGTAACCGAACAGGTGGGGTCGCCCTTTTCGATTCCCAAAGCAGCCCTTTCGCTGGCGGGATTCCACCCCCGCTTTTCGTCGGGCAGTTTTGCCTCGTTGCGCGAACAGCTCCTTGCCTTTGGCGGGGGCATCGAACTGACTCTGCTTTCGGCAGTTCCCAAAGGTTCGGGTTTGGGCACCAGCTCTATACTGGCTGCCACCGTATTAGGCACGCTCTCCGATTTCTGTTCGCTGGGATGGGATGCCGGCGATATCTGTCAGCGAACCCTCTCGCTCGAGCAGTTGTTAACTACCGGCGGAGGGTGGCAGGATCAGTACGGAGGGGTACTACCCGGGTTGAAATGGCTTGAAACCTCGCCCGGAATGGTTCAGATTCCGGTGACTCGCTGGCTCCCCGACAGGATGTTTGTAACCTCCGACACCCACGCGTCGATGCTTCTTTACTACACCGGGATTACCCGTACAGCCAAACAGATACTGGCCGAGATAGTGAGAGCGATGTTCCTGAACAGTCGGAGCCATCTCGCAATTCTCAGAGAGATGCAGGACCACACCCGCTCCTTTGCGGAGGTGCTACAGCGCAACGAGTTTGAGCGCATGGGCCGTTGGGTGGGGCGTTCGTGGCAGTTTAACAGAGCGCTCGATGCAGGAACCGAACCCCCGGCTGTGGGTAAGATCGGATCGCTGATATCGGATCTTACCTTGGGATATAAACTGTTGGGAGCCGGCGGTGGCGGTTATATGTTTATGGTTGCCAAAGATCCCGAGGCGGCCCAGCGCATACGAACCCTCCTCAGGGAGAATCCGGTGAACGATAAGGCTCGTTTTGTGGACTTTTCGCTCTCGCCCACAGGTTTCCGGGTTTCCCGGTCGTAACCTGTTAATGGAGGCTCATCGCCTCAATCTCAACCAGAAGTTCTTCGCGGCATACATCGGCTGTAATCCATACCGAAGGGACACTCTTGTAGCGCGATTCCAGCACTTTTTCTGCCATTTCGCGGAACTCGGGCTGCTTGAGATAGATTCGCAGCAGGGTAAAGGGCGATGCCGGAGGGTCCACCGCGCGATGGGTCAGAGGGTCGGCCGGATGATTGGTCGGGCAATCGGTAATCTGTTGCGTGAGAAATTCCATATTTTCGAGGGTGATGCGGGTCTGTTCGGTAACATCCAAACCACCGATACTTTTTTCGCCCCGAATCGACGCCGTACCCGAGATATAGAGTCGTTTGCTGTTTTCTCCTGCCCAAACCTTTGCTCTTTCGAATTTCGGGGTGCTTTTGCCGCATCCCTCTAAAAAGGCCTCTCCTCTCAGCACCTCCTGCGAATACTCATGTGCCGATATCTGCATTTTGTTGTCTATAGGCCACATGGAAACCCCTGACGACAGAGAGAGAGCCGCCTCAAAATCGATCACCAGACCGCCGCAGGTTGTGCCGATTCCGGTGGCTGCCGGATAGCCGGCACTCCATTCGGTTGTTTGGTAAAACGCCCACCGGGCATCGTTAAACAACTGGTAATGCTGTTTCCCCGAAGCATCTGTGGCCGTGATGGCCTCAATATAGTTCCACTGCCTGATAATAGAAGCAACTGGCATTGCCTCATTGTGGAGGCACTGCGTTATGGCACCAAATATCTGTTCGGCCTGTTCCAAAACGGGCAGTTGTGGATTATCGGCCATAAAACCTCCCGCAAATAGCTCTTTGCTGAAGGGGGTGGTTACGGCAACATAGGGCACACCTCCCGACTGCCCGAAGCAGAGCTGTTCGTTGCGGTATTCCAACAAATGAAGCTCGGCATACATTCCCTCCCCCACGGGGGGTTGAGCCAAATAACTAAAGGCAGGCATCCTGTTGCCAAACACACCGGCAATCATCTCCTTCAAGAGTTGGTACTCGCTCCGGTACGCCTCTGTATGGGCCGGATTCGCGAAGAATACCAAACGAAGAGGAATAAGGCCCTCCTTCAAGTGGCTGCATTGCGACAGAATGGAGGCAGCCATCTCGCCGAAGGGAGCCGGCCGAGAGGAGAGAACTTGATACCTGATTGAGGTGATAGTCATGTTTTATAGTGAATTAACATATTCGGAGAGTGCGGTTACCTCTTTTTTAAACAGTTTGCGGTTTACGCCATGCCCGAATTCCGAAAAGACCTCTTCCATTGTGGCCGCACGACCATCAAAGAGGTAGGGTGCCGTGCGCCATACTTCAATGAGGGTAGGGGTATCCCATCCGTCGGGAAACTCCATATCCTCGCCAATACGATGCATTTGCAGGTCGGTATAGAGGGGGCCGCTGTGGCATTCCGCGCAGCCCAATGCTTCGAAGATCTTCTTGCCTTTTTTTGCTTCGGTCGTGAGCTTTCCGTTTACCAACCGGGGGCTGGCGAGGGGCTTCAGATTTTTCAGGTAGTTGTCGACATAGTTGGCCAGAGAGTCGGATACCTGCATAAATTGAATGTGGGTGAAACCTGCCCTCACTGCCAACTCAGCGTTCGCGCGGATTCCCGAAATCATGTTGGGCGGGGTGGCGTGCGACAAGAGCAGACTTTTACAGTTTTTCGGATTGCCTATTCCGTCGTTCATCAGATCCCAGTTCATTCCGTCGGTTCGCCCCTCCCCGGGGTGACATCCGTTGCAAGACTGCCAGTTCTGAAAACAGTAGGAGGCGTCGTTAAAAATTCTTTCGCCCTTTTGCGCGGCACTCTCCTGCCTGGCGGGGTTCAATGCCGTATAGCGCACCAGCCCGGTTTTCAGATCTATACGGTTGAGCGTGTCCGAAAAATAGGTAGGAACAAAGAGCTCATTCTCCTTCAGGCATAGGGCTCTGGGGCCATTTCCAAAAAGAGGAATACGCCGCCTGATTCCGTAAAGAAAATGGAGGTCATAGGCCAGGTTCTCCTTTTGTTGGTAGGCTTCAAATTTGGCAATCATTTTTTTGTGGTCGATAATGCTCACATCGTGAGTGCCCGAATGAGCCACAGCCAGAAACTCGCTATTGCATGCAATGCCCCAGCTTCCGGCGGCACCCCTCGATGGCTCGTCGAGCAGAATTGTGCCCAGAAAACTGCTCTTACGGGCATCAATAATGCTCAGGGCACTGGTGTTCATCCAGCCTTGGTGCAACTGTGAGGTAGGAACCTGAAATCGGCCCAGGTTATGGGTTACGTAGAGATAGTTGCCATCGGGACTCAGTAGCATGTGGCGTAACGCGTTGCTTCCGTTGGGGAGGAGAATGTCGTGCGTTTTTTTAAACGACTGCAAATCGATAACCGAAACCTGTGCGGCAACCACGCTGCTGTTGGCACTGCCTGAGGGGAGAAAGTTGGCCACATACAGATATTTTCCGTTGTCGGAAATCACCGCCGAAACCGGCTCCCTCAAAACGGCAACCGAGCCGGTTTTTCGGCCGCTGGCGGCATCAAACCGATCGACCCGATTGTCGAAACGGCAACAGAGGTAAATCGATTGCCTCTCCGGGTCGGCGACCGGGGAGGTGGCACCATAGCCTGCAATTACCTTATATACCGGTTTGGGGTGGTTGGGCAAGATCAGCTGCAAGGTTCCCCCTTCGTTGTCGGTTGTGACCCAAATACTGTCGGATCGCACCAGAAGAGCGCTTGGCCGCCGATCCAATTTCCACTCCCAAACAACCGCCCCGGTTTCGGAAGCAATTTTTCTGACCAGCGAATCGCCCCCTGAGGCAATAATCAGATGACCGTTGTGCTGCGGGGCAATGGAGGTGATGTATAGGGGAGAGGTTTGTCCGGAAAGGTTGTCCGGCCATAAGTTGTCACAGAAAACTGCAAAAAGCAGGGTGATGCAGAATAGATACGGTTTGTACATGAATAGTTGCGAAATCCTCCCTGAAATAGAGCTCGTTTCTACAAATGTAGACAATCTGTTCAAGATTTGGGAGCGGATGCCGCCCTTTTTTCGGCTTCGTTCTTCAAATTCTCCATAAACGAGGCAATCCGCCATTCCACAACGGCCTTATAATTTTTTTGTGTTACAAACAGATCCATAACCCACGAAAAACGGAAGTGCACCTGAACTATCATCAGGCATCCCGAACCGTGCGGAACCACCTTCAGCATGCCTCCGGCCTTCTTTACAATCAGGTTGGTGTTCTGCAGGTCGAAGCTCACCTCCGATCGGTTCGCTGAATCGGCTTTCGAAAGAATCAAGGCTTTTACCGTCATATCGCGGAAGGAGGTCACGCCGGGGATGTCGAAATCGAAGTTTCCTTCGTAGACTCCCATTCGAGTATCGTAAGTATAACGGTTTACCGTAAGCACCACAATGTCTTTCCCGTCGCCCTGCAGCCCAAGCCCCTTAAAAGCCCATTCAAACAGATGGTTGGGGTCGGTAGTGAACTCCCTTATCAAGTCGTCCGAAACCCTTGTGGCTACGGGCGCAGGTGCTGCTACAGCCACCGAACAAACCGACATGTAGACTCTATCACGTGTATATTGGGTATTTACCCTTGCCTGTGTGATTGCCGTTACCTGTTTGATTGCTGTTGCCTGTGTGATTACAATTGCCTGGGTGTTTACCCTTGCCTGGGGCTTAACGGCTGCTCCGGCTGCTCCGGC
>CAYGID010000020.1:0-32636 GCA_964349835.1 uncultured Bacteroidales bacterium | reverse complement strand
CGACCGTCGAGGATTTAGCAGCATACAAATACGTCGCAAAACCCGAATGCTCTAATTTTCACATCTCCAAATCCCCAAATTATCAAATTATCAAATTATCAAATTGCCGAATTATCTTTTCATTAGAGCACTAGAGCATTATCCTTTCATTAGAGCATTTGCGCGACAGCGCATATGAGCATTAATGAAAAATGCTTTATATTTGATCTGTATCATCCCGAAGTAGTCCGGCTCCGGAAGCCTCTGTTCCGGTTCGTGTAAATTTCTGATAATGAAAGTAGAGCGTATTTTTGATCTTCTGCAGGGCTATCGGACTCGTTTTCGTATGAACGATGCTCTCGCGTCGAAGCAGAACGGAGAGTGGGTGAAAATCAGTAGTAGGGAGTATGTCGATCGCGCCGAGGAGGTTGCCTGCGGCCTGTTGGCTCTGGGCTATCAGAAGGGCGACCGGATTGCGCTCATTACCAACAACCGCCCCGAATGGAATATTCTCGACATGGCTATGGCACAGATTGGGGTGGTGAGCGTACCCATTCACTCCTCTTTTGGCTGTGCCCAACATGTAACGGTATTGAAGCATTGTGAACCGCGCTCACTTTTTGTGTCCGACAAGATTCTTCTTCAGGTACTGAAGCCGCGTCTTTCGGCAGTTCCCTCGATTGAGCACGTATATACCTTCGGCGACAATGATCCCGACAGTTGGGCGGAGATTCTCCGGCTGGGCCGCGAGCAAAAGTCTCAACTCATGCCCCGATTGGAGGCCATCAGAGAATCGATTCTGCCCGACGACCTGCTTACGTTGGTTTATACACTGGGTACCACTGGTATACCCAAGGGCGTTATGCTTTCGCATAAGAATCTGGTGAGCAACTTTCTGGGTACCGCGGCAAGAAATCCACTGGGGTTTGGCAAAAGAGCCCTCAGTTTCCTCCCGCTGAGCCATGTTTACGAGCGGATGATGAATTATCATTATCAGTATCTGGGCATTGGAATCTACTATGCCGAAAATGTCGGTTCCATCCTAAAGAATATGAAGGAGGTAAAACCCCACATATTCAATACGGTGCCCCGATTTATTGAACGGTTCTTCGATGAATTGCTCGGCAGGGGAAAGGATCTTCGACTGCGCAACAAATTGATTTTTTTCTGGGCAGTGAACCGCGTAGGTATGCAGTACGATCCGGGAAACAAAAGACTGTGGAACCTCCCTTTCCGGTTTTCGCTCTGGATGGCTCGGAAGTTTGTGTTTTCAAAGTGGCGCGAGGCCTTTGGCGGGAAGTTGCGCTATATCGTTTCGGGTGGGTCGCCGCTTCAGGAGCGGCTTACCCGGGTGTACGGGGCAGCGGGTATTATGGTGTGCGAGGGATATGGCCTTACCGAAACCTCACCGGTTATCTCTGTGTCGAATCCTGTGCGCCATGAAATTCGTCCAGGAACCGTGGGTGTGCCGCTCGACAATGTGGAGATTCGTTTTTTAGACGATGGCGAACTGCTATGCCGCGGACCCAATGTGATGTTGGGTTATTATCGTGATCCGGTCAGGAGTTCGAAGGTTATTGATAAAGAGGGATGGTTTCATACTGGCGACGTGGGCAAATTGGTCGATGGAAAATATCTTGTCATTCTCGATCGGAAGCGTGATATTTTTCTGCTCGGAAACGGGGCGCGAGTCATGCCACAACTCATTGAGCGGAAGCTTCGGGAGTCGCTTTTTATAGATCAGGTGATGGTTGTAGGCAGAGACAAACCTTTTGTGAGTGCCGTTATTTCGCCCAATCTCACCTTTTTGCAGAAATGGGCACTACACCACAAAATGGAGTTCTCGGGCAATGCCGATTTGCTGCGCAATCCTCTGGTTAACGAACGTTATGCCTCGGAGCTAGATAGTTACAACGAATTGTTTGAACCGGCGTGGCAGATTAAGCGATTCTATCTTATCGATGACGAGTGGACGCCTCAAACAGGCGAACTTTCGCCCGCCTTTAAATTGCGTCGTCGGTTTATTGCCAACAAGTATAGAGAGGAGATTTCGGAGTTCTATAAAGAGGATAAGGAGGTATTAACGGACCATTGAGATGGGGAGGTTATATGGAGGTAACGCGTGTTTTTGATCTGCTCGATTTATATCGCGGGCGCGGCAATATGACCCACGCATTGGCCGGAAAGCATAACGGCGAATGGATAGTATACAACAGTAAGACCTACGTGGCTCTTTCGGAGGAGTTTGCCCTCGGGCTACTGGCTTTGGGGATTAATCGCTCCGACCGGATTGTCACCGTAACCAACAACAGGCCCGAATGGAACTTCACCTCAATGGCGGTTGCGCAAATCGGAGCAGTCCATGTGCCTTTGAATGCCTCCCAAAGCCTTGAAGAGTTTCTCTATATTTTTCACCACGCTACCCCAAGAATTCTCTTCGTTTCCGATCAGGCCACCTACCGGCGGCTTAAGCCTCTGGCCGATCAGACGCCCTCGATAGAGTACATCTTCACGTTCTCTAAGATAGAGGGAGTTCCCTGGTGGGAAGAGATTCCGGCTAAGGGACGGGCACTCAGAGAGGAGTTGATGCCCCGTTTTGAAAGTATCAAAAGGGAGGTCCAACCCGACGACCTCTACACCATTGTTTACACTTCGGGAACCACAGGCGTGCCCAAAGGGGTTATGCTTTCGCACCGCAACATCCTGTCGAATGTCTATGCAACCGCCGACAAGCATACACACGCTTACGGCCATCGGGTCCTCAGTTTTCTTCCTCTCAGCCATGTGTTTGAACATATGCTGAATATCCACTTTCAGTTTAAAGGTCTTAGTATCTATTATGCCGAGAGTCTGACCACGCTGATCGACGACATGAAGGCGGTAAATCCTCATATGTTTGCAGCCGTTCCGCGGGTTCTCGAAAAGGTCTATTCAGTGGCCATCGCCAAAGGGAAGGCACTCAAAGGTATTAAACGGGTCCTCTTTTTTTACTGTGTGAATCAGGCATTGGCCTTCGACATGAAGAGCTTTAGGCTGAATCCTTTATACCGACTCAAGATTACCCTTTGCCGGAAATTGGTCTTAAAAAAGATTATGGCAAGCTTTGGCAACTCCTTCGATTTTGTGGTTTCGGGGGGAGCCCCGTTGCAGCCCCGTTTAGCCAAGCTTTTCTGGGCTTCGGGAATCCCACTTTCCGAAGGATACGGCCTTACCGAGACCTCTCCCGTGATTGCTGTAACCGATGTGGTCCGTGGAAAAGTCCGAATAGGGACGGTAGGTCCTGTACTCGACAATATGACTGTAAAAATTGCTGATGATGGCGAAATCCTTTGCAAAGGCCCCAATGTGATGCTGGGGTACTACAGAGACCCCGAACTGACGGCCCAGGTAATCGATGAACAGGGTTGGTTCCATACAGGCGATATCGGAGTCATAGAGGAGGGGGGCTATCTCCGGATTACCGACCGAAAGAAGGAGATTTTCAAGCTATCGAACGGAAAGTATGTAGCCCCTCAGGCAATCGAAAACCGACTGAAGGAGAGCATGTTTATTGATCAGGCACTGGTTATCGGAAGCAACGAGAAGTTTGCCGGCGCCATCATTTCGCCAGTTTTTCCCTATCTGCAGAAATGGGCAGAGCAGCATCACCTCTCCTTTTCTTCGCTTGGCGAGATGGTGAAGGATCCCAAGGTGGTGGCCCGAATTCAAAAGGAGGTTGACCTCGTAAACCGGAAACTCAATGCCACCGAAAGAATTGGCCGAATCCGACTGGTTGCCGATGAGTGGACCTCGCAATCGGGCGAACTCTCGTTGACCCTGAAATTGAAACGGAGGGTTCTCGAACAGAAGTACGAAGCGCTGATTGCCGATATCTACTCCGTAGGTTCGATCGATTAATGATTGTTTGCGATAATTTAGTATGGATAGTATTCTCACAATTTACAAAATAGGAAAGGGTCCATCTAGTAGCCACACGATGGGACCCCAAACAGCGGCGCTCCGCTTTTTGTCGCGCTATCCGAATGAGGAGCGTTATGAGGTTACTCTATACGGAAGCCTTGCTGCAACCGGCAAAGGGCATCTTACCGACACTGCCCTGAAGGAGGTATTCGGCCAAAGGAACTTCTCTATACGGTGGGAACCTGCCATCTTTTTGCCCTTTCATCCCAATGCCATGAAGTTTTCCTGCTATAACAAGCAGGAGGAGTGTACACAATCGCAAATTATGTATAGTGTGGGAGGTGGCGAAGTGGTAGGTGAGGGAGAGGCTCCATCGGCTCAGAGCATCTACCCGTTGCACAATATGACCGATATTCTGGCTTGGTGCCAGCGCGAAGGGCGTTCTCTTTGGGAGTTTGTTGCTGAGGTTGAAGGAGAGACTATTTGGGGCCCGCTGCATGAGGTGTGGGAGGCAATGCAGGATTCCATCCGAAGAGGTTTGGAGGCTGAGGGTGTATTGCCCGGTGGTTTGGGCTTGCGACGCAAATCCTCCTCCTACTATGTGAAGGCCATGGGTTTCAAAGATTCGCTGAAAAGCAGAGGCTTAGTGTATGCCTATGCACTGGCTGTGTCAGAAGAGAATGCCTCTGGAGGAACTGTTGTAACTGCACCTACTTGCGGATCTTGCGGTGTTCTGCCGGCAGTGCTGTACCATTTGCAAAACCGATACAATTTTACGGAGATAAAGATGTTGAGGGCGTTGGCGACCGCTGCATTGATAGGGAATATTGTAAAACAGAACGCCTCCATTTCGGGCGCCGATGTAGGATGTCAGGGCGAAGTGGGTACTGCCTGTGCGATGGCTGCCGGGGCGGCAAATCAACTATTTGGAGGAACTGTTTCGCAAGTGGAGTATGCTGCGGAGATGGGGCTGGAGCACCATTTGGGGCTCACCTGCGATCCGGTTTGCGGGTTGGTACAGATTCCCTGCATTGAGCGGAACGCCTTTGCTGCCGCCCGTGCGCTCGATTCGAACCTCTATGCAAGTATTTCGGATGGGGCACACCGGGTCAGTTTCGACAAGGTGGTGGCAGCCATGCGGCAAACAGGCCACGACCTGCCCAGCCTCTACAAGGAGACCTCCGAAGGGGGGCTTGCTACTACATTCTAGCCTGGTACCTCCGTCAAGGGGTGGCGATTGGCCCGATGTACTCCCTTGCCATCACCAGATGGTCGAACCAAATGGCAGAGGAGGGAGCCTCGCGATTGTCGTGGTAAAATTCGAACCAAACCCAGTTTATATTCAGCGCTTCGTTGGTTCGCCACTGAAAACCCTCGAAGGGCTTGCCCGAAGGATCGTTGTACCAGGAGTCGGCAATCCATTGTCCGTTTGGGAACCCCGGACCCCAGTGGCCTACAGGAATGCCGTTGTGCCACACTTTCAGCTCGCCGTTGAAGGCCGATGCCGGTGAATTCAGCTTAATCATCACCTCAACGCAGATCCATTGATCCCATGCTACGGCTTGTGCCGTGGGACCCTGGTTCACCATATCGTTGCCATAACAGCGGTTTCCGGCTCCGTTGCGCATACCCCCCCAATAGAGATAGGTATCCATAATCGGCGGATCGACTCGCTGGTGAACCGGTTCGTACGAAATGCTTAACCTTTCGTTGCCCAGACCGCAGAGGCCGGCTCTGGGGTTTGGCCATGTGGTGGCGGGGTGGTAGCCTCCAAACCAGACCCCCTCATGATGGAAAAACCCTTTCGAAGTGGAGGGATATTTTACATAATAGCGCACATATACCACACTATCGAAGCCCGGTGAGAATCGTCTGAAAAGGTGTCCTCCTTCGTTCTCGCCCTTGATACTGGTCATCTTCAGGGAGTATCCTTTTTTGCTGCCGGGAGGAATATCAGTGTCGGGCATCATGCCCTCAATATTCACTTTGTCGGGGTAACGGCTCAATATCTGTTCCATCCCATCGTCGAACTTCTCAACATACAAAACGTTGGGGTCCGACTCTATCCCATCGTCGTGGGGGTATCGGCCCGCTAATTGAGCGTGCGAAATCGCGGGAACGCATGCAAAGAGGGCAAAGGCCCAAAGCAGCCAAAAGCGTGAGCGAGAGATAGGGTTCATGCGGAGGTGAATTATTTGTAAATATAGTGTAAAATAGCCACTTCCGTTGGCTCTTTTGGCCGGACCCTATGCCCGACTCTCTTGCTACCCTCAGGCGATCCTCTTCCGGCCCAAAACGGAACCGGAACCGGTCGATTCCCTGTGAATCGTAATGGTTTGTTAAGGCTATTGGTGTTGGGGCCTCAGGAGATCGTTTGCCGTTTTCACCGGGTTAAAGGTCTCAATGGGTACCTCCACAAAAATTGTGTTCCAGAAGGCCATTGCGCCATTCCATAGTCCTGGAAGTTCCTGAGCCTTAAGTATCTCTCCGTCTTTCGATTTTTCGGTAATAAAGCCGGTACCCGGGTCGCGGAAATCGGGGAGATGAAACGCTGTTCCCCGAAAGTCGCGTAGACCGCAAACCAGATCGACCGGGTTAAAGTGCGTTGCATTGTGCATGATCTCCATGTTTTCGGGATCTATCTGCGACGACTCAGCTATCTGCAGGGTCGTGGTACCATCGGGTTCTTTTACCCAGAAGGGGCCACCGCCCGGTTCCCCCTCGTTCTTCACCATTCCGCATACCCGAATGGGTCTGTTGAGGCGTTGAATCAACCACTCTTGTTTCCTTTCGGGTACAAGGTCGAAGAAACTCTCCGGAGGCCGAACGCCCAGGTTTTCGCCAATCCAGAGAACCATTTGGGCCAAATCGACACAGGCAAGGCTATTGCCCTGTAGTTTTCTCAGCATAGCGAATACCTCCTCCTGCACTCCGAGCAGAAGGCCTGCAAGGGCCTTTTTGTAGAGAACCGTTGCCGGTTTCAGCCTATCGGGCACCACATTGTCGATATTCTTGATAAAGACCAGATCGGCATCCATTTCGTTCAGGTTCTCGAGCAGGGCGCCGTGTCCTCCCGGTCGGAAAAGCAGGCTCCCGTCGGGATTCCTGAAGGGCTCGTTCGCAAGAGTTGCTGCGAGAAGATCGGTAGAGGGTTTCTGAAAGGAGTAATCTATATGGAAATGTTTGCCGGTTGCCTGCTCAAATCGGCTTGCCGCCTGTTGGGCCAGGCTTTCGAAGGCCTCGATGTGTTCGGGCGATACCGTGAAATGGATAAAGACCTGTTGATTGGCACTCTCACCATACATAGAACCTTCAGACAGATGCTCTTCGAGGGCAGTGCGGGGCCCATCGGGATAATTGTGAAAAAGAAGGAGCGCTTTGGGCAGCGTTCCGTAACTCAATCCCTCTTTCGAAAGTAACAGGTTGAGTAGTGCCGTACCCATCCGGGCATCTATCCCTTTTTCCGCACCCAAAGCCAAGAGCGACTCCCCGAATGCAAAATCGCCTATTCTCGACAACACCTCCTGTGAGGCGCTGTTGCTACTATCCTGTTGCAGGTGGGTAAAGAGTTCCTTAAACATGCGGGAAGCTGCGCCCGAGGCGGGTACAAATTTTTTCACCCTCTTCTGTTGCCGTTTTTGGTCGTATTGGGCAGCCAGTTGGTTTACCGTGGTGCTGTCGAAACGGTGTATGCCTCTACCCACTGTGGCAGCCTCCACAATCGGGAGGAAGGGAAAGCCCTTTTCGAACCGGGTTAGTTGTTCTTTGGCTGTTTCGGGCGAAATGCCCTTTCCCTCCAGTTGGTTCAGATCTTCGCGGGTAAACATCAGGTAGAGGATTAAGCGAGCAAGATTTGTTTAAATGCCTCAAAATCGGCCTCCATGCCTATCGATTTTTTTTCGCCGGAGAGAAAGGCTTGCAGTCGGGGTGGAACGGAGGGGGTGGTAAGGAGTGTTTCCGACACGGTTTCCGAGAATTTGGCCGGATGGGCGGTCTCTAAAAAGAAGCCGGTGTGGTTGGGGTGTTGCGCAAGATATTCGGAGAGTGCCCTGAAACCAATGGCGCCGTGCGGGTCGAGCATATATCCGTGTTGGTTGAAGCAGGAACGCATCGTTTCGCGCACCTGTGCATCGGTGTAGTGGTACCCGGTGATATCGGCGCTAACGGCCTCATGCGACTGGTTGTAGAGGTCGATGATTCTCTCAAAATTGCTCGGGTCGCCCACATCCATGGCATTTGCCAGGGTAGGTATCGAGGGACGAGGAGCAAAGATGCCCGTTGTAAGGTACTCCGGTACAATATCGTTACGGTTGGTGGCTGCTATGAAGTGGTCGATGGGCACTCCCATACGGCGGGCCATGAGACCTGCGGTAAGATTTCCGAAATTTCCGCTGGGCACACATCCTACCAGTTGTTTCGCGTTGGCGGCAAGTTGCCCTGCTGCCCAGCCATAATAGAACATCTGGGGAATGAGCCGGCCCAGATTGATAGAGTTGGCCGAGGTAAGAATGAGCGCTTTACGCAGCTCGGCATCCATAAAGGCCTGTTTTACCAGAAACTGGCAGTTATCGAAGCTGCCGTTTACCTCAAGCGCAGTAATATTCTGGCCAAGCGTGGTAAACTGCTTCTCCTGGCTGGGGCTTACCAGCCCCGAAGGGTACAGTACAAAAACTCTGACCCCCTTAACGCCTAGAAAACCGTTGGCCACGGCACTTCCGGTATCGCCCGAAGTGGCTACCAGCACAGTAATCTCCTTGTCTAATCCGCGGGTAAAATAGCCCAACAGACGGGCCATAAATCTGGCTCCGAAATCCTTGAATGCCAGCGTGGGGCCATGATACAGCTCGAGCGAGTGAAGCCCCGGAACAATCTCAACAAGGGGTACCTCGAACGGGAAGGCATCTTGGATCAGCTGCTGCAGTGTGGCAGAGTCCATGCTTCCCTTCAGATAGGGTGAGGCCAGGGCGAAGGCCATTTCATGAAAGGAGAGAGTGCTCCAGGCCGAAAGGGTCGATTGGGGAAGGCGTTCAATGGTTTCGGGCATGAAGAGCCCGCGGTCGTTGGCCAATCCTTGCAAAACAGCCTCTTTTAGGGAGACCCTCGTCTGATGGTTATGGGTACTGTAAAATTGCATGGTATAGAACAAGAGGATAACAGATTCAGAAAAAGAACAGAGTCGGAAATTATATCACTGAACAGATTCAGTAGGGAAGTAGATTCAGAAGGGTATCAGATTCGGATGGAAGAGGAGTTAATGAAGTGGCTGATCAATTCGTGGCCATTGCCAAAGAGCCGGCCTGTGGCTGCTGCGGTGGCCTCCGAATATCTGAGCTTTCCGTTGTTTTGCAGCCGGTTGCTTTGCCATATAAGGTAGGGAACCGGATCGGAGGTGTGGGTTCGGAGTGATAAGGGGGTGGGATGATCGGGCAACACCAGTACCGAGAGGTTGAGACCTTCGCGTTCGACCGCTTCCAAGATAGGGGCGGCCACCTTCTGGTCGATGTATTCGATAGATAGGATCTTGTTTTTGCACTCTCCCCTGTGCCCGCACTCATCGGGTGCCTCAACATGCAGGTATACAAACTCTTTTCCGTTGCGGAAAGCTTCGAGTGCCTTTTCGGCTTTTCCGCGATAGTTGGTATGCAGGGTGCCGTTGGCTCCCTCTACCTCCATGGGCTCGAGACCTGCGCATATTCCAATGCCGAGAATCAGGTCGACGGCCGAAATCACTGCGCCGCTCAGCCCAAACTTGGTTTGGAAATCGGAGAGGCGGGGACGGTGTCCTTCGCCCCAGATCCACATACTGTTGGCAGGTCGGAGTCCGCGTGCCTTCCTTGCAAGATTCACCGGATGGGCCGAAAGAAAGGCGTAGCTCTCCTCCATCATGGCGAGTATCTCGGCCTGGTGATCGCCTTTGGGCAGATAGGTAACGATGGGTTTTGCCAAGATGTCGTGCGGGGGGGTGAGGGTCACCTTTTCGCTGCCCTCTTTCCATACCATGATATGCCTGTAGCTGCGGCCCGTATGAAAACGAAGCCACTCTTTTCCGAACTTTGCCGAAAGATCTTTCATTAGTTCGGCCGCTTCGGCAGTGGGTATTTCGTCGGCGCTATGGTCAATCATGACCTTATGGGCGTAGGGGCTCTCCTCTTCCGAGAGCGTAACCAGGTTACAGCGGAAACAGACCTCATCGTCGGCAAGGTCGACCCCCATGCTGACTGCCTCAAGAGGCGATCTTCCTGCGTAATAGATGGCCGGATTATAACCCATAACCGAAAGGTTGGCTACATCGCTGGCCGGAGTCATTCCGAGGGGAACCGTTTGGGCGCAACCCAGCTCACCTTCCGAAGCCCACCGATCGAAGGTAGGGGTGCTGGCCGCCTCCATGGGCGTTTTCCCGCCCAGCTCTTCGACGGGAAGGTCGGCCATTCCGTCGCACAGGAGTATCAGATATTTCATAAATTGGTTGTCAAACGTTGGCAACACGGATCAGGTCGGCAAAGAGCCCGGCGGCCGTAACTTCTGCACCTGCCCCGTATCCTTTAATCACCATGGGCAGCTCAAAGTAGCGCTGCGTGGTAATCAAAATAATGTTATTACTCCCCTCCAAATTGTAAGAGGGGTGTTGTGCATCGACCTCGCAGAGTCCTACCGAGGGATTGCCCTCCTCCAACTTGGCTATATATCTCCATTTCAGACCTTTCGCAGCCATCGCGGCACGCTTCTGTTCGAAGGTTTGGTCGAGAGCCTCTACCGCACTCCAGAAAGAGTCGATAGAACCTTCGAAACAGGATTCGGGAAGGAACCCGTTTACCTTTACATCCTCCTTTTCGATTGAATAGCCCGATTCTCTCGACAGAATCAGCAGTTTTCTGATTACATCGGTTCCGCTCAGGTCGAGCCGGGGGTCGGGCTCCGAGTAGCCTAACTCTTTGGCCATCCGGATGGTCTTGCTGAGGGGTATTGTGCTGCTAAGCGTATTAAAGATGTAGTTGAGCGTTCCCGAAACAACTGCCTCAATTTTCAGAATGGTGTCGCCGCTCCGGATGAGGTCGTTTAGCGTGTTAATGATAGGTAATCCCGCACCCACGTTGGTTTCGAACGCAAAACGAACCCCTTTGTCTTTTGCCTTCTCCTTCAGACCACGGTAGTGGGCATACGACGAAGAACAGGCAATTTTGTTAGCAGTGACTACCGAAACATAATGATCAAAAAGTGTTTCGTATAAGTCGCTGATGCTCTGGCTGCTGGTGCAATCCACAAAGACATTATTCCGAAGGTTCTGGTCGAGCATCTTTGCAACGAAACGGTTCTGATCAAAGGGTTCGCCCTCGCTCTGGAGTGTCTCTTTGTAGTGATTGAGGTCGATCCCGTCGCCGTGAGCCGAGAAATACATTTTTCGGGAGTTAGCAAGGGCAATCACATGGATCTTCAATCGCAACTCCTCCATCAGTTTAGTCTGCTGGCTCTGAATCTGACGCAGCAGGCTTCCGCCCACGTTGCCGATACCCACCACATAGAGATGTAGTTCGCGAAAATGCGACAAGAAGAAGCCCTCGTGAATGGCATTGATGGCCCGCTTTAAACTTTTGCTGCGAATCACAACAGAGATGTTCAATTCGGACGATCCCTGGGCAGTGGCAATCACACTGATACCGTTGCGTGCTAACGCATTGAAGAGTGTGGCCGAGATACCCGGCTTGTTCTTCATCTTCTCGCCTACAATTGCAATGATAGAGAGATTGTCTTCGATTTGCAGCCGAAGCTCATTCTTTTGCCCTATCTCGTCGAGGAACTCCTCCTCGATGGCCGATTTGGCCCGACTCAATTGATCGGGCATAATGGCAATACTCATGGAGTATTCGGACGAGGCCTGCGTTACCAGGATAATATTGATTCCTTTTCGGTTAAAGGCTCTGAAGAGCCGTTCCGATACATCGTTAACACCCACCATTCGGGTTCCCTGCAGCGTAATCAACGAGATGTTGTTGATGGAGGAGATTCCCTTGATGGAGTTGCTGTCGTCCGAAAGTGAGTCGGAGTGAATGATGGTGCCTTTTGCCGAAGTGTTAAAGGTATTTTTGATAAAGATGGGGATATTCTCATCGTAAACCGGCCGGATGGTGGGGGTGTAGATTACCGTAGTGCCAAAATGCGACAACTCAATGGCCTCGGCATAGGTAAGGCGTTCAATGGGATAGGCACGGGTGGCCACCTCAGGATCGGCAGTCATGAATCCATCTACATTCATCCAGAGTTCTAATGCTTCTGCTTTGAGTGCCGCTGCAATCAGCGCCGCGGAGTAATCGCCCCCGCGCCGCCCCAAAAGAGTGGTTTCGTCGCGGTAGCTGCTTCCGGTGAATCCCTGAACAACGGCTGTTTGCCGCAGGTTTTTAAAGCTATTTCGGATGAGTCGTTCGGTTAACTCCAGATCAACCTTGGCATGGCCAAACGAGGCGTTGGTTTTGATGAAGCTTCGGGCATCGAAGTATGCCGCACCCGGTACCATTCTCGCCACCAGAGAGGCTGAGAGGCGGGCACCGAAACTCAGGATGAGGTCGGTTATTTTCGGGGTCAACTCCTGCAGAAGATAAACTCCGTGAAGGGTGTCGGAAAGCTCTGCCAGATTCTCTTTCAACTCTGTAATGGCAGACTCCCTCCACTCCGGCTCAACCAGGTCGATGGTTAGACCTGCATAGCTCTTTTCGACCTCCGAAAGCAGAGTCCGGTACGACTCATCGCGCTGAACGGCTTTATTTGCCATCACCTGTAAGAGGCCGGAAATATGTTCGTCGGCCGATACCACTACTACGCAATAGGGTTCAACCGATTGGATTATCTCTTTCACCAGGCGGAGCGTGCCGGCCGACACCACCGACGACCGACCGAACTTCAATACCTTCATACGATTGATTTACAGGGTTGCACTACATACATTTACAGCAGGGTCTAGCTTTTTGATGAGTCCCTGTAAAACCTTTCCAGGTCCCACTTCAATATAATCGGTGGCCCCGGCCGCAATCATGTTTTTAATAGTTTGCGTCCATTTTACGGGGGCGGTTAGTTGTATACCCAGATTTTTTTTGATTTCGGCAGGATCGGTAACGGGAAGAGCCGACACATTTTGGTATACCGGGCAGATGGGGGCGTGAATGTCGGTGGCAGCAATGGCAGCCTCCAGTTCGATGCGGGCCGGCTCCATGAGGGGCGAGTGGAAAGCACCTCCCACAGGGAGAATGAGCGCTCTCTTGGCTCCTGCGGCTTTCAACGCCTCACAAGCTGCTTCAACGGCTTTGATGTCGCCCGAAATGACAATCTGACCCGGGCAGTTATAGTTGGCAGCCACCACAATACCGGGAGTCTGTTGGCAAATTGCCTCTACTTTCTCATCCTCAAGGCCCAAAACGGCAGCCATGGTAGAGGGCTCCCGTTCGCATGCCTTCTGCATGGCTCCGGCTCTTTTCGACACCAGTGTCAGCCCATTCTCAAACGACATTGCGCCTGCAGCGACCAGTGCTGAGAATTCGCCCAGAGAGTGTCCGGCTACCATCGAAGGGCGGAACGATTCGCCCATGAGTCGGGCCAAAATTACCGAGTGAAGGAAGATAGCTGGCTGGGTCACTTTGGTCTGTTTTAACTCCTCGTCGGTGCCCTCAAACATGATATCGGTAATGCGGAAACCAAGGATTTCGTTAGCCTTTTCGAAAAGATCCCTTGCAAGAGCCGACTGTTCGTACATCTCTTTTCCCATTCCCGCGAATTGAGCCCCCTGTCCGGGGAAAACATATGCTTTCATAAAGTGGTCTTAAGTTAAACGTGGCAAAGTTATTATTTTCTCCCAAAGGTTTTTTGTATTTTTGCAAAGAGCTATTTTGGCGCTACCTAAACATACTTATATACTTACCAATGAAGCCAACACTTTTAGTCCTTGCCGCCGGCATGGGAAGCCGTTACGGCGGTTTGAAACAGATCGACAAGCTGGGCCCTTCGGGCGAAACCATCATAGATTACTCCATTTACGATGCCATTCAGGCCGGATTCGGCAAGGTGGTGATGGTGATTCGCAAAAGCATTGAGGCCGACTTTAAAGAGGTCTTTCTCAACAAGTACAAAGGGAAAATAGAGATAGAGTATGTATTGCAGGAGATTGAGTATGTTCCCCAGGGAGTAACCTACACCCCCGAAAGGGTCAAGCCGTGGGGAACTGCGCACGCCGTTTTAATGGCTGCCAGCGCCATCAGAGAGCCCTTTGCCGTGATTAATGGCGACGATTTTTACGGTGCCGATGCCTTTCGTACTATGGGAAAATTCCTCAGCGGAATTACCGATCTGAATGCCAATACCTACAGTATGGTAGGCTATCCGCTGGCCAATACGCTCTCCGAATATGGTACGGTTGCCCGGGGGGTATGCGATGTGGATGCCTCGGGTTTTCTCACGGGTGTGGTAGAACGCACCTCTATCAGCCGTGTTAACGGTATCATCCAATACAAGGATGAGGCCGGCAGTTTGCACCCGGTACCCGAAGAGTCGGCTGTCTCTATGAACTTCTGGGGGTTTACCCCCTCCTTTTTTGGACATCTGCGTTCTATGTTCACCGAGTTTGTAAAGGAGAACGGGATGAATCCCAAATCGGAGTTTTTCATTCCTTTGGTAGCTAACAGGCTGGTCAATACAGGTGAGGCCTCCATTAAGGTGCTCAACACCAGGGCCGAATGGTTTGGTGTAACCTATAAAGAGGATCGTCCCTGGGTGGTGGCCCGGTTCGAAACGCTTGCCAAAGAGGGCATCTACCCTTCGCCTCTCTTTGCCTGATACCTTTCTCTCTATGACGGGCTCCCTCACTACATTTGCGGCACAGGCCGATATTCCCTTTCTCGAAGGGGATTTCGCGTGCGGTTTTCCCCACGGGCTGGCCTCTGCCCTCCAGACCCGGGTCGATGCCTTGTCGTTGTCGGTGGTTAACTGGCCTGCCGAGTATCCCGACTTTCCGCAGGTGACCGTCCGGTTAGCCTACGGGAACGAGGGCATCTACTTGTATTATGAGGTAACCGAAGGAGCGGTGGTGGCCAAAGCCGTGGGCTACAACGGCAGAGTATGGGAGGATTCATGTGTGGAGCTCTTTATTGACCCTTTAGGCGATGGCTCTTACTATAATTTGGAGGTGAACTGCATTGGAGCCCCTTTGCTGGGAAAAGGCGAAGGTAGATCGGGCAGGGTTCACACTCCTGATTCCGATATGCAATCAATAAAAACCTCCTCCTCGCTTGGCACGCTTCCTTTCGACGAAAGAGAGGGGCCTATATCGTGGAATATGGTGGTTATGGTGCCCTATCGCCTGTTACAGCTTAAGGGTCCTGAATCTCTTGCAGGAAAAGAGATACGCGGAAATGTCTACAAATGCGGCGATGGGTTAAAGAGCCCTCATTATGTTACATGGAGTCGTATCGGCACCCCCCATCCCGACTATCACCGCCCCGAGTATTTTGGCACCTTCCATTTTCTGCCCCCGCTCTCCACTCACTCAAAACCTTGAGTCATGGGTAGGATAATGGCTATTGATTATGGACGTAAGCGCACCGGCTTGGCAGTAACCGACCCGATGCAACTGATCTCCACGGGGCTCACTACGGTTTCGACCCACGATTTGATTGCTTTTCTCGACGATTACCTTGCAAGAGAGACCGTCGACGCTTTTGTGGTGGGCTACCCGCTTTTTGCCGACGGAACCCCTTCCGAAACCGCCATCACCTATGTAGATCCCTTTGTACGGAGGCTCCGGAACCGTTTTCCGAAACAGTTGGTTACGCTGCTCGATGAGCGGTTTACTTCGAAGATAGCTTTTCAGGCTATGATTGACGGAGGATTGAAAAAAAAGGCAAGGGCGCGCAAGGAGACTATCGATACGGTGAGTGCCGTCATCCTACTGCAAGACTTTATGGCGTCGGATCTCTTTGCAAAGAATACACAATAATTGAGTTGTTATGATATTACCTGTCTATGTAGTGGGCTGTCCTCTTCTCCGTCGGAAGGCTGAGCCGGTCGAAGAGGGTATGGAGGGGTTGGATACCCTGCTTGCCGATATGTGGGAAACGATGTATAAAATTGACGGAGTTGGGCTGGCGGCTCCACAGATTGGTAAGTCGCTGCGCATTTTTGTGATTGATGCCTCACCCTATGCCGAAGAGGATCCTGCACTTTCGGAGTTCAAAAAAGTTTTTATTAATCCCGAGATACTCGACTATTCGGGCGAACCCTATGCTTTTCAGGAGGGCTGCCTGAGTGTTCCCGGTATACACGAAGATGTGGTTCGCCCATCGGAGGTTACCATGCGCTATCAGGACGAAAACTTTCGGCAGTTCGAAACCCACTTCTCGGGCGTTGCGGCACGGGTCATTCAGCACGAGTACGACCATCTGGAGGGTCGACTCTTTGTTGACAAACTGAACCCGCTGCGCCGTCGGCTTCTGGCTTCGCAAATTAATGCCATATCGAAAGGAAAGGCCAGCGTGGCCTACCGCATTGTGCTCCCTTCGAACAAAAAGCGGTAGGCCCCGTAGGTGCGGCTCTTATCTCTTTTTGGCGGCAGCCGGAGCCGGGCCCACTTCAGGCAAAATTTGTGGTGTTTCGGCAGGTTGAGCAGGTGCAGGCTGGTTCTGCATACCAAATGGGAAACCCATTCCCCCACCACTCGACGAGCTGTTGTTGAGAGCCGGAATCTGTTGGCCAATCATGGCAGGCATGAAGATGGCATTTAGTCCCCATTGGGCCACACTGTTTGTGCTGATACCTCCATTTTCGTCGATGGGGTTGAGCACATCAGGCGCGTTGACGGGTTTGGTGGCATACATGGAGTACCCATTCGTTCTGCCCAAAAATTCCGACCAGGCCCTGGCGGCCAACTTCTCATTTTTCAGGATCATAGCCGCATAGGCTGTTAACCGCGGAACTAAAAACCCATTCGATGGGATTTTGGCTGTTTTTTCTGTTCGGGCAGAGTCGTTCCTCGGCATGGAGTAGTACTCGCAGTACTGCAGCCATGCTTTCTCAAACTCTTTGTGATCCAGAAAGGTAAAAAGTTCGAACATCATTTCGGCACCTCCCATGATGGTGGCCAGGTGCATGGAATGGAGTTCGTTTTGCTGATTGTCGGCCAGGGTAATCTTGGCCGTAGCAGGGTCGTAGCCAAATACCCCCTTGCCCGAGAAGAGGCCGTTAGGCATGGCTGCAAAATTGCTCATTCCGGTGGTAATTCTATCTCTCCATCGTGTGTCGCCCGTGCGTTCCCATTCGGTCATCCAGTTGGCAACAAAACTAATCCAGTCGGGACCGAAACGCACCCGGGTGGGGGCATCAACAGGAGCTACACTAACCGGCATGGCAATACGCATGGGGTCGAGCACAACGGTGGCTTTGTCGCCGTTGAGCATCTCGCGCATCACGTCGCCCACCCGCTCGTCGGTGGTAAGATAGTAGTAAAACCTTCGGAATGCGGCCTGCCCGATACGAGCCTCTTTGGCCCCGCAGCCCCAGTGCGATACATTGTGGCGCGAGCCAAGGCCCTGCAGTTCGCCTAAATGATAGCAGTCGACCTCCGAAGTGTGCCTTGTCATGGCTTCGGCCAGTTTAAAGCTGTTGGCATCGCCCGAGCGAAGGAAAGAGTACCAGAGCCAGAGGTCGGGAGCCAGTTCGGAATTGTCCCAGGCCATTCCACCTATATCGTAACGCCATACGTGTCGGGGTACATCCTGCGAATGCATGATATCGCCGTAATTCCAGAAACCATACCAGTGGTGCTGGTCAACCATTTTTTTGTAGTAGAGGATGCTGCTGTCGAGCTGGTTTTCCATCCATAAGCGGGTGGGATTACTGCGGTCGGGGAGGCTCCAGAGATTGCCAAAGGCACCTGCCTTGTGGAAATGTTGCGGGGTGCTTACCAATCGCTGCGGCACGGCTCCCATCCGGCTCATCTGCATAAATGCCACCTTCGAGGGAACCGAACGGGTTACGAAAAGGGTCAGTTCGCTGGTGCGCGCCACACCGTAAGGGGTGCTTAACCCCTCCTGAACATCTTCGTACGAAGAGTTCAAATCGTGTGCAATGGTGTCGTAATGGCGAAGATCCATGGCCTCTGCATCGGGCGACCACATCCACACTTTGAGTTGTGCCTCTTTGCTTCGGGCGTCGTGAATTTCGAGTGCTGCAGGAAACGACTGCCAGAAATTCTTCAGGCTTACAGCCAATCCGCCACTTACATCACCCACGAAAGCCAGCCCTTCGGCCCGTTTTCCGGCTGCCGAGGCTAACCAGCTGCTCTGGTTTCCGGTTCGCTTTACGATGGTAAAGCCATTGGGCGAGAGTTGATTCAGCTTAAAATCGTCCCAAACAGCAAGGTCGGTGAGCAGTTTTTGATTGGGCGCCGTGTAGCTTTCCTTATCGGGAATCCGTATGCCCTGCAGCTGAAAAGTGTAAGGGCTGCGCATATCGGCATGGGTAATAAATCTGCGGCCATCGAGCGGTTGAATCGGCTCCGACCAAAGTCCGCCCTCCTGTCCCGAGAAGCGCACATGGCGGTTTTGAATCTCCTCGCGAAGGGGAACCTGAAAGATGATACCCAGCCCCTTGATGAAATCTTTATCTTGGTTTCCATCGTAGATGATGGTGTGCACCAATTTGATATCCTGCTGATGGGCATAGATGTAGAGTCGTACGGTAAAGGGAAGCCAACTGCGGTTTTGTGTGGTGGAGGCATGCTTTCCCTCAATTTTTACCACAGCACGAACGGGGCCGTTTTGCTCAAGAGTAACTCCCGAAATCTGCCCCGAAAACTCCTCATAACGCAGGTTGGTTGTTGCATCGCCAACATTGCCAGTCTCCAGTATGCATACCAATCGTCCGCCCGAAACCACCGGTTTGCCATCGATTTCAATCTGGTCTATGATTTTGTTGCCCGAACGGGGAATGCGGAGTTTCATAGCTCCGTTGTCGATAGTAATCGCTTTTTCGTCTTGCGTGGCGGTTAACCCGTTCAATGTAGTGAAGGGGGCTGCAGCCTGTACTGTGAATGGACCCTCCTCCTTAGCCGGCAGCGAGGCAGCCATTCCGCTCCACTTAATGGAGCCGTCGGGCCAGTAGGCCAGCGGCCAGGTTTGAACCGGGAAGGTTTTTCCGGAGGCAGCCTTTAAAACAAACGTCCTATCTTTGGTGACGGCTCCCTTAGTCCAGGGAATGCCCCAACTTTGGCCCTGTGAGAGCTCGGGGGTTTCTGCCAGCCATTTAACCGGAGCCTCTTGCGAAGGCAAGCGTAATAGCGAAAAGGTGAGGAGAAGGAGTACCGAAATCGTTTTCATTTGCTAATCTGATCTGTGCTGAAGTGAAACATTCCTGACGACCGAAAATCAAATGTACGATTTTTTGTGTTTCTCAGCCTGCTTCGCCCGAACTTCTCAAACGCGACTGTTCGCCCAGATAGCCCCCATGGTGGCGGAGGGCGTAGTCGGCAATCGTAAATCCGATCCGTTTCATCATCAACACCACCAAAAGATCGCCCATCACGCTCATCACGGTGGTTGAGATGGTGGGTGAGAGACCCAGAGGGCAGAGTTCGGCGGGACCGCCGGTGTGCAGGCAAACATCGGCCATCTCTGCCAGCTTGCTCTCTTTGTTTCCGGTAATCACTATGATGGGTACCCCCGCGTTCAGATCGCGGGCAAGGTAAACTAACTCCACGATTTCGCGGGTTTTACCCGAGTTGGAGATCAGCAGTAACACGTCGTCGGGCTGCATTACACCCAGGTCGCCATGCTGTGCATCGGCAGGATGCAGCCAGACGGCAGGGGTACCTGTAGAACTCAACGTGGTTGCTATACTCACGGCTATCTGACCGGCCTTTCCCATCCCGCTTACCACCACTTTTCCTTTGCGTTGGTGCACGGCCTCGAAAATGATCTCAAGGGCTTTATCGTAGGTGTCGTTTACCGGAATGTTCAGGATGGCGTCGGCTTCGCGCCTTAACAGAGCTGGAATCTCGCTTTGCATAGCTTTTTGTTTAACAAGACAAAGATAATAGAATTGCCGGTTTACCTCTCATGCAGGCCCAGTAGGTGCCTTGCATTCTCGAGTGCCGCTTCGGTTACGATTTCGCCACTCAGCATCCGGGCCACCTCCTGTACGCGTTCGGCCGGAGTGAGATGCCGGATGCGGGTCTGTGTGCCGGTTTTCGATGTAACGTCTTTATACACATGATAGTGAGCCGATCCTTTGGCTGCCACCTGGGGTAGGTGGGTAATGTTAATAATTTGTGTTTTGCCGGCCATGTGCGAAAGAATGCGCCCCATCTTGTCGGCGATCTCACCCGAAACCCCCGAGTCGATTTCGTCGAAAATAAGGGTGGGGAGAGCGAGGGTGTCGGCTATCACCGCTTTTACGCTGAGCATGATGCGCGATAGCTCGCCTCCTGAGGCGATGCGCGTCAGCGGTTGCACCTCCAGGTCGGAATGGGCCGAGAAGAGAAACGAAACCCGGTCGTACCCCGTTTCGGAGAGTGCGTTTTCGCTTTGCAGGTCGATCCGAAAACGGGCATCGGGCATTCCCAGCAAATGGAGTACCGACGAGATCTTTTGCTCAATCAGAGGCAACACTTTTTTTCGCTGCTCCGAGAGGATACGGGCCTCTTTATGCAGCGTTTCTTCCTGTTTTATACTCGAAACCCTTGCCTTTTCTATCTCTTCGGCCAGCGTGGAGATCTCTTTTAATCGTCTTTCCAAATCGTTTGCTATGGCCAATAATTCCGGCAGGGAGTTTACACGGTGTTTGTGCATCAGACTGTAGAGCAGGTCGAGCCTCGAAGAGACCTTTTCGAGCCGTTGCGGATCCATTTGCAGGGTGGAGGGGATTACCGACAGATCGCGGTCGATGTCGCGTAACTCGATCAGCGTTGATTCTAACCGCGCCTTTACACTCTCGGCCGAGCTAAAAAAGGGAACCACCCGGCCCAGTGAATGGATCGCTTCGCGCAGCATGCCCGTTATATTTAGCTCGCCCACGGCAAGAAGTTCGGAACTGCGGCCGGTTTCGCGCAAAATCTCTTCGCAATGGGTCAGTCGGGTCAGCTCCTCTTCGAGCGCTTCCTGCTCATTTTCCTGCACCCCTGCACGCTGCAGCTCTTCGAATTGATGCTGCAGAAAATCGGTTTCGCGATTCCACGCTTCCGACTGCTGCAACAGCTGGTCGAGATGCGACGACAACTTTTTGAACTCTTTGAATTTCTCGCCAAACGATCCGTTGGCGGCCAACAGGTTAGCAAAGGAGTCGACGATATGTAGCTGGAAAGCTGGCTGGTTGAGGTATTGCGTGTTGTGTTGCGAGTGAACATCGATAAGATGACTCCCCAACTCTTTGAGTATCGAAAGGGTCACCGGCGTATCGTTGATGAAGGCTCTTGATCGGCCGTCAAGCGATATTTCTCTGCGAATCAGGCAGTTCTCTTCGTAGTCGAGATCATTGGCCTCGAAGAGGGGTTGTAGCGAGTAGGATGCAAGGCTGAAACTTCCCTCTACCACACATTTCTTTGCTGTGTCGAGTAGCACTGAACTGTCGGCCCTATCGCCTGTGAGGAGTCCCAATGCACCCAACATGATGGATTTGCCCGCACCTGTTTCGCCGGTAATAATGGAGAGGCCCCTGTCGAAATCAATTTCGACCGAGCGGATGAGGGCGTAATTCTGTATAGCCAGCCGGGAGAGCATACTCTGTCAAGGTTTGGTCAACCGATCGTATTTCGAGATGTTCGAAGGGTTCATCTGTTTGAGCATAAGCGCAGTGGTCTGCTTTTCCATTTCGGAAAGCGACGAAAAGAGATTTACCCATTCATCGGCTTTGGCATCGCAGAGTAGTTGAATCCAAACCATATAGCTGTCGGGGCGCGACGAATGTACATCCTTCAGTTGCATCACACTTTCGAGTGCGCTGGCACGCCCGTCGGCCACCGATTGCGAAAGTTTATCGAGCCCCGAACGGTGGTACTCGTACAAAAAGGTGCGCAAACCCCTGTATTTGCTGTCGAGCAGATTTTGCACCAAGGCATAACGGTTTCGGTTACCGCTCCCGTCGAAGGCTTTCCACCCCTTTTCACGTGCGTTTTGCGCGTTGGCTACAACCGCTTCGGCCTTTGTAAACCAGGGGGTTCCTCCCATGGGAGAGAAGGTGTCGGCATCGAGCCCCACAATGAGCCAGGCATAGTAGGCCAGAATGGAGGCGAGGTTCGAGGTAAAGGTGGTTTCGTTATACTCGAGAGTTTCGCTTTCGATATAGCTAAATTCAATCAGTTGATCTACATAATTGAGCAACAATGTTTTGTAGGTTGCTCCAAAAACAGGACGCTCCACCTGAATCTGCAGAGTTCCTCTGAAATCGTTGCCCGACTCGCCCGACATATTCAAAAAGAGGCTGCATTCAATGCGCTCCTCCACACTATAGTTACGGCCAGTCCAGGAGCGGCCGTTCATAAATCGTGAAATCTCGGTTTCGAGCAGACCAAAGAGTCTGCGGTTATTGCTCTGCAGCTGGGTAGCGTTTACCGAAACCCGGCACTTTAACTCTTGCGAAAATCCCGAAAGAGATAGTGCTGTGAGCAATATAACAAGCAGAAACCGGGCAGTTTTTTTCATTTGGCGAAGTATTCGGAAAACTTGTCGGCAATATCGGAAGCCACTTCGCTTTTCGGTTTCAGCCCAAAGGCAAACGACCCGCCCTCTGCGTCATAAATTGTTATCCGGTTGGTATCGGTTTGGAAGCCTGCCCCTTGGTGGTTTAGAGAGTTTAAGACGATGAAATCGAGATGCTTTTTTTTCATCTTCTCCACGGCATGCATCTCCTCTTGTTGGGTTTCGAGCGCAAATCCGGCCAGTACCTGGCGGTTGGTTTTAAGACGGCCCAGCGTTGCGGCAATATCGGTTGTGGGTTTGAGGGCGATACTCATGTCGGAGGGGCCCCGCTTCATCTTTTGGTTTGCTGGTTCGGCGGGGGTATAGTCGGCAACAGCTGCTGCCATGATGGCTCCATCAACGGAGCCGAATCGGGCAAGAGCCGCCTCCAGCATCTCGGCAGCCGAAGTGACCTGCAAAATCTCAATATTGGGATGTGAAACAGAGAGGTGCGTGGGTCCGCTCACCAGAAACACTTTGGCACCCCTCGTAGCCAGCTCAAGTGCCAGGGCGTATCCCATTTTTCCCGAAGAGAAGTTTCCCAGATAGCGTACCGGATCAATCTTTTCGTAGGTGGGGCCTGCAGTAATCAGAATCGATTTTCCCTCAAGTGGCGAGGTTACGGTTTTTTTTTTATCGAAATAGTTAACCAATACCTCTGTGATTTTTTCGGGCTCCTCCATGCGCCCTTGCCCTTCGAGTCCGCTGGCCAAGGCACCGGAGGTTGCCTCAATCACTTCGACCCCCCGGCTGCGCAGGAGTTGCAGGTTGTTTTGGGTAGCGGAGTGCCGATACATGTCGAGGTCCATGGCTGGTGCTGCAAACACTTTGCAACGAGCCGAAAGATAGCTGGTAAGCAGCAGGTTGTCGGCAATGCCATTAGCCATTTTGGCCAGTGTGTTGGCTGTTGCCGGGGCTATCAGATAGGCGTCGGCCCAAAGCCCCAGCGATACATGACTGTTCCAACTCCCATTTTCCGGGTCGAAAAATTCTACCAGAATGGGCTGTTTGCAAAGGGTTGCAAGGGTCAGCGGGGTAATAAACGACTTAGCCAGGGGGGTCATTACCACCCTGACTTCGGCTCCCTCTTTTACCAGAAGGCGGATGAGTACCGCAGCTTTATAGGCAGCAATACTCCCGGTTACACCCAAAAGAATATGTTTCCCCTGCAGCCTCATGGGTAATGGCTATTCGGTCGATTGGGCGGGTCTGCGGAAATAGATCTCGTTGTCGAGGAACTCTTCGGTGGCAATTAACGCCGGCTTTGGCAGTCGTTCGTAGAATTTCGAAATCTCAATCTGTTCGCGGTTCTCAAAGACCTCTTCCAGATTGTCGGTAACGCTCGAAAACTCCTCCAGTTTGCGGTTCAACTCCTGACGCAGCTCTACACTGATCTGGTTGGCCCTTTTAGAAATAATCATCACCGATTCGTATACATTACCGGTCTCCTCTTCAAGTTTTACCAAGTCGCGGGTGATAGTGGAAAGACTGGCTTTTGATTTCTTGTAATCCATATGATATAAGTGGTTTCGTTATTTGTTCAATTCGTCGGCCGGCACATATTTGCTGGCCACTTCGTACATCTTTTTGGCGTCGGCTTTGTGTTTGCTTTCGGGAAATTCGGCAGCAAACGACATATATTCGTCGACCGCATCCTGATAGCGTTCGCGCTGTTTCTCCTCGATGCTCTTCTCGGCAAAAAGATACTTAGACCGGAGGGTGAGAAAGAGGATCTCCTCGCGATGTTTGGTTTCGGGGTACTCTCCCAGCGCGATGGCCAGTGAGGTGGCGGCCGCCTTATAGTCGCCCATTTCGTAGTATAACTTGGAGCTAATGTACGATTTTTCTATCAGCCTGTCGTGAAGACTGTCGACATACCCCTGCGCAGCCTCTGCAAATTTGCTGCCGGGATTTTTTCTGATAAACTCTTGCAGTACCTCAATGGCAAGCAGGGTCTCCTGTTGGTCGAGCTCGGCCTTGGGGCTCCGTTTATAATAGCAGTATCCCGCCATAAACATGGCCTCCTCGGAGAAGGACGAGTAGGGGAAGTTTTTATAGAAATTATCAAAATGATAGGAGGCATTCAGATAATCATTCTGCCTGAAATAGCTCATCGCCTGAAAGAAGGCAGTAGAATCGCCCTTTTCGGTACCCTTATATATACTGGCAATCCGGTCGAATAATTCCGAGGCCCGCATATAATCGCCTTTGTTGTAATATTCGAAACTCTTTTTGTACATAAGCACAAAATCGTTCGTTTTCAGGATTTTCTGGTAGTTGTTGCAGGATACGGCTAAAAGCGTGCTTAACAAAAGCCAGAAAACAAAAACGTTCTTCTTCATACGTTACGGATTATTGTGCAAAGCTATATGATTTTTAGCAAATAACAATGTTCTGAGCTGCCTGTCAGAAGGTGGGCTGTTCGCCAAACTCCATGAGGTACGCTTTGATGAACTCATTGAGATTTCCGTCGAGAACATCCTGAACGTTCGATGTTTTGAATTCAGTACGTTCGTCGCGGATCATCTTATAGGGGTGCAGCACGTAACTCCTGATCTGCGAGCCCCATTCAATCTTCTTTTTCTTCCCTTCTATTTCGGCCTGCCGTTCTCTCTTTTTGCGCAACTCGAGTTCGTAGAGGTGCGATTTAAGAAGACGCATAGCATTTTCCTTATTCTGGAGCTGCGAACGCGACTCCTGGTTTTCAATCACAGTTCCTGTGGGATGGTGACGCAAACGCACGGCAGTCTCCACTTTATTCACGTTCTGTCCGCCAGCACCGCTCGAACGGTAGGTTTCCCAGGAAATATCGGCCGGATTCACCTGAATATCAATATTATCGTCTATCATTGGCGAAACAAACACCGATGCGAATGAGGTGTGACGACGGTTGTTTGCATCGAAAGGCGATAACCTGACCAACCGATGAACCCCGCTTTCGCTTTTCAAAAAGCCATAGGCAAAATCCCCTTCGATTTCGAGCGTGGCCGATTTAATACCCGCCGAGTCGCCATCCTGTATGTCGAGGGTTCGTACTTTGAAGTGGTTTCGTTCGCTGTAGCGCATGTACATGCGCAGGAGCATCTCTGCCCAATCCTGGCTTTCGGTTCCGCCTGCCCCTGAGTTAATCTTCAAAATGGCACCCAGCGCATCCTCCTCTTCGCGAAGCATATTCTTCGACTCCAAAGCCTCCAGGATCGACAACACCTTGGCATACTGCACATCAACATCCTCTTCGGCAGCCTCCCCTTCGGCAAAAAAGTCGAGCATTACCTGAAGGTCGGCCGATTCCGACTCAATGGCTTCAAACTCGTTGAGCCAACTCTTCAGAGAGGCAACCTTCTTTACCTGTTGCTCTGCCAGTTTAGGATCGTCCCAAAAATCGGGAGCGTGGGTTTTTTGCTCCTCCTCGTCCCATTCTAATCGCCGGCGTTCGACGTCAAAGATGCCTCCTCAGCGCATCCCGGCGCTCCAACACATCTTTGAGTTGGTCTGTTGTGATCATGGCTGTTTTTGCGAAATGTGAACCGCAAAGATAACAAATCCTTTCGACAATCGGTTACCAGGTGCCCTTTCCGGTACCCACATCTATGTGTGTCTGACTGGAACCTACACTTCCCTTCAGATTGTACGCATCGGCGGTTACCCGTAAGGTTCTCTTGTAGTTTCGGCCAATCGGGATGGTGATTTTGGCTTTGCCATCCTCCCCGGTAGTGAGCGCAGGCTCCCAATAGAGCGTGGGTTGCCGGTGATAGACAAAACGGTCTACATAATCGGAGGGAATAAACTTAGGTTGATAGTACTGCTTTTGGGGTGTAATACCTCTGATCCGCAGTTGATGAACACCTGTAGGCTGATAGTACTGTGTAATTCCGGCTCCCTCTTTTGTGGTAATTTCAATAAAGCTGGGGTAAAGGAAGTCGAGCATAACAGGCCCCGCCAGGAAGTTGTCGTATATCCATATATGTTGGAGCGAAACCATTACCTCAATGCCTACAATCTCGTTTACCGAGATGGAGTTTAATGCCTCTTCCACTCTATCCAATAGGGTTAAACTCTGATAATACGAAATATTTCCATCTACATCTTCTATATCGTCCCGAATAATCCGTTCAATATTTTCGCCATCTACGAGGAACGAAGTTGGCCTTTCATAGATAGCGAAAACCGGTCGGTACCAGAAGTTTGATGTGCGTGTGAAGTATTGATTAGAGGGATCAATATAACCCTTTCCGAATCCGGGTATTTCGTTGCGAATCACATCCAGCAAACTGTTAAAGCGGTCGTACTTCTTAAGCTGTTGTTCGTCGAGCACGATATCGGCGTTGCCGGGCCCGTTACGATTGTAGGAGTTGGGAATAATCCGTTTGCCTTTGATGGTCACCTCTTCTATGTATTTCATTCCCGCCAGGCGCGAGAGACTGTCGATCATTGCCTGCTCGGCTCTTTTGGCTTGGTTAAACATGGCAAGCAGACTCTCACCGCCTGTAGGAGGCAGATCGGGTTCGGGGTAGGAGGGTTTCTCCATCGTTACTCCTTTATCGAGGGTTATGCCTACATTGAACTTTTTTCTCTTGCTGTTCTCCCTCTGCGCCATCAGGGTTATATAGCTCATGCCGGTGAGCGGAAGCTCCTGAAAAGAGAATCGTCCTTTCTCGTCACTTCTCTCTTCGCGGGCAAAAGAGTACTCTCCCTGAACGATCAGCGATACTCTTTGGTTCTTCAAGCTGGAGTTAATGATATTGGTCATTTTACCCGAAACCGAGAAATTTTGATCGGGAGGATAGATAAAGGTGGCTGTATCGGGTTGTGATGCAAAACTTCGCCACCCGTGTGTGAGCATCGCCAGATCGAGTCGGTCTCGAATCTCTGCGAAGGGGTGCAGAAAGTAGTATTCCGGGTTTTCTACCCTTCCCCGTAATGCAGAGGTGAGGAGCATCCGGCTGCGCAGTGTTGCCCGCAGGGTGTCGGCCGGGGCAAAGAGCGTATCGGTAATCGATAGTGCCACCATTGCCGAAAGAGGTTTTTGCTCCAGGCCCGACCGGGTATGGAGTGTCAGCTCCAAGAGGGCTCCGGATCCGTCGTCCGGAACGGGCGAATCTACAATCTTTGCTTCGTACGACAGATTGATCTCTCTGGATGCAGGATCCATAAAAACCAGCCGTTCCGAGAGGGGGCGTCCATCCGCGTCGAAGAGCGTGAACTCGACCAATCCTCCCGGAAGATCTTTCGCGGCAATCTCAAGCGTGCTTTTGGCCGAGCCGGCCGGAACGGTATAGGTGGCCCAGAGATGATTGAGTGCACGTACGGTGAGATAGAGGGGGCGGCTGTCGGCAAGGCGATTTTGCCCGGAGTAGGTGGTAATAAGCAGATTATCCTCCTTTCCGTAACGAATTTGCAACGTAGATCCCATGGTGTTTACCTTCGGAAGGTCAATCTCCTGGCCCCATACCAACCGGGCTTTGTAGGTTTTTCCGGCTTCGGGAACCATCAGGAAAGAGCCCATGCCCAGATGTGCGGTAGAAAAATGAGCCCATACCGAATCATTTTCGTCTACAATCTCTCCTTCTGCGGGCACCCCGTATCCGTCGGGCCCTACAACCTTAAAGGCCACTCGCGAAGGGAATCCTGCTATCCATTTCCCCCCTTCGGGCAGGAACTGCACATCGGGCAGGAGCAGCGGGTCGGCCTGTTGCGTAGTAGAGGCGGCTGCCTGTTCGCTATCGGCAATCATTTCGGGTGTAATCCTGCGCCAAACCCTCCGATTGCTCCACCCTCTTGTTGCTATTTGCCATCCGGGGCTAGGTGGTGCCGCCTCTAAGGCCTTTTTCCAGACCGGGATGGTTTTGCTGAAGAGATATTCGGGGCCGAAATTGAGATTCCATCGGGTGTAGGCACAGATCTGGAAAATCCCTTCGCGGAGAAGGTTTTCCGAGAGTACAAAATAGCCGTTTCCCACCCCGCCTACAATCTCCGCAACCAAATCCTGCACCACCTGACGGTCGGGACTAATCAGATCTATATAGAGAAACTTACTCTGGTTTGCGGGCAGAAGGGTTTGATCGGTAAGTACCCAGGCGCTCAGCCAGATGGTGTCGCCGGCCGAGTAGATGTCTCTGTCGGTTAAGAGGTAGATTTGTTCGGGAGAGCCCGATTCGCGAATTGCTTGTGCTTTTTCGATACGAGCTTTCAGAGGCGCAGGAAGATTGGCTTCGTTTTGTGCGAGCACATCACGGGTCGACATCAGCCAAAAGGCCGACAAGCAAAGAGCGAGAATCCATAAAATGTTTTTCATACGATCTCAATTTTTAGTTACTGTAGCCTGTACTATTTTAGCAATCCGATGGTTGGTACTCTCTTTCGTAATACAAATCTATAGAAAGTACTATTTCGCCGCAACAAAAATAGCGCCAATCTTTATCTAAAAATCAGCTATTTTTGTGCTCGTTCAAATTTTAGGGAATGTACAATCCATATGAGCAACATAATCGGCTTCCGGAGATCGAAACAGCGGTTTCCGGCGGAGTCTCTTTGTGTTTAAACGGGCTTTACGGCTCTTCACAGGCCCTTCTTGCCGGCGCCCTTTGTGGCCGTACAGGCGGAATACACATCATTCTGATTGAGGAAAAAGAGGAGGCCTCCTACTTTTTCAGCGACCTTCAATCGGTGTGTAGCCCCGAAACCGTGTTATTCCTTCCCTCTTCTTACCGTCGGGCATCGAATCAACTTCGTCCCGATGAGGGCAATATGATTATGCGAAACCATGTGATTTCGCGCATTACACAACACAAGGCCGGTAATCGACTGATGCTGGTGACCTACCCCGAAGCCCTGCAGGAGAAGGTGCTTACTGCCGAGACAATGGGTCGTAATACCCTCACCCTGAATACGGGCGAAAGAATCTCTATCTCCTTTCTGCGCGAAATGTTGCTGACATACGGGTTCGAACCGGCCGACTTTGTTTACGAGCCGGGTCAGTTTGCTATTCGCGGGGGGATTGTCGATATCTTTTCGTATGCCTCGCACCAGCCTTACCGCATCGATTTTTTTGGCGAGGAGGTCGATAGTATACGGGTTTTTAGCGTTGATTCTCAACTGTCGGAACAGAGAGTCGAAACGGTGCTTATTGTACCCAATGTGCAAAAATTGATGGGGCAGGAGTCGCCTTCGGCAATCTTTGCCCTGATGCCTGATCGGGTTACCCTCTGGAGCCGCAACTATTCGCTTTCGGAAAAGGTATGGAACCATTTTGATGTAAATCGCGAACTCTCGCTTCTGCTTCCCGAGGGTGAGGAGAGTGTGCAGGCGGGTACCCTCTTTCTTACCTCCGAAAAACTGCTCGCGGCCCTCTCCCGGTATTCCCATATCAGATTGAACTGTGAGGCCGAAGAGGCTTCGCGCATGGGGGCCGTTTTTACCTTCCGCACCGCGGCACAGCCCCTGTTTCACAAGAACTTTGAACTGCTCTCGGAACACCTGATGCAAATGCGAGAAGAGGGGGTAAAGGTGAGCCTCCTGAGCGAAAATCCTAAACAGTTTGAACGGTTGAGGGCCATTCTGAACGAATTGCCCCATAAGGCCGGATTTGTGGCGGAACCGGGTATTATTCATGAGGGCTTCTACGACAAAGATCTTGCGGTGGCCTGGTATACTGATCACCAGATTTTCGACCGCTATCACAAGTATACCATTCAGCATAAATTTACGAAGAGCGAATCGCTCTCCATTCAGGAGCTGTTCGGGTTGCACCCCGGCGATTATGTAGTGCATATCGACCATGGAATCGGCGTATTCGGAGGGCTTGAAAAGGTGGAGCTGAACGGCCGGTTTCAGGAGTCGGTCCGTTTGGTTTTCCGCGATCAGGATATTCTCTATGTGAATATTCAGAACCTGCACAAAATATCGAAGTTCCGGGGCAAAGAGGGGCAGTTACCCAAAATCAACAAGTTGGGGAGTGCTGCCTGGCAGAATCTGAAACAGAGCACTAAAAAGAAGGTTAAGGATATTGCCCGCGACCTTATTCTGCTGTATGCCCGTCGCAAAGAGGTACGGGGTTTTGCCTTTTCGCCCGACTCTTACATGCAGCAGGAGCTGGAAGCCTCGTTTATGTACGAAGATACCCCCGATCAGTTGAAAACCACCCAGTCGGTAAAGGCAGGGATGGAGGAGCCTTACCCCATGGATCATTTGGTTTGTGGCGATGTGGGGTTCGGGAAGACCGAAATTGCGATTCGTGCCGCATTTAAAGCTGTGTCGGACAACAAACAGGTGGCTGTGTTGGTTCCCACCACCATTCTGGCCCTGCAACACTACAACACCTTCTCGTCGCGTCTGGCCAATTTCCCCTGCCGGGTTGAATATGTGAGCCGTCTGAAGAGCGTAGGCGAGATCCGAAAGATTTTGCGTGATACCTCGGAGGGGAAGGTCGATATTTTGATTGGCACCCACCGTTTAATCGGGAAGGATGTGCTCTTCAAAGACCTGGGATTACTGATTATTGATGAGGAGCAGAAATTCGGCGTGGCCGTAAAGGAGAAGCTCCGGGCGCTGAAGGTTTCGGTTGATACTCTCACCTTAACCGCAACCCCCATTCCCCGCACCCTCCAGTTTTCGCTTATGGGTGCCCGCGAACTCTCTATTATAAACACACCTCCTCCCAACCGCCATCCCATTCAAACGGAGCTACATGTTTTCGATCCGGAGTTGGTGCGCGAAGCCATCGATTATGAGGTGTCGCGCGGTGGGCAGGTCTTTTTTGTGGCCAACCGGGTAACGGCTCTGCATGAGATTGAACTGATGATCAGGAGCCTTTGCCCTAAAGTACAAACTATCTGTGCCCACGGCCAGATGGAGGGCGAGAAGCTGGAGAAGATTATGCTCGATTTTATGGCCGGCGATTACGATGTGTTGGTCTCCACCTCGATTGTGGAGTCGGGGCTCGATGTGCCCAATGCCAACACCATGATTGTGTTGAATGCCCACTATTTCGGGCTGGCCGACCTTCACCAGCTGCGTGGCCGGGTAGGGCGCTCTAACCGAAAGGCCTTTTGTTACCTCTTTACCCCGCCCGTTTCGGGTCTCACACCGGAGGCCAGGCGCCGGCTGATGGCCATCGAACAGTTTTCGGAATTGGGAAGCGGCTTTCATATTGCCATGCAGGATCTCGACATCAGAGGGGCCGGCAATCTGGTGGGAGCCGAACAGAGTGGATTCATTGCCGAAATGGGGTTCGAAACCTACCAACGCATCCTTTTGGAGGCTATGCAGGAGCTCCGCGATGAGGAGTTCTCTTCGCTGTTTGGCCCCGATGCACAGGAAGAGCCTGCAGAATCAGCCTCTTTGCCCGCCAACCCGCCGATGCAACCCGCCGAACCACTTCCCGCCTTTCTTTCGGTTTCGAACCGGAATGGGGAGGCGGGCTATTGGTCGGCCGACTGTCAGATAGACACCGACCTTGAGTTGCTGCTGCCGGAGAGCTATGTGGCCAATGTTACCGAGAGAATCCGCCTCTATCGAGAGCTCGACACTATGAAGAACGAAGCGGCTCTGGAGCTCTTTCGGGTGGCTCTGGTTGACCGTTTCGGGCCTCTTCCCGCACCAGCCGATGAGCTGCTTGAGGTGGTTCGTCTTCGTTGGCTGGCACGCAGGCTTGGAATAGAGCGTATTGTGTTGAAGGGCGGCCGTTGGGTGGCCTCTTTTATTCCCGATCCCAAATCGGCCTATTACCAATCGTCGGCTTTTACGTCGGTTATTGATTATGTACGAACCCATCCCAAACGGGTACAGATGAAAGAGGCCAAAGATAAACTGACGCTTAGCACCGAACCGGTATCGAATGTCAAAGAGGCGATTGCTTTTTGCCGCGCTATACTGAAGGAAGGATGAGAACAGGCCTTTTGTCGGGCAAAATTCGCTTTTCGAATTTGTAACTTTGCCGAATTAGTGTAATTTTGCACCGCATAAATCGAAATGACTGACCTATGGTGTAATGGTAGCACTTCAGATTTTGGTTCTGTCAGTCTAGGTTCGAATCCTGGTAGGTCAACAAGTTTT
>CAYGID010000019.1:3697-33248 GCA_964349835.1 uncultured Bacteroidales bacterium | reverse complement strand
AGCGCGACACCGGTTCGGCATGGCACAAAGATATGTTGAAGCGTTGGCAGAAGCCGGGCGATGTAACCGATGTGCCCAAACTTTCGGTTGGTACCGTGATTGCCAGCAACGACAACTATTTAATAGACGCTTCGTATCTCTCAATTAAGAACATTTCGCTGGGCTATAATCTGCCTAAGGCGTGGATTTCGAAACTGAATATCGAACAGCTCAGGGTTGTATTTACTGCCGACAATCTCTACACCTTTACCAAGTTGAAAGGGATGGATCCGCAGAATAACTTTACCGGAACTACAGGCTACTCTTATGTTCCCATCCGTACCCTCTCGTTGGGATTTGATTTGAAATTTTAATTAGCAGGAGGATTCCATATATGAAAAAATATCTAGTAATAAGCCTGGCGGTGCTATCGTTAATGATGGCAGGCTGTGCCAAGGAGGAACTTGAAACATCTCCTACCAACCAGACAGATGCCGGGAAGGTGTTTGCAAGTGTGGAGAATAGCTTTTCGGTGTTAAACGGGGTCTACAGGAACTTTTATACCGATGGTGATCTTTGGTCGACCAGTTATGCTGCCGAGAATTTCGGGATGTCGGCCATCAATATCAACGTTGATCTGATGGGCGAAGATATGGTGCAGAGAGACCCCGGTAGTTTCTGGTTTGTGTACGACTACCTCTACTGGATGCGTACCTCGATTGCTGGTACCAGCGACCATCCCTACGCCTATTGGAGCATGTTCTACCAATTCATCAACCACGCTAATATTATCTTAGCCCACATTGATGATGTTCCCGGTAACGACGCCGATAGGAACAACGTGAAGGGGCAGGCCCTTTCGATCCGCGCCTATTCCTATTTCTACCTCATTCAGTTCTACGCCCGCACCTACAAAGGGCACGAAGATGAGCCGGGAGTACCTCTCTATACTACTCCCAGCGACAAGAGTTCGGAAGGAAATCCCCGCGGAACCGTTGCCGATGTCTACACCCAGATTCGCACCGACCTCGACGATGCATTGCTATGCTTTGCCGACGCCTCACCCCGTCGCCATATTTCGCATATCGACTTCTATGTGGCCAGCGGTATCAAATCGCGGGTTGCACTCGTGATGGAAGATTGGGAAGCTGCTGCCGAGGCAGCCGAAGATGCGCTGAATGCTCCCGGCGTGGGACTGATGAACAGCTCCGAACTGCTGGGTGGCTTTAACACTGTAACAAATCGCGAATGGTTGTGGGGATCTGAGATTAATGATGCCCAGTCGTCCAGTTGGAACTCCTTCTTCTCGCATATGGATTCGCATGTTTCCTCTTCGTATGCCGATAACTCCCGTAAAATAGTCAGTGCCTGGCTCTACGACCGGATTGGCGAAAACGATGTTCGCAAAAATTGGTTCCAGGAACCCGTTTACAGCGAGGATGAGGAGTGGGAAAACGAGGCCGGACCCGATGTGAACTACTATCAGTTGAAGTTCCGTGTAAAGGCTGCCGGAAGTTGGGCCAGCGACTACATCTATATGCGTGCCGCCGAGATGTACCTCAACCAAGCCGAGGCAGAGTGCATGAGGGAGAATTACAACACGGCCCGTGATCTTCTGATTGAAGCCATCGGGTATAAAGATCCCGATTTTGCCGCCGGACTCGACACCATTCCCAATGGGAATACCGTTACCATCGGTTCCTGGTCGGATGATCTCAGCACCATGAACCTGCTCGACCTGATTTTGATACAACGAAGGATTGAGCTGTGGGGTGAAGGATTCCGGATTTTCGATGTCCGTCGCCACAAAACCGGCTTTATCAGGAACTATCCCGGGAATAACCACTTCTGGACCGAATATTGGGCCGGTATGGAGCCTTTCGATATTACCGATCCTGAGTCGTACGAATGGGTTTACATGTTGCCTCTCAAAGAGTTCGACGGAAACACCAGTTTGGATATCTCTGTCGATCAGAATCCGTAACGAAGCGATTTCTTTTAATGAGAGCGGGTACCGATGGCCAGATGGCCGAAGGTACCCGCTCCCATTTTATGCGGATGTTGAAAGGGAGAGGCTGAAACCTTTGCCGAAACCCCTAAAGAGAGGTTTCGGGTGCGCTTTCTACCCGTTCCATCTGGTAGGTAACGGTATGGTTATCTTCTCGCAAACCGGTCCAGGTCATTTGATTGCCTGCTATCGAAAAGTTCCAACATTCGAAGGCTTTTCCGGTTCCTCCCAAAAGAAGATCGTTTGAATAGTTGCTCACAAAGAGATTCCCGTATAAAAAGTAGCCCCCTTCGTTGTCGGATTTCTTTACCCACTCAAGACTCTCGTTCTGATAGTAGTAGTGAAAAGAGCCATCGGGAAAATATTCCCAGTAGTGATATTGGGTGTCGGTGGTCCCTTCGGTGGTGCATCGGCCATACCACACTCCGGCAAAGGCGTTGCTATAGTTGGCTGCTGCCTTACGGCAGGTATATTTATTGGTATCGGGATAGTCGGTTTGGTCTACCGAAAAGGTTTTTACGGTATAGGTTAGTGTGGTGGCCGAGAGTGACTCTATCAGGAACTCCATATGATAGACGTGATTGTTGGCATCGGTACCGTCAATCACGATGGTATTGCCCCTCACGCTATAGGTGTAATTGCTGTTTTCGATCCACGAACGGTTGTTTTCATCGATGGTAAATCCCTTGGCATATAGTTCAGTGCCGTCCGATCGGAAGGAGAGTACGAAGGTTTCGTTGGTAAGAACCGGTGCACCGTGAATCTCTGTGTTGATCCATGTGCCGCGGATCAGGGCATCAAAATCTTTTTCCTCTTTTTCGCAGCTGAGAAGGAGGGGAACGATAAGCAGTAATAGACGTATAATTTTCATGTTGTGGGTAAGGGTGGTTTGTGAATAAAAGTTTGGGAAAATCAGAAGTTGAGGCTAAGGTAGGTAAAGATTGGGGTTTTGAGCGATTATATCCCGAACAGTAAGGGGAAGGTAAATGCCACAAAGGCTACCCAGAGTGCATAGGCCGGCAGATATCGTGCGATGTCGTTCTCTACCTGTTTTAGTTCGGCCTTGCGCCTAATGGTTTTATAGAGGCGCATCAAAATGATACTCAGGTTCCCGGCCATGAGGAGGTTGGCTCCCAACACGGCACAGCGGTTGGCCGAGAAACCGTATTCGTTAAGCCTGTAGAGAATGGCCGACAGGGCGAGTAAATCTATACATAGCGACACAAAAACCAACAGGAAGAGAATCCATGTGATGAATCGTTGTTGTGTGGTTGTGGCACTCTCCGAAACGGCGAATGCGATTAGTCCCATGATGCCAAGCAACATGAGGTTAAATACCAGCAGAAAATTGCGGTCGCTGTATGGATTGTTACCCGCAGCCGGGATACTGGCCAGAAAGGCAATAAGCGTAATGAGGGTTAGCGGGCTAAAGAGAATGGCAATGATGCGCGCAATGAGATGGAGGTCGATCCGGAAATTTCGGATGAGAAAGGTAGAAACAATCGGCACCGATACAATGCCCCACAAGGCGATATAGTTTACAATAAACGACTCAACAGGCATCTTGATTACATAAAAGAGCGACATAGAGGCGCCTGCCAGAACCCCTCCGGCCATTGATAAGAGGGCGCAAAGGATCACCAGATCGCCATTATACTTTATAAAGGCCACCCTTTTTTCGAGGTTCTTTGTGTCGAAACCCATGTATATTAACCCGTACACACTCCACAAAAGCAGGGGAAGGTGCAGGCAGACCAGCATAACCGATTGACTCTCTTCGTTCGAAGGCAACAGGTTTATATAGACTGCCGAACCCAGAAACACACCCGCCGAAACGAGAATATATCGCAGGTTCGCGGGCCTCACGGCCATGAGTAGATAGAGCGACAGCCCCCCTAAGGCAATCATCGGCCCGTTTTTAAAGAAAAACATATCGTCGTTGGGATCCATTCCCAGAAAGAGAGGTAGTTTGATGAAAATGCCCGTGAGGATAACGGATAGAATCAAGGCAACGATTTCGTGCGATTCAATTTTTATAGTGCGATCCATGGCAGGATTTTTTTTCAAAGATAAAAGCGAATCTGAATATTGGTACTCTGTGTTTGCAGATATGACCCCTTAGGGGTGAACATTCTTTGTGTCAAACTCGTTTGTCTTATCATCGTACGAAGAACCCAAAGGAGCAAACGATAATCTATCCTGCCGTAATCAATTTTTTATTGCATCGTAGGATTGACCTCCTCCGATGGTCTAACTAGTGCATTTTATCCCGAATGATTACCGAATCGCAAATCATCACCGAAATCGTTCAAGGCAACCGAAACCGGTATGCCGAGCTGGTTGCGAAGTACCAAGGCATGGTATTTCGTACTGCGATGGGTTTTGTGCATTCGAAGGACGATGCCGATGATCTGACGCAGGAAACCTTTATCAGAGCCTGGGAGGCTCTGCATACCTTTAAGTTCGACTCAGCCTTTTCGACCTGGCTATACCGAATTGCGGTAAACAGTTGTCTTAACCATACAGCCAGGCTGAGGCGTCGAAACCTTTTAGTTACTGCAGGCGACGCGCTCAGACAGCTCTTTATGTTTGAAGATCCCCAAAGAGATCCCCACGGGTTGCTTGAAGATGAACAGCGAGACCGCGCCGTTCGCGAGGCCATCGGGTTGCTTCCCGAGAAGCAGCGAACCGCTTTTGTGTTGAGCAAGTACGATGATCTTACGCAAAAGGAGATAGCCGCCATTATGCACACAACCGAAGGTGCCGTAGAGCAGTTGTTGCAGCGGGCAAAGAGCGCCCTCCGAAAAAAATTGAACCCTATCGTAGGAAAGTAACCAGCCCTTTGTCTTATTTATACAATACATTATACCATGGATTCGGAATTTTACATAGATCAGTTGATTGAGAGGGAAAAAGGGGCGCAACCCGATCCTTTCCTTTCGACCCGTGTTATGGCTCGTATTGCCCCGCCTGCACCTGTTTACCTATCGCTCGTGAAAGGGGCTTTTGCTGCGGTTGCGCTTGCACTGGTTCTGCTTTCAGGTATCCATCTGGGAAGCGCCCTGGTCCCCTTACAGGAGACCTGGGAGGCTCTGCATACCTTTAAGTTCGACTCAGCCTTTTCGACCTGGCTATACCGAATTGCGGTAAACAGTTGTCTTAACCATACAGCCAGGCTGAGGCGTCGAAACCTTTTAGTTACTGCAGGCGACGCGCTCAGACAGCTCTTTATGTTTGAAGATCCCCAAAGAGATCCCCACGGGTTGCTTGAAGATGAACAGCGAGACCGCGCCGTTCGCGAGGCCATCGGGTTGCTTCCCGAGAAGCAGCGAACCGCTTTTGTGTTGAGCAAGTACGATGATCTTACGCAAAAGGAGATAGCCGCCATTATGCACACAACCGAAGGTGCCGTAGAGCAGTTGTTGCAGCGGGCAAAGAGCGCCCTCCGAAAAAAATTGAACCCTATCGTAGGAAAGTAACCAGCCCTTTGTCTTATTTATACAATACATTATACCATGGATTCGGAATTTTACATAGATCAGTTGATTGAGAGGGAAAAAGGGGCGCAACCCGATCCTTTCCTTTCGACCCGTGTTATGGCTCGTATTGCCCCGCCTGCACCTGTTTACCTATCGCTCGTGAAAGGGGCTTTTGCTGCGGTTGCGCTTGCACTGGTTCTGCTTTCAGGTATCCATCTGGGAAGCGCCCTGGTCCCCTTACAGGAGACCCGGTTGCCTATAGACGACACCACCATCGAAAATCTGCAATTTTATCATCTGCTGAGCCATGAAGAATAATCGCACCCTCCTGGTATGGCTGGTTGTACTTCTGGCTGTACTCAATATTTCGACAGTTGCCACACTTCTCTACCACAACCGACAGCACAAGCAAAACAACGAGGTTCTGATGGTGGGGGCGGGTCAGCTGCCCCTGAATGGCTCCTTCTTTCGTCATCAACTGCAGTTTGATTCTTTGCAGATGAATGCTTTCAGGCATGCGCAGCGCAACTTTCAGCCCAAAGTAAGAGAGATACTTCTGGCTATCGATTCGCTCAAAAATGCTATGCACGTTGAACTTACCATGGCAGCGCCCGATACGCTCCGCCTTAAAGACATTTCGCACGGGATAGGGGCGTATCATGCCGAACTTAAGGTAGCAACCTACAAATTTTATCTTTCGCTTTGCGATGCCTGTACGCCCGATCAAAAGAATCAGTTACAGCAACATTTTCTCCCTCTTTTCTGCGACTGTACCGGCGATTCGCAAGCTCCGGGCGCTATCCCTTCGGAGCCGGGCGAGAGAGGCCGTAGAAACAGGTTTCGCAATCAATAACACAAAACCGCAATTAGCATAACAAGAATAATAATCACTAAAACCAATCAACGATGAAAACAAAACTCTTTTTTGCCGCACTGGCCATCATGGCTACTGTAAGTTTCACCATGGCTCAAGACACCAAAACCACCCAGCGCAAGGGCGAACCCGCTAAAACCGCCTTTGTTGATGCCAACAATGATGGGATTTGCGACAATGCCGGTACGGGTAAGAATCAGAAGGGAAAGGGTCTCCGAAACGGAGAGGGACTCAGGAAAGGTAAAGGCAATGGCATGGGCATGGGTGCCGGAGCCTGCTGTGCTCCTGCTAAAGCGGGCCAAAACGGTAAGGCCAAATAGTAAGCCTGCTTCCAACAAGGGCCTTTAGGCCGGAGAACAAAAAAGAGGGTGCTGCAACAGCACCCTCTTTTTCTATGTAAAGCGGAATTGATTATAACGCCTGCTCAATGGCTACCGCTACGGCAACCGTAGCACCCACCATGGGGTTGTTTCCCATACCCAGGAAGCCCATCATCTCAACGTGGGCGGGAACCGAAGAGGATCCGGCAAACTGCGCGTCGCCGTGCATACGGCCCATCGTGTCGGTCATGCCATAAGAGGCGGGGCCGGCAGCCATATTGTCGGGGTGCAGCGTACGCCCTGTTCCTCCACCGGAGGCCACAGAGAAGTACCTTTTGCCCTGTTCCATGCACTCTTTTTTGTAGGTGCCGGCCACAGGGTGTTGAAAACGGGTAGGGTTGGTAGAGTTTCCGGTGATGGATACATCGACCCCCTCCATGTGCATTATAGCAACCCCTTCGCGAACATCGTTCGCGCCGTAGCATTTTACCTTAGCACGTAATCCTTTGGAGTAGGCAATCTCTTTAACCACCGTCACCTCGCCGGATGCAAAGTCGAAATCGGTTTGCACATAGGTGAAGCCGTTGATACGAGAAATGATCTGCGCAGCATCTTTGCCCAAGCCGTTTAGGATCACCCGAAGCGGGTGTTTCCTTACTTTGTTGGCCATTTCGGCAATTTTGATGGCCCCTTCGGCAGCAGCAAACGATTCATGTCCGGCAAGAAAGGCAAAGCACTGGGTCTCCTCGCGCAACAACATGGCGGCCAGGTTACCGTGTCCGATACCCACCTTGCGATCGGCGGCAACAGAGCCCTTAATGCAGAACGACTGCAGCCCGATACCAATCACTTCGGCAGCTTCGGCTGCATTCTTTACCCCTTTCTTAAAAGCAATAGCCGCGCCTGCCACGTAGGCCCACTTCGCGTTTTCGAAACAGATGGACTGCGTCTCTTCGCAAATTTTGTAGGGGTCAATACCCTTCTCCTTGCAGATAGCGTTGGCCTGGTCAAGGTCTTTGATTCCGTATGTATTCAAAACCGTGTTGATCTGATCAATACGACGGTCGTAACTTTCAAATAATGCCATAATCTATATCTCCTGAATTATTCGTGACGGGGGTCAATGTATTTTGCGGCTTCCTGAAAACGGCCATAGGAGCCTTTCGACTTCTCAAGGGCTACATTTGCATCGACACCTTTCTTAATCATATCCATGAATTTGCCGAGATGGAAAAATTCGTAACCTATAATCTCGCCGTTCTCATCGAGCGCAAGGCGCGAGCAGTACCCTTCGGCCATCTCCAGATAGCGGGGCCCTTTCTCGAGCGTGCCAAACATGGTTCCAACCTGGCTCCGAAGCCCTTTCCCAAGGTCTTCGAGCCCTGCGCCAATCGGCAGGCCGCCTTCTGAGAAAGCGCTCTGAGTGCGTCCGTATACAATCTGGAGAAACAGTTCGCGCATGGCCGTGTTTATGGCATCGCAAACCAAGTCGGTATTCAACGCTTCCAAAATGGTTTTGCCGGGAAGAATCTCCGATGCCATGGCTGCCGAATGGGTCATCCCCGAACAACCGATGGTTTCTATAAGAGCCTCCTGAATGATACCCTCTTTCACGTTCAGTGTCAGTTTGCAGGCTCCCTGCTGAGGCGCACACCAGCCCACCCCGTGGGTAAGACCCGAAATGTCCTTCACCTCTTTGGCTCTGACCCAATTCCCCTCTTCGGGAATGGGTGCCGGCCCGTGGTTGGGGCCTTGCTTTACAACACACATGTGCTGTACTTCGTGAGAATAAATCATATAACTGAAATTTAAGGATTTATACAAAATCTTTGTGAGCCCGCAAATTTGCGAAAATTCTGGAACTATTCCGAATGGGTTGCAGCATAATTGCCCACTTTTTCATCTAGTCACTGTAAAATGGCGTATATTTATCGAGATTTTATTGGTTATAATTACCCATCATCCTTTTTGATTTTAACACAATCCGAAGTCGTATGAAAAGAATACTATCCGTTACATTGTTGGCCGCTGGCGCTTTTCTTTTTCTTTCCACGGCCATAGCACAGTCCTCGTCAGAGTGGCGGAGAATGGGCGATAAGAGTTTTGCTGCCGGTCAGATGGAAAAGGCCTGTTCCGAATATGCCAAGGCCGTTGACCATGGCGACGAAATTGCAGCTTTAAAGTTGGGCTGGCTGTTGTATGAGCAAAAAAGTACCCTTCAAGATGCAGGGAACCTCTTTACGTTCACTGCGCTGATGGCCGAAAAAGGTTATCCCGACGCTCAGTGGTTTCTGGGGTATTTCTTTGACAAGGGTATTGGTACACAGTCGGACCCGAAAGAGGCGGTGCGCTGGTACCGGCAGGCCGCTCTCAGAAGTATTCCTGCGGCCCAGTATGAGTTGGCTCTGCTTTATGCCGAAGGCCGCGGAGTGGAGCAGAGCAGCCAGGATGCCATGCAGTGGCTTTGCAAGGCTTCGACACTGGGATTTGCCCCTGCAACCCCAAAAATGGTAGAACTGCAAAATTCGATTACCTACACCACGCCTGCTATTGCTCTTATCCCCGAAATGGTAAGAGTGGAGGGAGGCGTCTTTATGATGGGACGCAATAGCGCCGAAAAGGCGGAGGCTCCTGCGCATGAGGTTGAGGTTTCGACCTTTCACATCGGGAAGTTTGAGGTGACCAATGCCCAGTATTGTGCTTTCCTAAACGATTGGGGAAGTAAAATCAGTTCGCTCGACCACTGGATTCACCTCTACGGCCAGACTGGGCGCGAAACCTCCCGTATTTATCTTGATGGTAACCGTTTTAAGGTAGAATTGTGCTACGACAACCACCCGGTACTTTTTGTGACCTGGGAGGGGGCCCTTGCCTATACGCTCTGGCTGGGCGAAAAAACCGGTGAGGCTTGGCGCCTTCCCACCGAAGCCGAGTGGGAGTTTGCTGCCCGCGCCAAGAATGATTCGCTTCTCTTCAGCGGATCCGATCAATTGGAGGAGGTAGGTTGGGTTTGGAGCAACTCCAATTACCTTGCCCATGAGGTTGGAACAGGTATGCCTAATAAACTGGGGATTTTCGATATGACCGGGAATGTGTGGGAGTGGTGTATGGATTATTACCGCCGAAACTACTATCAGCGACTTGAACGAAACAATCCCATCGGCCCAAAAATGGGGGTTTTTAAGGTTTTGCGAGGCGGTGCATGGGACTCTTTTGCCGGAGTTTCGCACGTATGGGCTCGTCATTATCTTCTCGATCCTGCTCGTTTGGGAAGTGTAGGGTTCAGGGTGGCAAAACAGGAGACCCCGTTCGACGAAAGGACTCTTCGTAGGTACAACTGGTGGTCGAAGGTGGTCTCGAGATAGGGGAGAGGCTCAAAAAGTGTTCTGCCCGTTTGGTTATTTGGGAGGAGAGGTGTAACTTCACAACATGAAGGTACATACCATTTTCCATCTCCTAAAACCCAAACCATGTCTCAGATAAGAACACTAGAACCCAAATTGTTATGGGGCTTTTTTGCCGACATTTGCGATATACCCCACCCCTCAAAGCACGAAGAGAAGGCGGTTGTATACCTCCTTGAATTTGCTAAAAAACATGGCCTTTGGTGCGAAACAGATGCTCTAGGGAATGTCTTGATTCGGAAACCGGCCTCCCCGGGTTTCGAAGAGAGGGCATCCGTTGCTTTGCAGGCTCATATCGACATGGTTCCGCAAAAAAATGCCGATACGGTTCATGATTTCACAACCGATCCGATCCTTCCCGTCATCGACGGAGATTGGGTAAAAGCCACGGGAACCACCCTGGGTGCAGATAACGGTATCGGAGTGGCGGCCGCTCTGGCAGTTCTGGCTTCGACCGATCTGGAGCACGGGCCTGTTGAGGTGTTAATCACCATCGACGAAGAGACCGGGATGACCGGCGCCAATCATCTTTCGGCCGACTGGTTGCAGTCGAGAATTCTGATTAATATGGATTCGGAAGATGAGGGCGAGCTCTTTATTGGCTGTGCCGGTGGGCGAAACTCTAACGCCTTATTGGAATATAGTACCGATCCTGCACCATCGGGTTCGAAGAGTTATAAACTGACCCTCTCAGGTTTGAAGGGGGGGCATTCGGGTCTTGAAATCCATTTGGGTCGTGCCAACTCAAACAAGCTGCTGGTTCGCTTCCTGTGGGAGGCTGTGAGGCAGTTTGACCTTTGCCTCTCGCAGTTCCACGGTGGAAATATGCGTAATGCGATTCCTCGCGAGGCGGCAGCCCTGGTTACCGTGCCTACTGCACAGGAAGAGCCTTTTCTTGCCCTGGTAAAGGAGTATGAAGAGATGTGGACGCAGGAGTATCTGCGGGTCGAATCGGGTATCTCCTTTAAGGCTGAGCCTGCGTTGCCGGTAGAGGTGGTGATGGACAAAGCTTCGGAAGGCCTTTTCCTCAATGCCCTCTATGCCTTACCCAACGGTGCATTCCGCATGACTCCCGGAACCCCGGTTGTGGAGACCTCCTCGAATCTTTCGATTGTGCGGGTTGCCGACGGGCAGGCGCTGGTGATGTGTCTGCTACGCAGTTCGGTCGATTCGGCTCGCCAAGACGCTGCGAATGCCTTTACCAGCACCTTTGAGCTGATTGGCGCCTCGGTCGAACATGCGGGCGATTATCCCGGTTGGGCTCCCAATTTCGATTCGCTCATTCTGAAAACCATGCAAGAGGCCTATCTGCAGAAGTTTGGGAAGGAGACGGAGGTGAAAATTGTGCATGCCGGATTGGAGTGTGGAATTATAGGCGGCATTTATCCTGATATGGATATGATTTCGTTTGGTCCCACCATTCGCCATCCTCATTCGCCCGACGAAAAAGTGCACGTGGCCTCTGTAGCCGTATTTTGGGAATTCCTTACAGAAGTTTTGGCCCGCATTCCCCAAAAGCACTCTTAAAAGAGGCTTCTCACCACAGGAATCGACTTGAGGTTTGAAGTGCCCCCGTGGTGCAACGAGTAGAAGGCAATCAGGGCATCGAGAATCTGGTTTCGGCAATCTGTTTGCAGATGGAACTGCTCCATTTCGGAGAGGTTTGCTGCGAGCATTCGGCTGAGGCATTCTCCCGCTTCACCCCCCAGATTGTGCGAAGAAGGGAGTTGCGTAAAGTACCCTTTCTCCAGGTCGAACCAGCACTGTTCGGGGCTGAAATTGTTCCGGGGAAAGAACCCGAGATATTTTGTAAGGTGAATTAACAGCAGCAGGTGGAAATTGGCATATCCTGCTTCCGAAGCGTCGAGCATCCGTATAGCGTTGTGCAAAAATCCAAAGAGGAGGGGGTTCCCCTCCTCTTCGCGTAATACCTTTGCCAGAAATTCGCCCAGGAAGAGGGTAATGCCGCTCTTTACAGGATGGGAACCCAATCCGTACAGAGGAGGAGAGAGCTGAAGATGTCGGGCACTCTGTAGTTCGCGCTGCGAACGGAAGGCAATCTCACCTTCCACCAGAAAGAGCGGTTGGAACCACTTGGCCGGTGTTGCCGATTTTTTTCCGTAGGCACCCTTAATGATAATGCTGCATCTGCCAAAAGCTTCGGTGTAGAGGTGCACAATCAGGCTGGTGTCGCCATATTTGATATGGTGAAGTACAATGGCTCTGGTTTGTTCCGGCTGGTTCACACCCGTGCAAGCATTACGACTGGCTCCTCAGCCACGCCTCTACCCCCGCTGCCAGCGACTCGGCATCGATGCCGCACTCGGCAAGCTGCTCCTGCTGCGTTCCGTGGGCAATATAACGATCGGGGATTCCAAACGATTTAATCTTAACCACGCAATCTAACCGATGCATGGTTTCTATAAAGGCACTGGCAAATCCTCCCATTACAGAACCCTCCTCTACTGCAGCAATGAGTGAGTGGCTGCTGCAAATTTCGGCCACCAACTCTGTATCGAGCGGTTTCAGGAATCGCATATCGTAATGCGCCACCTTCAATCCTCTTTGGACCAGAATATCGGCCGCTGCTGCAGCAAACAGCCCTGCCTGACCAAGGGTTACAAAGGCCACTGTGCCGCCGTCGCGCAATTTTCGTCCTCTTCCTACTGCAACCTCCGTAAAAGGTTCCTCACAGACACAGCGTAGCGATTTGGCTTTTGGATAGCGAATTACAAAGGGTCCATCGGGGTTCAGTTGGGCCGTATACATCATCTTTCGCAGTTCGGAACCATCCATGGGAGCGGCCAGGGTCAAATGAGGAATACATCGGAGCGAAGCCAGATCGTATGCCCCCTGATGCGTAGATCCATCTTCGCCAACCAGACCGGCACGATCCACACAGAGCACAACAGGCAATTTTTGCAGAGCTACATCATGAATTACCTGATCGTACGATCGCTGCAAAAAAGAGGAGTAGATGCAGCAAAAAGGGGTAAGACCCCGTGCAGCCAGCCCGGCAGCAAAGGTCACCGCATGGGGTTCGGCAATGCCTACATCAAAGAAACGATCGGGAAACCTATTCTTAAAGGGGATAAGTCCCGATCCGGTTCCCATGGCAGGTGTGATGGCCAAAATCTTGCTGTTTTTTTCGGCCAGTTGACAGAGAGTTTTGCCAAATATATCCTGCATGGCTGAATCTTCGCCATTCCCGCAGCACTCCACCGCTTTGCCCGTCTCCTTGTTGAAAAGGCCGGGTGCATGGAATTTGATCTGTTCGTCTTCGGCAAATTTATACCCTTTGCCCTTAATGGTTCTAATGTGGAGCAGTTTAGGCCCCGGGATGTTTGTTATGTTTCGCAGAAGTCGCGTCAGGGCCACCACATCATGTCCGTCGATAGGGCCGAAGTAGCGAATTCCCAATGCCTCAAAGAGATTGCCCTGCCGATAGAGCACCGACTTTGCCGCATTTTCGAGCTTTTGAAGCCCGGTACGCAGCCATCTGGCATACCGCAGCGAATTCCACACATCGGCTTTCATACGGTTGTAGGTACGCGATGCCGAGAAATGAGTGAGATAGGCCCTCATGCCACCTACATTCGGGTCGATGGCCATCTCATTGTCGTTGAGTATAATCAGAAGATTTGTCTTGCTCGAGGCCGCATTGTTGAGCGCCTCGAACACCATGCCTCCGGTGAGTGATCCGTCGCCCATTACCGCAACCACCTGTCGGTTCTGTTCGCCTTTCAGCGCGGCCGCTTTTGCGAGGCCCAGTGCCGCCGAAACAGAGGTAGAGGAGTGCCCTGTGCCAAACGAATCGTAGCGACTCTCCTTCATAGAGGGGAAGCCACTGAGCCCCCCTTTTTTCCGGTTTGTGTAGAACAATTTCTTGCGGCCGGTTAGAATTTTGTGTCCGTAAGCCTGATGCCCCACATCCCAAACAATCTCATCGTATGGGGTATTTAACACATAGTGCAGTGCAACCGTGAGCTCCACAACGCCAAGATTGGCGCCCAGATGGCCCGAATTCTTACTCGTGGCATCTATGATAAACTGGCGAAGGTCTTGGCACACCAAAGGAAGCGACTCAACCGGGAGCTTTCGTAAATCTTCCGGGAACTCAATGGGGTCTAGCCAGGTATATTGCATATCTATTCTTCTGAGATGACCGCAAAAGTAAAGATATTATTTGTGATTAAGAATGGCGATATCGAGATGCCGTTCTTGAAGGTCTGGTTACACAACCCATAACCCCTGATAGTTAGTGGAATGAGGTTTCGATTTATAATATCCGAAGTAACAGGTATAAAAAAAAGGCTGCCCCCAATGGAGGCAGCCCCGGAAAAACAATCAATCAATCAAACAAACAAACAATTCTTCACAGCATTACATCATGCCGCCCATTCCGCCCATTCCGCCCATTCCGGGGTTTCCCTGCGGTGCATGACCGGCATTGGGATCCTCTTTTTCGGCAATCACACATTCGGTGGTCAGGAACATTCCTGCAATGGAAGCTGCATTCTCAAGTGCAACACGTGCTACCTTAGTGGGATCAATAACACCTGCTTCAATCAGATTTTCGTAACGGTCAATGCGGGCATTGTAACCCATTGCGCCTTTGCTCTCTTTTACTTTCTGTACAACAACAGAGCCATCGCCTCCGGCATTGAAAACGATCTGACGCAGGGGCTCCTCAAGGGCACGGCGTACGATGGCAATTCCTGTGGTTTCATCGTCATTGTCGCCTTTGAGTTTCTCAAGTTTGCTGATGGCACGGATATAAGCAACGCCACCACCGGGGATAATACCCTCTTCAATCGCAGCACGGGTTGCACTGAGTGCATCGTTCACGCGGTCTTTCTTCTCTTTCATTTCTACCTCAGTGGCAGCTCCGATATGCAGAACAGCAACACCGCCAGCCAGTTTGGCAAGACGTTCCTGCAGTTTCTCTTTGTCGTAATCGGAGGTCGTGTTCTCCATCTGAGCGCGGATCTGCGAAATACGAGCTTCAATATTTTCTTTGGCTCCACTTCCGTTTACAATCACGGTAGTGTCTTTGTTTATCTGAATTTTTTCGGCCGAACCCAACATATCAACGGAGGCATTTTCCAGTTTCAACCCTTTTTCTTCGGTTATCACTGTACCACCGGTAAGGATGGCAATGTCTTCCAGCATCTCTTTTCTGCGATCGCCGAACCCGGGAGCTTTAACAGCACAAATGCGCAACGAACCACGCAGTTTGTTAACCACTAAAGTAGCAAGTGCTTCACCGTCGATATCTTCGCAAATGACCAAAAGGGGCTTTCCGGTTTGGAGCGACGCTTCCAGAATCGGGAGGAATTCTTTCATGGTAGAAACCTTCTTGTCGTAGATCAGTACAAGGGGAGCCTCCAGAACCGATTCCATTTTTTCGGTATCGGTTACAAAATAGGGGGAGATGTAACCACGGTCAAACTGCATTCCTTCTACTACATCAACATGTGTTTCGGAAGTTTTCGACTCTTCGATGGTGATAACACCCTCTTTTTTTACTTTGCCCATGGCTTCGGCAATTAATTTGCCAATCTCCATATCGTTATTCGCCGACACAGAAGCCACCTGCTCTATTTTGCTCAGGTCGTCGCCTACTTCCGAAGACTGTGCTTTCAGGCTTTCGGTTACAACCAGAACCGCTTTGTCTATACCCCGCTTCAGATCCATGGGGTTGGCACCGGCAGTCACATTCTTCAGACCCACCGCAACAATCGACTGGGCCAGGACGGTGGCAGTGGTGGTACCATCGCCGGCATCGTCGTTGGTTTTCGAGGCAACCTCTTTCACCAGTTGTGCACCGATGTTTTCAATCCTATTGGTCAATTCAATCTCCTTTGCAACAGTAACACCGTCTTTGGTTACCATGGGAGCACCGAATTTCTTTTCTATTACCACATTGCGACCCTTGGGGCCCAACGTAACTTTTACTGCATTTGCAAGTTGGTCGACACCTTTTTTAAGCAGATCGCGTGATTCTGTGTTGAATAAAATTTCTTTTGCCATAATCTTCTATTGTTTTCTATTGTTCTTCTTGATGCAAAATCCTTAAATAACGGCCAGAATGTCGGATTGACGCATAATCAGGTAATCCTTCCCGTCGATGTTTAGTTCGGTGCCTGCATATTTGCCGTACAAAACCACGTCGCCAACTTTTACCTGCATGGTCTCATCTTTAGTGCCGGGGCCGGCAGCCATTACGGTACCCTTTTGCGGTTTCTCTTTTGCTGTATCGGGAATAATCAAACCGCTTGCGGTTTTTGATTCTGCTACCATCGGTTCAACCAGAACCCGGTCAGCCAAAGGTTTAATCTTTACTGTCATTTCTTTATCATTTATTAAGTGAGACATATGGTTTAGTGAGATAGCCTTAATCATAATCTATGCCAAAGGGCTTATGAACGTTTTTTGTTGTTAAGGCGTGACAAACTTGCAGTCAATGCCATATAATTATTGATTGCTTTTGCGGTTAAGTCGTTGTTAAGCAGGCGGATAGATTTTATAGCGTGTGCAAAAAAAATGTCAGCCCTATGACAGGCTGACATTTGCTATGCTGAAACGCGAATTTTATTCGGTAGGTGTTGTCGGGGCGGGAGTCTCTCCTGACGGCTGTGTTGCATCGGTCGAGGGGGTAAGATTAGGAATAATAGCTCCATCGGCAGCACCGGGGGTGGGGAAAGCCGGCAGTTGGGTGGGGTCTGCAATATTCTGAATCTGAGACTCAATGACTGAGGAGGCTGCTTCGGTGCCGCGTGGCAGGGAGAGGCTTGCTCCAACGCTGAGGATAATCAGGGCTCCAGCCAGAATCCAGGTAAATTTTTCCAGAAAATCGGTGGTCTTTCTTACCCCCATAATTTGATTTGATGAGGAAAAATTTGCAGCCAAACCGCCTCCCTTGGAGTTTTGTACCAACACAACCAAGATGAGCAGCACACATGCGATGAAGATAAGAACAGAGAGAATTGTATACATAATCTTTTGTTTTTCAGTAGTTTATTATTTATGGCAGTTCCCGGATACGATCCGCAAAGTAATTACTTTTTTCCGGAAATTTCAACATCAAAACCTGATAAATCTGCTTAGCCTTTCCGGAATGACCCTGACTGGCAAAAATTTGAGCCAGGGTTTCGGTTACCAGCGGGTGGCTGTCATCATTTCCCGATTCATTATCTGCTTGGTAATCAATAATCTCCTTTGGGATTATTTTGGGTGCGGTTGCCAAAAACCGCTCAATGATCTTTTCGGTGTCGGGAGCATTCGAAGGGAGAACATTCAATTCGTGTGCAGGCCGAAACTCCTTTTCGTTGATAAAGGTAATTACCTCTTCGCCTGCCGAAGAGGGTCGTGAAGAGAGATGTGCCAGCAGAGCTGCTTTTTCGGGGTGCCTTACACCAAAGAGCGCTTTCCGTTCGGGGAGAGCAACGGCTGTGCAGGCAAACTGCGCCTCTCCTTCGGCAGGCTTGTGTCGGAGAAGGGTTTCAAGAAGAGCCAGCCGTGCAGTGGCATAATAGGGATATTGCGCAACCGTTGTTTCCAACAGAGGAAGTGCCTCCGCGGGGAGGGGTTTCTCTCCATAGAGGTGTTGTACAAGACGGGCACTATCCATGCCCTTAAAGGTAGCGCTTTTCATTACCAGTTGGCAAAGGCCGCATTAAAAACATCTTCCAGGATGAGGGGTATAATCTCGTCAATCAGATCATTCTCGACCGAAGCAAACGACTGGTTTCTTGAGTAGTCGGCATATCTGGAGAACGACTTTGAAAAGCTGTACTGAGTGTCCTTGTTGTTGGTAAACTTTACCTGCACAGTAATGGTAAGGCGGTCGAGTGCAGCTACGTTGTCGCCGGTAATGGCAGCCGGTCGGGTTTCGTATCCGGTAATTTCGCCTTCGAACATGACGTCGGCTTCGCCGTTCACCATACTAAGGCTGGTCTGCGCCTGAATTTTGTCTTGGAGGTCGTCGTAAACTTTCCTCGCAAGAGATGGATTTACCACCAGCGCTCTATTGGGGAAGCTCTGTACAGAGCAGGTCTTTGTTTCGGGCGAGATGGAGGCATCGGTGGTTGAAATGGTCAGTTTGCAGCTCTGGAGTGCCAGACAGGCAACGACCCCGATCCATACCACCCGACATACACGGGCAAAACGGCTGACAGAAGCGAAAGTGAGGTGGCGATTCATGGGTTCAACCAATATTATGTTCTTTGATTTTTCTGTAAAGAGTGCGTTCGGAGATACCCAGCTCTTTTGCGGCCAATTTCCGTTTGCCGTCGTATTTGTCGAGTGCCTTTTTTATCAGCTCCATCTCCTTGTCGTTAATCGAAAGCGACTCCTCCTCGATTTCGAGCGTGTCCTGAATGGTGGTATCGCCCGATGCGGATGTAAAATGAATCGGTTCGGCGGGCATGGTTTTCGGTGGAAAGGGGTAGTCGGGCGAACTGTAGAGTTTCTGGAGCATCCCGGCATTATCCTGCTGGATATCGCGACTGTCGACTCCTTTCGAAATAATCTCGCCAACCAACTTTTTCAGGTCGGTAATGTCGTTGCGCATATCGAAGAGAACCTTGTAGAGAATCTCCCTCTCCGAAGAGAAACTGCGCGTGTCGTCGTGCCGGTTTCCGGGAATGGCCGGGAGATGCGATTCCTGGTGGTCGGGCAGGTAGCGTCGAAGGGTAGCCCCCGAAATTTCGCGCTGTGTTTCAATAATCGATATCTGTTCGGTTATATTCTTTAACTGTCGGATGTTCCCCGGCCACGAAAAGCGAGTCAGCATTCTTTTTGCCTCCTCATCAAGCTGGATGGAGGGCATGCGGTACTTTTCGGAGAAGTCGACCGCGAACTTCCTGAAAAGGAGTAACACATCTTCGGGTCGTTCACGCAACGGGGGGAGCGAGATGGGAACCGTACAGAGACGATAATAGAGATCTTCGCGGAAACGCTGGTCTCTGATTGCTTTTACCATGTCGACATTTGTGGCAGCAATGACACGGACATCGGTTTTTTGGATTTTCGAAGAGCCCACTCTGATAAATTCGCCTGTTTCGAGCACCCGCAATAGCCTCACCTGCGTTGAAAGCGGGAGCTCGGCAATCTCGTCGAGGAAAATGGTACCACCCGATGCCACTTCGAAATAGCCCTTTCGGCTCTCGGTTGCTCCTGTAAATGAGCCCTTTTCATGTCCAAATAGTTCCGAGTCGATGGTTCCTTCGGGGATGGCGCCACAATTCACAGCTATATACGAACCATGCTTACGCGCACTGTATTGATGAATGATTTGCGGAAAAGACTCTTTTCCCACGCCGCTTTCGCCGATAACCAGTACCGAGAGATCGGTGGGCGCAACCTGAAGAGCTACATCGATTGCTCTGAGTAGGGCAGGTGCATTTCCAATGATTCCGAATCTTTGTTTAACCTGTTGAAGCTCCATAACGGAAAAATCTGGCAGTTGGATAGGTGTAATGTCACCTCGGGAGGGCAAAGGTACATATTTTGATCTTCTTTTTTGTAACTTAGCGCACTGTTTATGGCGAGGTTCAACGCCGCATAAATCGAACAGGCTACTCTTTGTTTCTTAACGCTCAGGCATTACACGTAAGCAACATGGAGCGCCATTTTACCACTTACAATCAAATTTTATCATCATGAACAAGTTTCTGATTGTTTCGCTCCTCTTTCTCTCTTTTTCTTCTTTTCTAAACGCCCAGTCGGCACTTGAACTGCGCGCAAGCGGTAATCAAAAGGCCGAGGCAGGCGAATTTGACGCTGCCTGCGCCCTCTATTCTAAGGCAATGGAAATGGGCGATGAAATCAGCATCTTGAAGTTTGGCGAGATGATTGCCCTGAGGGGTGTTAATGCTGAATCGTACGATAATGCGTTGGTTCTTATGGAGATGGTTGCCGAAAAATATGCAGAGGCACAATATTTCCTTGGTTATATGCTGGAAATGGGGCTGGGTACCGAAGCCAATCCTCAACAGGCTGCCGTGGTCTATATGTATGCCTCCGATAACGGGGTGGCGGCGGCCGATTATCGGTTGGGCATGCTCTGCGAAAAGGGGCTCGGCGTTCCTCAAGATCTGGAGATGGCACGCCGTTGGTACATAAAGGCTTTAGAGAAAGATTTCCTGCCTGCCCTCGATGCGCTCAGACGGATTGATCCGGTGGGCATTCGCGAAATAGAGATGGTTTCGCTAAAGGGAGGTTTCTTTTATATGGGTACCGACAGTGCAACCAAAGAGGATGGACCCATGCACAAAGTAGAGCTTTCGCCATTCTTTATCGCCAAAACCGAAATCACAAACCATCAGTTCTGCCAATTTTTGAATGGCAGTAAGAGCCAAACCGACGAAGTGATTGCCGGGTGGATTAAGATTGGTGGCTCATATGGTCTCGAAAAGTGCCGCATTCAAAAAACCGACAAGGGATATGAGGTAATCAAAGGGTTCGAAAACTTTCCGGTGATTTTTGTGACATGGGAGGGTGCTACCGCTTTCTGCACCTGGATGTCGGCCCAAACCGGTTCGAAATACAGGCTGCCCACCGAGGCCGAATGGGAATATGCCGCCTCCGAGGGGCAGGGGGGTGTTTCGCCCAACGCCTTTAGCGGTCACGCTTCGGTCGATTCTGTAGCCTGGTATGTTATGAACTCCTCGGGAGGCGCCATGCCGGTTTCTCTTTTAAAATCTAATGCCTTTGGGTTGTTTGATATGAGTGGGAATGTTTGGGAATGGTGTTCCGACTATTATCGTTCGGGTTACTACAACCGGGGCGATGAGAAAAACCCGCAGGGGCCTGTAAGTGGTGTTTTCCGTGTCATCAGGGGAGGCGCCTGGAACAGTCGTTCCGATCTCTGCCGTGTGTTTACCCGTAACTCTGCCATCGACTCCCGTTTCGATACCATTGGCTTCAGGGTAGTGATGCAGATGTAATTGCCAGAGTTGGCCCATGAAAAAAGTGTTGATTGTGGCTGCTACCCACAAGGAGCTCCAAGCCGCCGATGGTCTCTGTATGGAGGGATGTTCCCTCTCATTCCTGGTAACAGGCATCGGGGCGCCTGCAACTGCCTATGCTCTGGGCACCTCTCTTGCCACACAATCATTCAACGCAGTTATCCAGGTGGGAGTAGCCGGCTCTTTCATGCCTGCCCATCCCGTGGGGTCGGTAGTTTTGGTGGCTCGCGACTGCTTTGCCGATTTTGGAATCGATAACCGGGGCAATTTTGTCGGGGCACCAGAGATGGGTTTTCTCTCCGAAGAGAGTGTATACACCGGCGATGGCTTCCTTGAGAATCCCTGCGTTTCGGGGCTTCCGGAGTGGGCGCCTCTGCTCGGTTTACCGGCAGTAACGGGCATTACGGTTCAAACCGTTTCAGGCAGTCGAGACCTGATTTCGCTCAGGCGCTCTCTGTTTCGTCCCGATGTGGAGAGTATGGAGGGGGCTGCTCTCTTTTACGCCTGCCTTAAGCAGAAGGTGCCATTTATGGCGCTTCGTGCCATTTCGAATCCTGTTGAGCCCCGGAATCCCAAACATTGGCAGATATCTGTTGCTCTGGAGGCATTGAGCCAAACCCTTCGACGACTGTCGGATGGCTGTTGTGGGGAGAGTTTCCTTTCAGATCACCGCAAATGAAACTACAACTTGCTTTCTCTTCGTGTCCCAACGACACCTTTATGTTCGATGCCTTAGTGCATGGTCGGATATCGGTATCTCCCTTCGAGTTTCAACTGCACGTTGCCGATATTGAGGAGCTTAACCGCATGGCACTCGACGAGATTCCCGACATCACCAAAATCAGCTATGCAGCCTATCCTTTGCTTCGAGCCAACTATCAGCTGCTTACTGCCGGTAGTGCCCTTGGCTACGGCAGTGGTCCCCTGGTGGTGAGCCGTAAAAAGCTCTATCCCGACGAGATTCCCCACGTAGTGATGGCTATTCCCGGCGAGCACACCACTGCAGCCCTGCTGCTCAGAGCCCTCTTTCCCGGATTAAAGCCACCTCGCACCTACCTTTTTTCCGATATCGAAGAGGCTGTGCTGAGCGGAGAGGTCGATGCGGGGGTGCTGATTCATGAAACCCGGTTTACCTACCAAAAGAAGGGTTTACATAAAGTTGCCGACCTCGGAGTGATGTGGGAGCAGACCACCTCGCTGCCGTTGCCACTGGGTGCCATTGCCGTTCGCCGAACCCTTCCGGAGTCGGTCAAGCTTCAATTAAATAGCCACATGCGCAATAGCGTGCTCTTTGCCATGGAAAACCGGGAGGCATCGCGTACTTTTGTGCAGCACTATGCAAAGGCCATGGATCGTGAGGTTTGCGAGCAGCATATTGCATTATTTGTTAATCAGTTTTCGATTCATTTAGGCGAGTCAGGCCGAAAAGCGGTTGAGACTCTCTTGGAGCGGGTCTCAGACATCGGTACACACTCCGATATATCGTCGGGCACACTCCCATGCGCATTATCAGGCACATGCCCCGAAGCGAAACTTCCTATTTTTGTTGAACCTTAACTCCCGGCAATAATGTACAGACCTCTTCGCCTCTTTTTTTTACTCCTGCCGTTTTTCTTTCTACTCTCCTCATGCGCCCCTGCGCCTGCTCCCGACAGCTATCAGGTATCGGGACAGTTGCGTGGAATGGAGAAGGAGTCGGAACTATATCTGATGTACTCTTATCATGGCGAAGGGTTCCTGGAAACGGCAAAAACCGATTCTCGCGGACGTTTTCACTTTACAGGCAGAATCGATGAACCGGTTTCGGCCTTCCTCTACCGTGGGTCGGTTGAGTCAGAAACGAAACCTGCCGGAAACAATGCGCTCGAGCTGATTCTTTCGGCTGCCGAAATTCGCATCGATGGCGTGGCCGACAGCCTTCCCTATGCAGAGGTTGCCGGAGGTATCTATAATGAAGATCTCAACCTGCTGAAAAAGAAATTGGCGCCCATCTGGAAGGGTATGGATGCTTTGCAGCACGAAATTGAAAAGATGGATAGCAGCTCGCTGGCTGCAGCCCAAAAGAGGATCGAGGCACTGCGGATGGTGCTTTCGGCTGCCTTGAGTAATCAAACCCGCGAATATATTCGCGAGAATCTCGGATCGGCTTTTGCTGCAAAACTATACGTGGAAAATTTTATGCTGGAGTCGTCGGTTGCTGAGGTGAAAGCTCAATATAGTGCCTTTACCGGAGGTGCGCGATCGTCGAAATGGGGAGAGGCCATGGCCGATTTTCTGAAAGGTGCCTCCCGATTGGAGGTGGGTGCCGAAGCCCCCGAATTTGTTCTAACCGATGCTGAAGGCGTTGAGTGGTGTCTCTCCGACTACAAGGGAAAGTACGTTTTGTTATCCTTTTGGGCCTCATGGTGTGGCCCTTGTCGTGTTGGCCATCCCAGACTGGCTCGTCTATTTGAGACCTATCGGCAATCGAATTTCGAAATGGTGGGAATTGCGTCCGACAAAGAGACGGCCGCTTGGAAACAGGCAATCCGCGAAGACAAACCCGCCTGGCGGCAGTTAAATCTTTACGAAGAGCGACCCGGCCAGCAGGATGTGGCCATACTCTACTCTTTACAGGCACTTCCCACCGAAATCCTGATTGCGCCCGACGGAAAGATTGCGGCCATCGATTTGGGTGGTTCGGGTGAGATGGAGCGTTTTCTGAAAGAGGTGTTTGGTAAGCCTTAAGGAGGGATGCAGACAGTTTTGCTATGCAGGTCAGGTAGCCAAACCTGCCTGAAGGAGCAGATTGTCTAAATCATGAAGAGTAGATTCGATATCAGAATCATCAACACCAGAGCGATAGGATAGACGGCAGCGTATGCCATTTGCGCGATACTGGTTTCCGACCGACTGTTTACTGCTGCCAGCCCCGGCGTACTTGTCATGGCTCCGGCCATCACCCCCAGCAAGGTCAAATCATTCATCTTCAGAAAGTACTTTCCCATCAGAATACCAGTTACAAGGGGTGTGGCGGTAATGAGGGCGCCGGCTACAAGCAGATTCCACCCTTCGCCGCCACTCAGCACATCGCTTAGTTGTGCTCCCGCCTCAGTGCCTACTACGGCCATAAACATAAGCAGGCCCAATTCGCGTAGCAACACATTGGCGTAACTCGACATTGACCAGAGGATGGGTCCCGTTTTGCCCAGGCCGCTCAATAGAATGGCTGCGGTAAGGACACCTCCTGTAACGCCCAGGTTAAAATCGAACAGCCCAAAGAAGGGAATATTTACCCTGCCCAATAGAACGCCGATTAATATGCCCAGCGTAATGGGGAGGAAATCGGTTTCGGAGAGCCGCTTGTTGTCGTTCCCCATAATTCGGGTAATTTGCGAAAGGCTCTCCCGGTCGGCGGCAATCAACAAACGGTCGCCAAACCGCAACATACTGTTTTTGTCGGGCTTAATGTCAATTCCGCTTCGCCGGATCCGAACAATGGTTGCGTTAAAATTCGAAAAGAGATCGAGCCCCGGCAGGGTTTTGTTTACCATCTGCTTATTGGTTACCAGTAGCCACTGCACCTCGTAGTTGCTCGAGAGAGCAAGCTCCTGGTTTACAACGCTTCCAATGAGCAGTTCGCCCCGTTGTAAATCTTCGGCAGTACCCACCAATCTTACAATATCGCCCAAGTAGAGGCGGGTCTCCTTTGCGGGGGTTGTGGTGATATCGCCGTGCTTCACACGCGAAACCACACAACCGGTCACACTGCGGATGGCCATTTCGGTGAGGCTCTTGCCGTCTATCTTGGGATTCTCCACCACAAAGTTTCCATGAATCATAGGTGGGTTGGTCTCGCGCATCTCCTCTTCGTAGTCGCGCTCCGCCTTTCGCAGATCCATTCGGAGCAGTGTGGGCAGGGTCTGGAAAAAGAGAATTACCAGCACAATACCAAAAGGGTAGGCGATTCCGTACCCGATCGAAGCCGTAGGCGAGCCGCTAATCTCAATGGCCGAAGCCAAACCGGGTGTGCTGGTCATGGCTCCGCTGAAAAGCCCCATAATCATCACATTGTTGAGATGTAACAATTTTCCGATTGCCAACGCTGCCAGGGCAGCGGAGCAGACAATCGATGTGGCCAGAATCACCAGATTTCGTCCGTTCCGTTTAAAGGCGGCAAAAAAACCGGGGCCCGCCTGAATGCCAATAGTGAAGATAAAGAAGACCAGCCCGATATGCTGAAACTCTTTGGGAAGCGTGAATCCAAAATGACCAAATAGCAGGGCAACAAAAATCACCGCCGACATGTCGAGCGAGAACCCCTTGATTTTCAATCGGCCAATAATTAACCCAATCGAAATAATCAGAAAAAGTATAAAATAGTTCGACGACAGCAATGTCTCCATCTTTCACTCGCATGGTAACGGGGCAAAGATAGACCAAAATAGGCTATTTCCGCAACAAGGCGGTGGCACACCAAAGCAAGGGTGCCTGCCCGTGCAGATCGCCTGTAATCCGTTTCCGGTTCATGTAGTGGTCGCGACTGTTTTTGATGTTGGTTCCTTCGCACACATCGGTGAGCTCATCATCAGCGTTGAGGTGATTAACTAGAGCAAGCCAACCCTTTCGGGCCGCCTTTCCATACGCTTTTTTGGGAAGCCATCCCTCTTTTACCCCTGTGATGAATGCATAGGTAAACATGGCCGTTCCCGAACTCTCTTCCCAAGCCTCCGGGTCGTCGATAATCTGCCTCCACATGCCTCCGGGGGTTTGATAGTGCAGCAAGGTGGCCATCATCTTGTGGTAAGCCTCCATCAAGGGGGTTCGGGCCTGGTGGTTAATGGGCAGTGCCCTGAGCAGTTCGGTTAGCCCTGCTGCCATCCATCCGTTACCGCGCGCCCAGCAGAAGTGGGCTTCGGGCGAGTGGTAGAACAGACCATTGGGTAACTGTATTTTGCTGAGATACATAAGCATTTCTCGTGCCGCCCTGTCAAGGTATTCCACACGATCCGTGGCGCGGCTGGCTTGCGACTGAACGGCTGTAATCATAAACATGTCGTCGATCCAGATTCTCGTTTGCCAGGTGTATCCTTCGCTAGCCCACTTTCTCTCGGTTTCATTAGCATTCGGTGGCAACTGCCACTGGGTATCGGCGTAGAAGAGACCCAGGTCGAGGTAACGCTGTTGTTGGGTCTGTAGATAAATTTCGAGGGGAACGGCGCCGAAGACATTGTTGTCGACATGGTTGGGCTTAGGGCAAAGTGCCTTTTCGCTGTCGAACAACAGATCGAACTTCGCAATCAGGTCGGCTGTGAGTGCGGTATCGCCAGTGGTTTGTGCAAACCATAATCCGCCCAGCCAGGTACAAACGTCGGGATAGGTGATTTGTGTGGGAACCACCCCCGAACGGGTGTTTCCATATTGTGAGTGACCCGACCTGACAAACTTCTCCGCAATCCGTTTCCCCAAAACAGCCGGGCGGGCTGTTTTGGGGAAACCGGAAAGGGAAGGAGAGGCTGCAAACGCAATGCCCCCACAGATCAGGCAAAAGAGGAGTGCAAAGAGGATTCGCTTCATTTGCGGGTCGAAAGAACACCCTGTTCGTGTCGCTGAATTTCGGCAATATACTCCTCGGCTACGGGCACGTTGTTCTGCAGGCAGAAGTAGTCCCAAACGGCCTCCCAGGGAAGCCCTTTGGCCTCTTCGAGCAGCGCCAGTCTCTCAAAATAGCGTCCCTCTTTCTCATACTCGCGCAGCTTTTCGATGGGTTCGAGCAGGGCGTTGAGGAAGGCCTTTTGGGTTGAACGGGTGCCAATTACATAGGCGCCAATCCGGTTTATCGAAGCGTCAAAGTAGTCGAGGCCGATGTTTACTCTCGGCAGGGCATTGGCCCTGACAATCTCCTGTGCAAGGAAGAGGGTTTCATCGTTCAGAATGGTAACATGGTCGCTGTCCCAGCGAATACCACGACTTACATGGAGCATGATTTCGGGGGTAAAGAGCAGAAGCGCCGAAATCTTATCGCCAATCACTTCGGTGGGGTGGAAGTGGCCTGTATCGAGGGTAACGATTTTGTTATTTTTTACACCATATCCCATGTAAAAGTCGTGCGAACCGATGGTGCAGCTCTCGGCTCCGATTCCGAAAAGTTTCGACTCGATGGCGTCCTTCATGTGAGCATAAGGGGTTTCGAAAATCTGATCGAGAGACTCTTTCAAGAACTGGCGATAGAGATAGCGGTCGACCGTCTGATCTTTGGTCCCGTCGGGAATCCAGAGGTTGTGCATTGCGGGCGAGCCCAACTGTTTTCCCATCTCATCGCTGATAAAGCGGCACCGTTTTACATGTTCGATCCAGAAATCGCGGATGCCTTTATCGCGGCTCGACAAGGTAAGTTCGGCACTTTTGGGGTGCGAAAAACAGGTGCAATTAAAGTCGAGTTTCACTCCGTTCTTTTTTGCCCAATCGATCCAGGTCTGAAAATGTTTGGGTTCAATCTGATCTCTGTCGACCTTCTTTCCGGCAAAATCGCCATATATGGCATGAACATTCAGACGGTGTTTCCCGGGGATTAACGAAAGCGCCTTCTCAATGTCGGCAAAGAGTTCGGGCATGGTGCGCGACTTGCCGGGATAGTTTCCGGTGGCCTGAATTCCCCCTGTCAGGTCGCCATCGGGATTTTCGAATCCGGCAACATCGTCGGCCTGCCAGCAATGAATAGAGATGGAGATTTTCCGGAGCTGCTCAAGGGCTTTTTCAACGTCGATGCCCAGTTGTGCATAGCGCTCTTTAGCCAGTTCAAAGGCTTTCACAGTGTAACTCTCTTTTGTCATAAGAAGTATGATTTAGTAATGGTTTATACGAGTTGTATGCGTTATGCGGGTAATCCGGCAAATCGCGCTTTTTGTGCCTCCCAGGCGGCAGAGTCGGAGGGTACATAGTGTTTCATCTCTACCGAGTCTCTTACAATTTTCCGGAGATCCCATAAAGAGTTTACCAGCCCCATCGCTTTGGCCTGAACCAGGATATTGCCCAGTGCGGTGGCTTCGGAAGGACCTGCAGCCACCGGTATGCCAATGGCATTGGCAGTGTATTGGTTTAACAGCCCGTTTTGCGAACCGCCGCCAATGATGTGCAGCTTATCGATGCGGAACGATGCCACCGATTTGAGTTTATCGAGTACCGAACTATATTTAAGAGCCAGGCTTTCGAAGATGCAACGGGTTACCTCTCCCATAGAGGCCGGAATGGGTTGTCCGCTCTGCGAACAGTATCCCGCAATGGCCTCCACCATATTGGCGGGGTTCGCAAACGAGGCATGGTCGGGATCGACCAGCGAACCGAAAGGTTTGGCCCCCTCGGCCATTTGTGCCAGCAGAGCGTACGAACACTCTTTCCCCTCTTTTTCCCACACTACACGGCACTGTTCGAGCAGCCACATGCCGGTGATGTTTTTCAGAAAGCGGGTCGTGCCATCGATTCCTCCTTCGTTGGTGAAATTGAGCGCCGATGAGGTTTCATTGATAATAGGCTCACGACTTTCGATACCCATCAGCGACCAGGTACCCGAGCTCAGATAGGCAAAATTTTCGTTTTCGGCGGGTACAGCAGCAACCGCCGAAGCGGTGTCGTGCCCCGCAACAGCAACAACCGGAACGTTGCCCAGACCGCTCTCGAGAGCCAGCACATCGGTGAGCGGGCCCACTACTGTTCCGGGCATTACCAGCGGATTGAACAGATCGGGCGAGAGAGAGGCCGCCCGGAGCAGAGCCGGTTCCATGGTGCGAGTTACAGGGTTGAGTATCTGCGAAGTGGAAGCAATGGTATACTCAGTAACCTGTTTCCCGGTAAGCATATAGGTAAGGGCATCGGGCATGAATAACACCTTTGCAGCGGCATGCAATTGCGACGATTTGATGCGCGATTGGGCATAGAGCTGGAAGAGACTGTTAAAGTTCATGATCTGGATGCCTGTCATCGCGTAGAGTTCGTTGCGGGGAACCAAACCAAAAAATGCTTCGGGCATTCCGTCGGTATAGGGGTCGCGGTAGGCAAAAGGTAGCCCCATAACTGAACCGTCGCTCCCGATAAAGGCAAAATCGACGCCCCACGTGTCGATACCGATAGAGCGGAGATCGCACTTTTCGAGTGCGCAAACCCTCAGTCCCTCTTTGAGCGATTCGTAAAGGCCAAAGATATTCCAGTGATAATGTCCGTTAAGCTGCAACATCCGGTTGGGGAAGCGAAGTAGTTCGCGGGTGGTCAGTTTTCCATCGGAAAGTGTGCCGAGAATGGCTCGGCCGCTGGTTGCTCCGAGATCGAATGCCAAAAACGAAGGAGATGCCATGATTCGTTGATTGATTGGTGAACAATAGGTACGTTTACACAAATCTATTGATAAGAATCAAGCAACTATCTCTTTTTTCTGATAAATATCCTTTGTTTTTTGATTGTGCCCCTCATAACGACTATAGGGCTGAATGGCTATAGGGCTGAATGGCTATAGGGCTGAATGGCTATAGGGCTGAATGGCTA
>CAYGID010000019.1:0-3597 GCA_964349835.1 uncultured Bacteroidales bacterium | reverse complement strand
ATGGCTATAGGGCTGAATGGCTATAGGGCTGAATGGCTATAGGGCTGAATGGCTATAGGGCTGAATGGCTAAAGGGCGCGTGCATCGGCTCCCCACATCAGTTTTTCGCGCAGGGTGGCAAAGTATCCCTGAGCGGGTTTGATGAGGCGCAACGAGAAGGGGGCTTTTTTGACCCGGATGGTTTGTGCGCTGTCGCAGGTGAGCGAGAAGGCGTCGAGCGTAATGATAAACCGCTTGTTACGACATTCGGTGCGGAGCGTTAAAACAGCATCGTCGGGAATCACCAGGGGGCGCACATTCAGGTTGTGGGCACAAATAGGGCTGATAATGAAGTTGCGCGCATCGGGCGTCAGGATGGGGCCTCCGGTGCTCAGTGAATAGGCTGTGGATCCGGTGGGAGTAGACATGATAACCCCATCCGAAAAATAGCTGTTCAAAAATTCATCGTTGTAATAGACATGGGTAGTCATCAGCGGGGTGCCAAACTTTTGCAGCGTAATCTCATTCAGTGCTACATGGTAACCATCGGGGCCAGCCAGCCCCTCTTCATTATCCCACTGGATGAGCGAACGCTCCTCGATAGGGGCAGTTCCGTTGTGCAGTTGGTTGAGCAGTCCTTCGTATTCGGCCTGCGACGTGCTTGAAAGAAAACCGAGCCGTCCCGAGTTGATTCCCGCAATGGGAATGCCCGAATCCCTCACGATGGAGAGGGCGGTGAGCAGCGTCCCGTCGCCCCCCAAACTAATCAGGAAGTCGGTTTCGGCCGGTAGTTCGCTATGTTTGCTAAAAAAGCCTTTTACCCTCACGGGAGGATGCCCGTTCTCTGTGAGATACTGATAAAGTGGAAGGTACATGTAAACATCTGTATCGAGCGCTGCCAATTTGTCCATGATCTCACTCACCGAAACCATGTAGCCTTTGTAGAATGCCTTGCTGTAAAGTGCTACCGTATGCATAATCAGATGTTTAAATAGGTCATGAACTGTTCGAACCGGTTTTTGTAGACCTCATCCATCGAGTCGGTACTGATATGGGTCTCTTTAATCAGGTATTCGTAGCGCACAAAGGTCCGAATCACAGAGGTCAAATTTTCGCGGTTAATTTTGAGCGTAATCTCCATCCTTTGGGCGTCGGGTTGCGAGGTGATGTACATGCTGGTAATCCGGGCATCGTTGCTCTCTACGATGCGGGCAATTTCGGTGAGCGAATAGTCGAAGGGGTTCACTTCGAGCACCAAAATTCCCCCAGGCAATTGCATCCCGAAAAGTTTTCCCATAAAGGCCGCCACTCCTGGCAGTGCGATAGAGCCCAAGTAGTTCTTCTGTTCGTTGAGTACGGGTAATACAGAAAGTTTCAGGTTCGACATCATATCGATGGCCTCGTAGATATGCTGGTGTCCGTTAATAAATGGGCTGAAGAGCGACAGCGACAATTTTCCAATGGGTTCGCCCGGTTCGCTCAAATCGAAAACGTCGTTCTCGCACAGGAGTCCCAGAAATTGGTTCTCCTCAACAATAGGAAGTTGCGAAACTTTCGACTGCTCCATAATCCAAAGAGCCTCCAGTGCCGTGTCGGTGGTCTTGAGTGAGGGGATTTCGTCGGATATCAGATCTTTGGCCAGCATAGGTTCCTTCTTTTTGCAAAAATAGGGAATTAACCAACTGAAAGGTTTACTTTTGCATCCGGAAACGCAATCAAATCAGCTTCATGACAAAGTTAAGTGTTAACATCAACAAAATTGCGACTCTCCGCAATGCGCGCGGAGGAAAGTTACCCGATGTGGTCAAGGCAGCTTTGGACTGTGAGAGTTTTGGAGCCCGCGGAATTACGGTTCATCCACGCCCCGACGAGCGGCATATTCGCTATCGTGATGTGCGCGAAATGCGGAGTCTTCTCTCTACCGAATTCAATATGGAGGGGAATCCCCTCCAATCTTTCATAGATTTAGTGCTTGAGGTGAGACCCGATCAGGTAACCCTGGTACCCGATTCGCACGATGCCATCACCTCGAATGCGGGTTACGATACCCTCCGGCATCGTGCCTTCCTTACGGAGGTGATTGCCACATTCAAGCGTGCCGGCATCCGCACCTCCCTCTTTGTAGACCCCCGGCCCGAAATGGTTGAGGGTGCTGCTCTTGTGGGTGCCGACAGGGTAGAACTCTACACAGAGCCTTATGCATCGGGCTTTCCGGTCGACCGCGAGGCGGCTATCAACCCCTATCTTACCGCTGCTGCTACCGCGCGTCGGCTGGGGCTGGGATTGAACGCAGGGCACGACCTGAATCTCGATAATCTGCACTACCTCATACAAAGAATCCCCTATATCGACGAGGTCTCTATCGGGCACGCCCTAATCTGCGACGCGCTCTATATGGGGCTCGAAAAGAGCATTAAGGCCTATCTGCACGAAATTGAACTCTGATGCAACTTGCCTATCGACGTGTTGGCAGCGGAATACCCCTGGTGCTCCTCCATGGGCTCTACGGGTCGGGCGATAATTGGATGACTTTGGCCAACCGATTGGCAGATACCTGCGAAGTTTGGCTTCCCGATCTCCGGAATCATGGTCGTTCGCCCCATTCGTCGGAGCACACCTACCCGGCCATGGCGCACGATTTGCACCAATTTTTCCAGAGCCACGCCCTCGTTTCGCCCTGGATTCTGGGTCACTCAATGGGGGGTAAGGTTGCGCTCCATTTTGCCTCCCTCTTTTGCGACCTTCCTGCCGGATTGATAATTGCCGATATTGCCCCTGTAAATTATGCGGCGTTGACCGAAAGTTCGGAACATGTTCTGGAGCATCTCAATAGTATGAATGCCCTCTCGGCCCTCGATCTCAACTCCGCATTATCTCGGCAGGCCATTGAGGCGCAGCTGGCAGGGTATATTACCCATACTGCCCTGCGTCGATTCCTCTTGAAGAACCTCTACCGCGATGCCCACCGGGAGTGGACCTGGCGCCTGAATCTGGAGGAGCTGAAAAGGGCCCTCCCGCATATTGTAAACGGCATGGATCAGTTTAATCCCGCCTCGCTCCGAAGCGATATGCCTCTTCTCTTTCTGAAGGGGGGCCGGAGCCCCTACGTAGGTTCTGCCGAGAGCGACTATATTGCACATGCTTTTGGCGGGGCCCGCATAGAGTCGTGCAGCGAAGCCGGACATTGGCTTCATGCCGATGCCCCGGAGTGGATTGAGGCTCAGATCCGTGCTGCAATAAATAATCGTAATTTCTCTTCCCGAATTATATAATCCTATGGAAATCAGCTTATACCCCCTAAAATTCTTCCCCATTTTCAAAGATCGGATTTGGGCAGGCGACAAACTTTTCGAACTTCTCGAAAAGGAGGTTCCCACCTCTATGCGTGCCGGTGAGAGTTGGGAGATTTCGGGTGTCGAAGGCGATGTTTCGGTTGTGTCGGAGGGTCATCTGGCAGGAAATTCGCTGCAGGAACTTACCGAGATCTATATGGGCGACCTTTTGGGCGACTCGGTATTCGAGCTTTTTGGGACGGAATTTCCCCTCCTCATTAAATTCATCGATGCCGCCGAGGCTCTTTCGGTGCAGGTTCATCCCAACGATCAGTTGGCCAAAGAG
>CAYGID010000018.1:0-33746 GCA_964349835.1 uncultured Bacteroidales bacterium | reverse complement strand
GTGCGGCAGGCCTTTGATATACCTTTATTCTTTTTTCAGGCAATACACAGGACGGGCTTTCTCACGACCGAAAGGGTTGTAAGCGCCACCACCAATATGCATTAACCATAACTGAATTCATGACCAACTGTTTTACGGTGGCAAATATATATAGTTTTTTTATTTCCGTAAATGCTTCCCGCCTATTTTTTAAAAAAAAATTGTAGGTTTACTCCCCAACTAATGCATCAGAACCATGTCGTGCCTGGGAAACATTCTTTGGATACTCTTTGGCGGGCTAATCATTGCCATTGAATACCTGATTGCGGGTATCCTCCTCTGTATCACGATTATCGGAATCCCTTTCGGATATCAATCCTTCAAGTTAGCCATTTTGGCCTTATGGCCTTTTGGGCAGGTTGTAGTCACCAAACCGGCTGCCGGCGGATGTCTCTACCTCTTTTTCAATGTGCTGTGGCTCTTTATCGGGGGTATTTGGATTGCACTCACCCATCTCATTTTCGGCGTGATTCTCTGCATAACCCTTATTGGAATTCCTTTTGGTATGCAGCACTTTAAAATGGCAAGTTTGGCGCTCACCCCATTCGGAAAGGATATCGTGTCTGAATAAAAAGGCCGATTAATAGAGCAGGAAGCCGGCCAACCCTCCTCCAAGGAGGGTCCAAACGGGATGCAGTTTTGCCTTCCAGGTGAGAAAAAATGCAGCAAGACCCACCAGTACCGCTTTGTAATCAACAAAATTCTGATCGTTTACCAGAATCAGCACCGATGCGCCCATCAGGGCAATCACCAACGGATTAAGAACCCACAGAAGTCGCTGCATAAACGGGTGATTACGCGCCTTGAAGAAGATAGCCGACACCCATAACATGAGCAGGGTAGAGGGGAGCACAACAGCCAGGGTGGCAACAAACGACCCCAGAACCGAGCCGGTAACACTGTAGCCCACATAGGTTGCACTATTGATGCCAATTGGACCGGGCGTCATTTGCGAGATAGCCACGATATCGGTAAATTGCCCGATCGAAAGCCATCCCCGCTGGCTAACAATCTCATTCTCAATCAGTGAGAGCATGGCGTATCCTCCCCCAAACCCAAAGATGCCAATCTTGAGAAATGCCCAGAACAGACTGAAATAAATTCCCATCTACGCCTCCTTATCAGTAAACGAACTGTTTTTCTCGGAGCGGCTGGCACGAACCCGCTCTATCTGCGTATAAAGCAGTACCAGAGGAACCACCGGCAATACAAACCAAAGCGGCGAAACATTAAGCAGCCCTATACAGACTGCCACCGCCACAATAGCAATCCACTGCCAGTGAAGAGGCTTCCTCGAGAGCGCTGCCGAAACCACCATGGCAGCAATCATACCGGCCACCGCCGGGCGAAGACCGGTAAAGATTCGATCTACCACCTCCAAGTCGCGAAAATGAGCCAGAAAAGCGGCAACCACCAGAATTATCACAAAGGAGGGAATGATGGTACCCAAAGCACCGCAGAGGGCACCCTTTACCCCTCTGAGCCTGTACCCTGTAAAGAGCGATACATTTACAGCCATAATACCGGGAATTCCCTGCGATAAAGCCACCATATCCCAAAAGAGCGACTCGTCGAGCCACTTTTTTCGGTCTACCACATCGAACCGAATCATGGGCAACATAGCAAGCCCCCCACCCAGAGTAAAGGCGCCCACCCGCAAAAAGGTGAAAAAGATATCGAACAGAGTAACCCGCACCATGCTTCGCTGTTTACATGCGCTCGGCAATGAAATGACATTTTCCTCCCGAAACAGCAAATTTCAGGTGTTCGCGGTCGGATTCCAAAAAAATCGCCCTCTTATTGGGCTTATACGATCCATTCTCCCAAATGACCCGGCCATCGAGCGTAATCCTACGGAATTCCGAACCGGGAATCCCCACCTCACAATTTACAGTACGGGGCGTCTCAACAAACAGTTCGAAAGATTCGGGGCGGTTCAAAAACTTCGAGGAAACAGGTCCCTTTATAGAGATCATCGAAGCTGCAGCCTCCTTCACATAACCGGGTCGGGGCATAACCGAAACCGTCGAAAATCCCGGCTCGGCGGGCGAAATACCGCACAAGTACTGCGAAGCGAGAGTCAAACCGCCTCCGCTCCAGGCGTGATTCACCGTACCCCCGCCAAATCCTTCGCTGCCAATACCCCACCCTTCGAATAGGGTGGTAAACTCCGGATGATTCACCATTTTCGAAAAACGGCTCTCCATCCGCTTAAGCGCTTCCGAAGCATATCCCATTACAAAGAGGGCTTCGCCCACATACTTTTCCATATAGGGACTGGCATGCATCTCTGTTTGAAACAACGTAAGTAAAAGCGGGTACCTCTCCCTGGGAACCACTCCGGCCAGCACAGCCAGCGCCTGGGTTCTATCGTCGGGCTTACCTGTATAAGCAGGATGGCGGTAATGGGTTCCGGTCCAGAATTGCCGGTTAAAGGCATCGGGAAAAGAGTTCAGAAAGAGATCGAAGACTGCGGCATCATCGGGTTTCCCCAACACAAGAGCCATTTCGCGGGTCGACTTAACTGCCATATAGTAGAGCAGATTGTATATCAACTCCTTATCTATCTCCGACCCCCAGTCACCCCAGGTCCAGTCGCCCGGACGCATCGTAATGGTTCCCTTTCCATCGGGCTTCCAAATATCCAGATAGCGCTTTACGCCGGGATAGAGATCGGAAATTACCTGCTTATCGCCGGTGAACAGATAGTAGTTCCAGAAACCGTAGGGGCCTATACTCGAAAGCATCTGACAGGGCAGCTCCCGGTTCCAGTTTCCTGCCGGTACGGGCGAAAAGAGACTCCCGTCGGGTCGTTGCCAACCAATCAACTCGTACATACCCTTTTTCATGAGCGAATGGCTCTTTACATCGAGGGCGTAGAAGGCCTCTCCCGACTCATTTACCGCATCGCCCCACCACTGCGCCCGTTCCCTTTCGGGACAATCCATGTAGGTGTCGCGCATGGTAACGTAGAGTGTTCGGCGGGCTTTTTCCCAGTACTTGTTTAAAAAGGGGTCGGAGCTGGTAAAGGAACCGGCAAATTCGGTTTGGAAACCGGTTTCACGGTATTTCAACGAGAGTACCTTAATTCCCTTGGGAATAAAATAGTACATTTTATGACCATTCATCCAGCCAAAACTTTCGTATTGCTGCACCCCCTTCCGGGTAATGTACTCTGCCCTGATCACATTGTCGGACCCGTTGTAAAAGAGGTAATTGTCGGTTGCCATCACAATTTTCATCCCCTCTTCGGGGGCTTCAATCTCCAGATAAGGGGTTACCTGCGCATTGTAGGGCAAATCACATACAACGGTATCGCCATCCGAAACAAAGGGAAACTTCGGAGCCGTATTATAAGAAGATAACCCGAAATCCTTAAAAGGAGGGATTGGTCTAAGCACCAATGCATTCCATGGTGCCGATCCTGCTTTTCCTAAAGTACGGGCAGGCCTCATCCAGGAGAGATCCGGCGCAGAATTCTGCCAGCCGGGTCGGTCGAAACGGGCATCAAACAACAGGTTCGATTCGGGAAGACGATAGTTGGGCTCGGGGTTACGGGCAGTTTGGTACGCCTCCATCCTGGCTGCCAGCCAGGTAGCATTGCTCACCAAAAGCTCCTTTCCCATTTGCGCGGAAAACAAAAGGCCTGGCTTCCCACTGCTGAGGTGCGAAAAGCCCTCTCTCCCAAAATACCACACCGCGATAGCGATTCGGTTGGTTCCCCTCTTCAGGTAAGGGGCCAGATCAATCCTGTCGCAGTAGGTATCGTTTCGGTTCGGTCCTCTTTTTAAGCCCCCTTCAAATACCACCGGCTCGCCGTTAATCCAAAGCCAGTACTTACTGTCGGCAGCGATATAGCAGTTGGCCGATCGGGGTACGTTATCGAGAGTGAACTCCCTGCAGAAGGCGGTCCAAAGATTGGTGTCGGCAGGCACGTCGGGAGCAGCAATCCACTCGGCTCCGGCAAACGCTTTAAGAGGAATGGCAGATACAGCCGAAACCCTGCCCGCAAAGAGAAATCCGGCAAATAGGAGTGACAGCGAGAATAGCAAGAATTTACGCATAGTCAAGATTATTTAACAGCCTCATCGCGCGAAAAAGAGTAGGGAAAATCAGAAACCTTAGTTCCCCGCGAACGATTGGGCTCCAACGACATGGTGTACTCCACTTTCATTCCCTTCTGCATCTCCGAATGGAGCAGGAAATTGGGCGTATAGGTTTTTCCGTTCAGGCGCATCTTGTCGATATAGCGATTGCCTGCCGACATATTCGCGGCAGTAATTTCCACCTTTTTCCCGTTTTCGAGGGTAAGAACAGCCTTCGGAAAGAGCGGACTACCCAAAATATACTGGTCCGAACCGGGGCATACAGGATAAAAACCGAGTGCCGAAAAGACATACCAGGCCGAAGTTTGGCCGTTGTCCTCATCGCCACAATAGCCGTCGGGGGTTGCAGAATAAAGTTTATCCATCACCTCACGAGCCCAATACTGTGCCTTCCAGGGCTCACCACCCCAGTTATAAAGATAGATCATGTGCTGAATGGGTTGATTACCGTGAGCATAATTGCCCATGTTCATAATCTGCATCTCCCTAATCTCGTGAATGACCCCGCCGTAATAGCTCTCATCAAAAATAGGGGGTACCACAAATACCGAGTCGAGCATTGCGTTAAACTCCTTATCTCCGCCCATCAGGTCAATGAGTCCCTGCACATCGTGAAAAACCGACCATGTATAGTGCCAACTGTTGCCTTCGGTAAAAGCATCGCCCCACTTGTAAGGGCTAAAGGGCGACTGGAAGGAGCCGTCGGCGTTCTTTCCGCGCATCAACTTATGTTCGGGGCTGTACAAATTCTTGTAGTTCTGGCTTCTCTTGGCAAACACCGCCAGCTCTTCGGCCGGACGACCCAACTTCTTACCCATTTGGTAAATACACCAATCATCGTAGGCATACTCGAGCGTACGTGCGGCACTCTCGTTAATCTTTACATCGTAAGGCACATAGCCCAATTCATTGTAGTACTGATGTCCCAAACGACCGGTGGAGGAGACCCTCGGATGCACATTCTGTGTACCATGCAGAGCTGCCTCATAGAGCTTTTCCACATCGTACCCCTTTAACCCCTTAATGAAGGCATCGGCAACAATTGAGGCCGAATTGTTTCCTACCATGCAGCCACGATGGCCGGGACTGGCCCACTCAGGCAAAAATCCACTTTCGAGGTAGGTATTTACCAACCCCTCCTGAATCATCTCGTTTACAGAGGGGAACATCAGGTTAAGAAAGGGAAAGAGACAGCGGAAGGTATCCCAAAATCCGGTATCGGTAAACATATAACCGGGAAGCACCTGACCGTTATAGGGGCTGTAATGCCACACCTTGCCCTGTGCATCCAGTTCGAAGAACTTACGGGGAAAGAGCAGCGAGCGATAGAGACAGGAGTAAAAAGTGCGGGTCTGATCAACCGTTCCTCCCTCCACCTTCAGGCGGCCCAGTACATCATTCCAGGCCACACGCCCCTCCTCCTTGAGTTGATCGAAGTTCTTTTGGCCCAACTCACCCAGATTCAGAACAGCCTGTTCAAAACTGATAAACGAAGAGGCCACTTTAATATGGACCTGTTCGCCGCGGCGGGTTTTAAAACCCACCAATGCCCCGGCATGACCTGTCTCCTTCTCCTTTTGCCCCTCCAGCAGCGTTGATCCGTCGAAAACGGCCACGCTGGCAAAAGGCTTATCGAAGGTGAGCACAAAGTAGTTCTTGAAATTGGAGGGGACTCCCCCACTGTTTTTGGTGGTATAGCCAATAATCTTATTCTCCTCGGGAATAATTTTTATATACGAACCCCTGTCGAACGCATCGACCACAATGTACGACTCATCGCTTTCGGGGTAGGTAACCCGGAACATCGCGGCCCTGTCGGTAGGGGTAAGCTCTGTAACCACATCGTATTCGGCCAGATAGACCTTATAGTAATGAGGGTTAGCCACCTCTGTCTTGTGCGAAAACCAACTGGCCCGTTGCTTCAGTTCGAACGCCTTTTTACCCGTAACCGGCATGATAGAAAATTGCCCGTAATCGTTAATCCAAGGGCTGGGTTGGTGAGTCTGCTTAAATCCGTTAATCTTGGTGGCATCGTAGGTATAGGCCCATCCATCGCCCATATTGCCGGTTTGGGGCATCCAAAAGTTCATTCCCCAGGGGCGGGCAATGGCCGGATAGGTATTCCCGGTAGAAAGGGCAAACGAGGATTGGGTTCCCATCAACGGGTTGACCCACGAAACCGGGTCGTCTACGCGCGAAACCGTTTGTGCAGCAACAGCACCCGAAGCGAGGAGTAAAAGAAAAAGGATAGCGTTTTTCATTCTGTGAGGGTTTATAAAAAGAAAATATCAATGCAATTAGCTCATTTACTAACAAATATAGGAAAGGAGACATAAAAAAACATGCTTGAACACTGCCGCAAAACTTACAGTATTCAAGCATGCATAAAAATATGCCGAATCCGGCACACTGCCAAAATCAATAGTTACTTTTTCTTGACCATGGCCCAAACCTTCTCTTCCGAAACCTTCTTGGTACAGAAGAACCAGTCGTAACAGGTAACCCCCTCCTCTTTTCCTTCAACACGATCCTTGGCAACGCCACAAGAACCGGCAGGTGGCACAATCACATCGTCGCCGGGGCGCCAGTCGGCAGGCAAAGCCACACCCACACCGTCGGCAACCTGCAGGGCCACAATCACACGGTACAACTCGTCGAAATTGCGACCCAAGCTCAACGGATAGTATATGATAGCTCTGATAATACCATTGGGATCAATGAAAAATACGGCACGTACCGCCTTGGTGTTGCTCTCTCCGGGCTGAATCATCCCATATTTTCTGGCCACCTCCATGGAGATATCCTCAATCAGAGGAAATTTCACCTCCACGTTCTTCATCCCTTTGTACTCTATCTTCTCTTTAATCGTGCGGAGCCAGGCAATATGGCTGTAAAGACCATCAACCGACAATCCCACCAATTTGCAGTTGACATCGGCAAACTGCTTCTCCATGCTGGCAAAGGTCATAAACTCAGAGGTACACACCGGAGTAAAGTCGGCAGGATGGCTAAAAAGGATTACCCAGCTTCCTGAATAGTCGGCTGGAAAATTGATTTCGCCCTGGGTTGTCACTGCTTTAAACGCAGGAGCCTTCTCGCTGATGCGAGGCATCGAAAAAACTTCTTGATTAGCTTCCATATGTAATTGCATTAGAATGAATAATAAAGTCTTTTGAAATAACGCTACAAAAATATAGAATAATTACGCAATCTACCAAATGTTCATTACATTTGTTTCGAACAAATGATCATTTCAGAGAGATAGCAGGGAGATCCGGATAATTGATTGCCGAGAACTCCTCTTTGCAGCTCATGTTTGTTATTCACTCATAAAAAAGGAGGTAAATATGCCACAGTTAAATCGAAGGGGCCCCGAAGGAACGGGCCCGATGACCGGTCGCGGAATGGGTCGGTGTAATCCCGAAAACAAGGGTAAGTTAGACGAAGAGATTCTGCAGCAACGCGGGGGGGATACCCCCACACAGGCGGGTTCGCCGGAAGCCCCAATAGGAAGGGGGTTAGGCAAGGGTAGAGGACCCGGAGGCGGATCGGGCAGAGGTTCCGGGAGAGGATTAGGCAGAGGTGCAGGCAGAGGTGCAGGCAGAGGTGCAGGCAGAGGCATGTAACGGAAGATGTCGACCTCTGGCAAAGGAGAACTGCCATGCCCCTTCATAGAGCATGGCAGGCTTCTCTTTGACCGCTACGGAAAAACGATTCAAACGCTAACATGAATTCCGATTATCGCTGTTATTTCTGCTTTACAAGAGTTTTCGAGCGGCTGATCGAAAAGGAAAATTTGTCCATTCAAGAGAAGAATGCCTTCACCCGAAAAATGGCAACTCTGTACAATTCGTACGGAAACCCCTTTTCTGCACCGGCTTATGCCAGAGATTTACATGCCATATTGCGGAGTTACACCCATAATCCAGACCCCTATCTAACAGAGAAGCAAGCCCACAATCGCTTCGTCATGAACTTATACCCAGCCCTAAAACGGCAGGTTGAGCAATCCGAAGATCCACTCGATACAGCATTTCGGCTTGCCATTGCCGGAAACATAATCGATTTTGCCATCGGATCGGAATTCGACATTCCACAAACCATCGAAAGAGTCTTACACACACCCTTTGCAATAAACCATTCGGCAGCGCTAAAAGATGCTATAGCCCGGGCTGAGACAATTCTCTATCTGGGCGACAATGCGGGTGAAATTGTATTCGATAAGCTACTTATTGAAACGATAAACCATCCTAATCTCTATTTCGCAGTTCGCGGATCGCCCGTGATTAATGACGCTACACTCGACGATGCCCTCGAAATTGGCATGGATAAGGTAGCGCGTGTCATTTCGAACGGATACGATGCCCCTTCCACCATAGTGGATTGCTGCTCGGAACCCTTTCAACAACTTTTCCGCGAATCCAATCTGATACTTTCAAAAGGACAAGGCAACCTCGAAGGGTTATTAGGGCAAACGGAAAAAGAGATCTTCTTCCTCTTGATGGTCAAATGCAATGTAATTGCCGAAGCCATACAGGTAAAAAAAGGCGATTTTGTGATTTTGTAATCCTCCTCTCACAACAAATCATCCATCCTTAACCAACGCAGAAATTATGATCAGTTTTGGCCCCATCCCGTCGCGACGACTCGGGAAAAGTTTGGGCATAAACAATATTCCGTCACGAAAAGTCTGCTCCTACTCTTGCCTCTACTGTCAGGTAGGGATCACCAGACGTCTTACCATAGAACGAACCCCCTTTTATGAGCCCCGGGTGCTCTTTACTGAAGTGCAAAAGCATCTAAGCCAACTACAAGCAAAAGACCAGCCCGACTATTTGACCTTTGTAGCCAACGGCGAACCTACCTTGGATAGCCGCCTGGGAGAATCCATTACGTTGGTAAAAACCTTGCAGATTCCCGTGGCAGTGATTACCAACGCCTCCCTTCTAAAAGACTCGACAGTTCGAAACGAACTGTCGGAAGCTGACTGGGTTTCCGTAAAAGTTGATGCCTGTAACGAAACTATCTGGAAAAAAGTTAACCAACCTCATCCTCAACTGAATTTCGAACAACACCTGGAAGGAATTCTACAGTTTGCTTCGGAGTACAAGGGAATATTGGCCACAGAGACGCTATTGGTCGCTGGATTTAACGCCAACGTCGACGATCTACATCAAACGGCTGCATTCATTCATAAACTCCAACCCACAACAGCCTACCTGTCGATTCCCACGCGTCCTCCTGCCATAAATGGGATTAAAGCCCCCGACGAAGCCACCATAAACAGAGCCTACCAAGAGTTCTCTAATATGGGGCTGAAAGTAGAATTACTGATGGGGTTTGAAGGATCGAATACGGGATTCACAGGTAATGCAATTGAGGACATCATCAATATATGTTCGGTACATCCTATTCGCGAAGATACCATGACAGAGCTATTGGCAAAAGATAAAGCCGACTACTCGGTGGTAGATGCCCTAATCGATGACAAATCGATAAAAAAGGTAAGTTATAACAACAAAGAATTTTATATCAGACATTTTCGCAATCCAATCTTCTAAACATTTCAATAACACTCACCATGTCGAACATAAGTACTCAAAAACCTATCGAAAAAAAGGATCTCCCTAACATTAAACATATTATTCTGGTAGCCTCCGGAAAGGGGGGGGGTTGGAAAATCCACCGTAGCGGCAGGTATAGCCATGTCGTTGGCCATGAAAGGGTATGCTACAGGCTTACTCGATGCCGACATGTACGGCCCCTCCATTCCACTCCTCTTCGACTTAGCCGGATCGCACCTCACCGTCGAAGAACACGATGGAGTACAGTATATGAGCCCTTTTATCAAATTTGGCATCAAGCTAAACTCAATCGGTTTTTTTATCGATCCCAAACAAGCCGTAGTTTGGCGTGGCCCACGGGTATCTAGTGGCGTATCACAACTCCTTTCCGAAACCTACTGGGGAGATCTCGACTACTTAATTGTCGACACGCCTCCGGGCACAGGCGATATTCACATCACACTACTTCAACAATTTAGTGCATCGGGAGTAGTTGTGGTAACAACCCCTCAACTGATGGCATTATCGGATGTAAAAAAAGCCATTAATATGTATCACAACGAACAAATAGGCATACCCATCTTGGGTGTCATTGAAAACATGGCATGGTTCTCACCCACACAACACCCGCAAGAAAAATATTATCTTTTCGGAAAAGGAGGAGGGGCCGCTTTAGCAAAAGAGTTTTCCATCCCGCTATTGGCACAAATCCCTATCAACGAGGCCATCTGTGAAAGTTGCGACAACGGAAGCATGAACATTCTGTTCAACGATCAAAGCGTTGCCTCGGCATTCAATCAACTGGCAACCAATTTAGAAAATCAATTACCCAAAGGATAAGGCTAATCCATCCATAACCCTATGAGAACGCAAAAATCAGAAACCCAAAAAATAGATAAAACCAAGTTGAATCTATGTATCGACATCGTACTGCTTTTGTTGATTGCGCCAATTACCGGCATCGGGTTACTTGTTAAATATGTACTGCTATCGGGCATACAACGAAATCAAGCTATTGGACCCGGGAACGACTATGTTTTATGGGGACTGGATCGCCATGACTGGGGTTTCGTCCATCTCGTTTTAGGTATACTTTTTCTACTCTTGCTTCTACTTCACATACTCCTCCACTGGAAGACCATAACCTGTATGTTCCGGAGGATGTTTTCCTCTCCTCTCCTCAGAATGATTGTTGCAGTATGCATTACTGTAGTTAGCCTGCTTACACTTGCCTTCCCCTCCTTTATAAAACCCACCATAGTAGAAAAAGAATCACTGGCACGAAATCGCAGCCATAATGCAATATCTATACAGGTCAACAGCCTAACTACCGATTCAACACCCCCAGACAGACCCATTGAACCGGAACATGATCGCCTGCATCAAGATCTTGCCCATAACAATGAGCAACAAATCATAAAAGGTTATATGACCCTACAAGAGATCTCGAACCAATTCCATATACCCTTATCAACCTTAACACAAAAGTTGAACATCCCGCAAAGTCTGGCATCCGAACGACTGAGCCGATTAAAGAGGAGTTATGCATTTTCTATGAGCGACATTCAACAAATAATCGATAGTCTGGCAAAAACAACTAACAGCCAATAAACGTTACGTACAACCCTCCAAACGAAAGACCGTGAAAATTCATAAAGAAGGTATCTCTATCTTGTTAACTGAGATTGTTGTTGTTATAATCCTATATGTGGTAGCAGCTTTAGCCATCTGTCCAGGCTCTCCTTATTGCAACGGAATAGCCTTCTTAGGGGCAGCCACAGTGATATTTACCGCATTTTTCTTCCGAAACCCTGTTCGATCTGTAGATCCTGACCATACACAGATATTGGCCCCGGCCGATGGAGAAATAGTTGCGATTGAAGAAATATTCGAAAGAGAGTATCTTCAGAGGACATGCCTTAAAATTTCCATCTTTATGTCAATTTGGGATATACATGTAAACCGATATCCGACTAGCGGAAAGATCAGTTACACGACATATCACCCCGGCAAATATTTCATAGCAAAACTGCCCAAATCTTCCGATCTCAATGAACACCAAACTGTAGTAATCGAACAGCAAGACGGCACGGAAATTATGATAAAACAAATTGCCGGCATCTTGGCAAGACGTATTATTTGTTACGCAAAGCCAGGAGACCGAATAATACAGGGAGACGAAATGGGATTTATAAAATTTGGATCACGGGTCGATCTCTTTTTGCCCGTTCAAACTGCCATTCATGTTAGTTTGCACCAAAAAGTGACAGGAAACATTACAAACATCGGATCTTTCACTCGTAGCTTTAAGACAGAGAAAGCAGACCGCTGCAAATAGATCCAACTTGTGAATAAACAACATCATGAAAATCATTTCATTACTAGACAACTTGGTCTATAAACAAGGCTTGAAAGCCGAACACGGTCTATCGCTCTTACTGGAAATAGAGAATAAACGAATCCTGTTCGACACCGGCCAAAGCGATCTCTTCTTACAGAATGCGACAAAACTGGGAATTTCTCCCGAAACAATTGATGCAGTAATCTTATCACATGGACATTACGATCATACAGGAGGATTATACCCTTTTCTTCGGGAAAACACCAAAGCAAAGGTGTATGCCAAAGAGACCATTTTTTCCCCGAAGTACCATGGAATAAACCGTTTTATCGGATGTAAAAAAGACGATAGTATCTTGAGAAACCGATTTGTTCCCATTAATACAGTTACCAAACTTCTCCCTAACCTCTATATAATGCCCCACATCCCTATTATTCTTAATAACGACACCCATTTTAAACACTTCTTTGTTCAGCAGCATGACGATTTGATTCCCGATGAATTCAATGACGAGCTCTTTCTCGTAATCACAAGTAACCATCAAATCAATATCATCACAGCTTGTTCACACAGGGGCATCACCAATATTTGCTCGGCAGCTACCCAACACTTTGCGTTACCCGTAAATCTGATTATCGGTGGATTTCACACTAAAGAGAGCACTTTAGAACAGTATAACACAATAGTAAAATACATGCGCAAACTACAACCCCGTACAATAGGCGTATGCCATTGCACCGGGGTAGAAAAATATGCAGATTTGCGGTACGATTGCGACGCAAAAGTTTTCTACCATTATACCGGGCACGAATGCATATTATAATCGTCAGGTCTAAAGAAACAGCGTGCCCTAAACAATCGAAAAAACAAATCAGACAATTTGCAATAAAATAAAAAAATTACCTTTGTTATCCGATAGGCTCAACGCAATTGCGTCAAGAGCATTTACACTCTAACTTCTACAGTATGCCCGAAAACTATTTTAAGAGTCATCCCGATAAGCAGGGATATTTTGCAGGATACGGAGGGGCTTACCTGCCCCCTCAACTGGAGTCGGAAATGCAAAAAATTAACGACGCCTATTATGCCATCAGCAAGTCGCACAATTTCATCTCCGAACTCAGGAGCATCCGTAAACATTACCAGGGACGCCCCACGCCGGTTTACTATTGCAACCGCCTCTCCGAAAAATATGGTGCTCGCATCTACCTGAAACGCGAAGATCTGAACCACACCGGAGCCCACAAGCTGAACCACTGTATGGGCGAAGCGCTGCTGGCCAAGTTTATGGGGAAGAAAAAGTTGATTGCCGAAACGGGTGCCGGGCAACATGGAGTTGCTCTGGCCACGGCAGCAGCCTATTTTGGGCTTGAGTGCGAGATCCACATGGGTGAGGTAGATATTGCCAAAGAGCATCCCAATGTAGTGCGCATGCAGATTCTGGGAGCCACGGTGGTGCCGGTTTCGCATGGTTTAAAAACATTGAAAGAGGCGGTCGACTCAGCATTTCAGGCCTATCTGAAAGACCCGGATACCACCATCTACTGCATCGGATCGGTAGTGGGTCCCCACCCCTTCCCCATGATGGTCCGTGATTTTCAAAGGGTTGTAGGCATCGAAGCCAAAGAGCAGTTCTTCGATATGACCGGAGAGTTGCCCGACAAGGTGGTAGCCTGCGTAGGCGGAGGCAGCAATGCCATGGGCATTTTCTCTGCTTTCCTCGATAGTGAAGAGTGCCAACTTTATGGTGTAGAACCAGGAGGTCGTTCTCTTAACCTGGGCGAGCACGCGGCTACCATGACCAAGGGAACTCCCGGCGTAATTCATGGCTTCAGATGCTATCTACTGCAAGACGAAAAGGGCGAACCATCGCCGGTTTACTCTGTTGCCAGCGGGTTAGACTACCCTGGCGTGGGCCCCGAGCATTGTATGTTAAAAGATCTGGAAAGAGTACAATACGATGTGATTTCCGATCAAGAGTGCATTGATGCCTTCTATGAATTGAGCCGTCTGGAGGGGATTATTCCTGCTCTGGAGAGTGCACATGCGGTGGCTTACGCCTTAAAACTGGCACGTCAAGAGCCCCAGAAATCCATTCTGATTAACCTGAGCGGGCGTGGCGACAAAGACATCGATTTTGTGCTCGCTGAATACGGTCTTCCCGAAACCCCTAAGAAAGAGTAATTCCCGAAAGCGTTTCGTATCCTCGAGTCAATCATTTCGAAACCGCCATCCGAAAAACCGGTTACCCACCGATTTCGGATGGCGGTTTTCCAAAAAATTTTCGGAACACCGTGCTAAAATAGCCCACACTGGCAAACCCACACATTTCACTCACCTCAGTTACCGTATACTTTTGCTGTCTGAGTAACTCCATTGCGTGGTCGAGCCTCACGGTTTTGATAAAGTCGGTAGGCGATTGACCGGTAAAGGCCTTAACCTTTTTGTATAAGAGCGAAGAGCTCACCATCATGGCCGAAGCAAAAGCCTCTTTGTTGAATTCGGGATTCTCCATGTTAGCTCGCGCCACCTCAAACATCTTCTGAACAAACTGATTGTTCAACTTATTGGCAAACAGCGGAGCGGAGCTCTCTCCTTTCACCATTTTCAACCCTTTCTCTCTCACAAGGGAGCGATTTCGGATAATCGACTTTATCCGCTCCTTCAAAAGGGCCATATCGAAGGGTTTCGTTAAATAATCATCGGCACCCAGACCCAGTCCCTGCAACTGTTGGGCTTTTTCCGACAAAGCAGAAAGCAGTACCACAGGGATGTGCGAGGTATCGTAGTTCGATTTTATGAGCCGGCAAAGCTCAAAACCATCCATCTCGGGCATCATGATGTCCGACACCACCAGATCGGGCATCTGTTTTTGCACATACTCCCACCCTTGAGAGCCATTCACGGCTGTATCCACCTGAAACTCCTCTTCGAGTGTGCTGCGCATGAACTGTAGCAACGCTTCGTTGTCTTCTACTATGAGGAGTTGCATGGCTTTTGAAGGAGTTGTTGCATCGGCCAATTCCGGGTGCATCGCAGACTCCTCAATACTTCCGGGAGCCTCTCCCGAAAGAGGGGGAGCTTGGCCGTAAAAATAGGGAGCCCGGCCGGGATCGAATGGAGGAGCGGCAGTAGCGGGCATGGCCGGAAGTTCCTTGTGCGGGAGCACAATACGAAAGGTTGAGCCTACATTCTCTCGACTTTCAAAATCGACGCTTCCTTTGTGCATCGAAACATAATTTTTTACCAGCAATAGCCCGAGTCCCGAGCCGGCAACTTTCGAATTGACCGCATTCTCACCCCGGTAAAACTCCTTAAAAAGCCTACGCTGGGCTCCGGCACTGATCCCGATACCCTGATCCTTTACCTGAAGCTCCCACCGGATATCGGTACAGGTAAGGTCTATCTGAACACGACCTCCGGCCAAAGAGTACTGAACCGCGTTGGCAATCAGATTATCAACCACCTTCACCATTTTCGACTCGTCGATTGCCGAAAAGTAGGAAGCGCAGTTAGCCGAGAAAATAAGATCGACCTCTCTCTTCATGGCAACCGCCTCAAACATCCTCTTTCGCCAGGCAACCAGGGCCACCACATCGACCATCGACCATGCCATCTGCTCCTTCCCGGTGTCGACCTTCTGAAAATCCATCAATCGGGTCACCACCGACGAAAGTTGCCCCGACTGGTCAATCGCAAGCCGGAGATAGTACCTTCCCTTTTCGGTCAACGCGGTCTCTTTCCACAACTCTTCTATGGGAGCCTTTATCAAGGTCAGGGCCGTGCGAATCTCATGCGCAGTGTTATGAAAAAAGCGAACCTTCTCCTCCGAATGCTTCTGCTTGAGCCTGTTGATTACATAGAGCATATACAACAGAATAACCCCCGTAACCAATACAAAGAGCAGAATCCAGAACCATCCTTTCTGCCAGAATGGGGGAACCAACCGGATGGAAAGGGAGCGTTCGCTCAGGAGGTGCGACAAGGAGCTATCGAGCAACCGGATTCGCAACACGAAATCGCCACTGGGAATATTGGTGTAGGTAATAATTCGGCTACTGGTAGGAGGCGTCCACTCCTTATCGAAACCCTCCAGCATCCACGAAAATTTTGAGCCCGCCAAAACACCCATGGGGAGCAGCTCAATATTCACCGTATTTTGAAAATATCTGAGCTGAATGCTGCGCAAGCTATCAATAGGCGTATCTAATCGGAACAGTGAGGTATCGCGAATAGAACGACCCGAGATGGTGAGATCCTGCAAAAATATCTTGCCAGCCGAAGGGGTCTCACGCAGAGAGTCGGGCAAAAAAAAGAGCGCGCCATGACTGGTACCCCATCCCAGCTGGCCATTGCGCAACGTAGATTGTGCGCATTTATTGAAAGAGACCCCCGACAAGGGGAAAAGCGACGAAAAGGTGAGTGCCGACTGCTCAACGGGATCGAAGCGGCAGAGTCCGCTTTCGGTTCCCAGCCACAAATAGGGGTCGGCATAGACAATGCTGTTTATAAAATTCGAGGGAAGTCCCGACTGTGTGGTAAACCGGGTAGTAGAACCGTTGGCGGGGTTATACTTTAGCAACCCATCGCCACTGGTGCATATCCAGATCTCATCATTGAGCACCTGAATATCCTGAACAGCAATACCCGACAATAGATGCCTGATGGTACCACTCGCCTTGTTCAGAAGCGAAACCCCGTAGCTACAACCCAAAAGGATACGGCCCGGTGTCAACTCCGCAAACGAACTGATAGGTTCTACCGAATAGCTCCTGAAACGCTCCTCTTTGGCGAGATAGCAGACAAATGCCCCGTTGACCCCTCCAATCCATAAATCGCCTTCGCTATCCTTGAAAATATCGAAGATAAAATCGCTTGCCGGCCCAAAACGGCTGTTGTTTCGGGAGTAATGGGCCAGCTCTCTGCCGCTATCCGGATCCAGCAGATATACGCCCGAAGAGTAACTTCCGGCCCAGATTCTACCTTGATCGTCCTCACAGAGCGCGAGAAAAACCTGTGCCTGTTCGAGCTCATTGCTGTAGAAACTCCGCCACCTGTCGTTGGCGACATCCCAACAGCTAATGCCGTTGTTGGTGGCAAACCAGAGGTTGCCTCGACGATCCTCCAAAATACTATTCACATCGTTATTCACCAGGGAGTTCTGTTGGTCGGCACGGTGTACCACCTGCTGCACCAAGGGTGACCCTTGGTCGAAAAACGAAACCCCTCCGCTGATGGTGCAAATCCAGACGCGGTTATTACGGTCGCGATAAATGTCGTATACCCCATTGCCCCGAAGAGAGTAAGGATCGTCGGCACTCTCCTTGTACACATTCCATACCCTGTTTCCATCGGCACTCACCTCCCATAATCCCTGCCCGTCGACCCCCACCAACAGGGTGGAATCGGAATTCTCCTCGATGGCAAGAACGGGCTGGCGGGGAAAGGTTGTTTTCAGCAGAGGCCGCAGAACAGACGATGCAAAATCGTAACAAAACAGGCCGCTCGACAGCGTTCCCATCCAGAGCTGGTTACGGCTCCGGTCGTAATAGACCGACGAAACCGAAAGGGGTTCGAGTCCTACAATTTTATGAATCCACTCGCCCTTCAACGAGGGAATGTCGAGAAGCCTGATCCCCTCCGAAGAGGCCACAATCATGTGTCGATCATCATACCTGGCAACCGCATACTTATTGCCCGAAACAGGCTCTACCAAGGTGAGGGTGCCCAAACGGTAGGTGTATAATCCGCTACTGAGGGCAATCCAATAGGTACCCTGCGTATCGGAAAGAATTGAATAGAGGTCGAAATAGGAGTGATTCAGCACCTTGCTCAGGTTCACCAGCAAATCGAAGCGGTCGAAAACAGGATTATAGATAAAAACCTGCCCGTTATTGGTGTAGGCGGCGAGCGTAGAATTGGCATATAAGAGCTTTACTATCAGCACTCCTGCTGTTTCGTAAGGAAGATTATACACACGGTAATCCTCGTGGGTGAGGCGCAAAATGCCCGTTTTCGAAGAGGCCCAGATAAACCCCTGATCATCCTCGCAAATAGAGTTCATTACCCGCATAGAGATGCCGGCCACAGAGTTAATGCTGTGGAATTTAATCGGGGTAGCTTTTACTACACACCCCAACAACAGCAATGCAAGCACAACAACAACCCTTCTCATACTAATCCCTTTCGCACATCCTCACTCATCACTCAAAACTGCAATGCTCTAGTTTTCAAATCACTGTTACACTCGTGCGCCAGCATTCACCATTAACCATTCACCATTAATTATCCTGCCTAATTGGCTGTAACTACCTCTTAGACATGATAAGTTTTGCGACCCATTCGCGCTCTCATTCGCTAAAAGAGGAGAACTCGCTTCGCTCAAACAGCTCCTCTTTTTAGCGCTCTTTGAGAGCGATGGGGCCCCGCCCAACTTATCCAATGTCTCAGAGGCAGTTCATCCAAACGGCCAACCCCTACGTCAATGCAATGCTCCTCCACTTACGTCCGACTGCTTTTTCGCGCGAAGCGCAGCTCTTGAAGCGCGAACGCGCTTCGATGCACTAGAGCACCCGCGCGAAGCGCAGCATTAGAGCATTAGAGCATTGTTGCATTAAAGCGATAGAGCATTTGCGTAAAAGTACAGATAATCGTTTGCATTCTCAGAAAAAGCAGCAAAATAGAGAGCCCTTTTTGCGCCAACAGGCGCAACCCATATTCTTTGCAGAATAGAGATTGCGCCTGAATAGCAACCGATGGTAGCCCAACCGGCCTTAGGGCAATGCATAAAAAACGGGAAATCAGTGCTGCGGCTTCCTACTTAAGGGCAAACCGGATCCAATCCAGTTCGACAGAGCCCTTGGTATTTACCATATAGAGATCCTGCACTCCTTTGGGCAACTTACTTACTTTAGCGGAGGTTTGCTTCCAATCGGCACTCTTTGGAATCGAAATCTCGGCAATCACCTCGCCATCGGGCGATCCGGCACAAACCCGAACCACTCCCCCTTCGGACGAGCGAGCCGAAATCTCAACATTCTTAGATTTTTCCGAGCCAAAATCAACGGTATTATACCGAACCCATGCACCCGAAGCTGCCAGTTTGGTATACCACCCGGCAAAAGTTTGTACCGAGTCGTGAAGCGCAATGGAGGCACCGTTTTCGCTGAGTTGCGAATAGCGGTCGGGCTGAATCATCTCCGAAGCAAGCGTAACGCCCACACCTCTCAGCGTAGGTATCACCTTCTCAATTTTTCCATCGGAGGCAAAGGACAACGAGTCTACACGTACGGAGCGATTCTTATCGAACTTAGGCGAATAGTCGTTATGGTGATAAAAGAGATACCACTGTTTGTTATACTCCACAATCGAATGGTGGTTTGTCCAACAACCCACCGGCGACTCATCCATAATCACACCTGCATAGGTAAAGGGTCCCATGGGACTGTCGCCCACGCTATACGCCAGCTCTTCTGTATTGTTGCGCACGTGCGGATAGGTTAGGTAATACTTCCCGTTGCGTTCAAATACAAACGGGCCCTCTTTAAACCCGTCGGGCAACCCTTCGATCGAAACGGGCTCGGAGGCTAACTCAAGCATATTATCCTTGAGCTTTGCCATCGATAAACCCCGCCCCGACCAATAGATGTATGCCTGTCCATCTTTATCGATCAACACACAGGGATCAATCCCGCTAATCCCCTGTATCGGGCTCTTTTCAAAGCGGAAAGGGCCCTCAGGCGAATCGGCGATTCCGACGCCTACCCCAAAACCGCGACCCAAAGCAGGATTTATATTGGCAGGGAAATAGAAATAGTACTTTCCCCCCTTCTCTACACAATCGGGTGCCCACATTGAGTAGGAAGTTGAGTCTACCCATGCTACCTGCGATTGGGTAACAATCACACCGTGGTCGTGCCAATCGGTAAGATTCTTCGACGAAAAAACATGATAATCCTCCATGCAAAACCAATCTTTCCTTCCCGGCTTAGTGGGCGGAGTAGGAATATCGTGCGACGGATAGACATACATCTTCCCGTTAAACACCCTGGCCGTGGGATCGGCAGTAAACTGCCCCCCGATAAAGGGATTTTGGGCAAAAAGAGGCGTTACACAGCACAACAGGAGTGCTAACAACAGGCTATTCGGGTTTTTCATAACAGGCATAGAAATTTGTAGGTTATAGTAGCTGCATTGCGGTTAAAAGTTATGGCATTGCGGTTAGTAGACCGCCAATACCCCCCCGTTGCAGGGCATGGAAATCTCTACTTCCTGACTTTTGGCCATCTTCTTCTCGGCAAGCGTTCCCTTTAACTGCTCATCGTCCGAATAAAGACGATATGTTTCGCCGGCAGGAATCATCGGAAGTTTCACCGTCAGTTTCAATGTCTCCTTTTGTGCATTCACACCGGCCACATACCAGTGGTTACCCTTGCGACGGGCCAGCAGCACATACTTTCCGGGATAGCCGTCAAGAAAACGGACCTCATCCCACAGCGCAGGAACCTCTTTCATAAAATCGATTGCCCAGGCAGTGGCATCTGTCAGATTGTTAGGAGCCAGAGCAAAATGCTGAACACCACTCTGAAACAACACAGCCGTAGCCAATGCATATACATCGGAGGTCACCCGCTTGGAACCCCGACCTGCAGTATTTCTTGCATTGTAGAAGTTATTCAGGGCGCTGCCTCCGAAATCCATACTTCCCACGGCATTTCGAATAAACGGATGGAGAGTGGCATTAAAGGCCTCCAAATCGCAACTCCGCTGGGAGAATGAGAGGTTTTCGCTGGCTAGCACTGCCTCGGACGACCCAAAGTTGGGGAACATCCTTTCCCATCCGCGCGGAAGGGTACAGCCATGAAAAACAACCAAAAGACCATAATCGTTGGCATCGTACAATATATCCTCATACATCTCCATCGTAACCTGCTTATCACCGCCAAAGAAATCGACCTTAATACCGCGAATTCCAATGCTCTTCATCCAGGCCATCTCTTTCCGACGGATCACAACGTTATCCATAATTCCCCTCGGTCCCTGGGGCGCATCATTCCAATATCCGTTAGAATTATACCACAAGTAGAGCGCCACATTCTTCTCTGCCGCATATTTAGCTAGCTCGGCAATCTTATCGCGTCCAATCTGGGTATCCCACAAAGCATCGACCAACACCGATTCAAACCCCATCGCGGCACTGAAATCGACATAGCGTTTCTGTTCGGGAAAGACGGTACTGCCATCCATACCTATAATCCAACTCCAACTGCCTTTGCCAAAACGATAGCTCTGCGATGCCTCGTAAAGGGGTTTTACCACATCGAGGGCAACCGTACTCTCCACAATCGGAGTTAGGGTTTCGCCCACAGTAATGGTACGCCAGGGCGTTTCGCCCGGCAGCGGAATGCCCGGTGCAACAGTCCCGTTTCCATTATTCTCTCCGGGCTGCGGAAACCCAATGGTATAGAGCGCCCCATTCCCGCCCATCAAACGGCTGGCACAGTAACGACTGTCGACACCGGTTTCGGAAATCAAGACCCATCCGGCGTCGCCAACCTTAAAGAGACAGGGAAAAGAGTACCCCTCACCCATTCCGTTCTGACCCATCGGGGCATCAACCGCATAACCGGTCTCATAACTGGGAGTTGTCCGGGCAAAACCACCCATAGGTCTACTCTGCGGACAGAGAAAAGTGGTAGATCCTTCGGGAAAAACGAAACCGGTGGCTTCCGCATCAATCACACACGAACGACGGTCGCGCTGAGGATAGACTTTATACTTAATGGCTATATCATTATTGCTTACTCGCACGATAATATCGATGGCAGCACGATCCCCCTTTTGGAAGGCGAAGACGGCCTCATTAGCCACATAGTGCACCTTGCTCTTCTTAAAATTGGGTACTTCGTAGCTCTCGTCGATAGGGTTCAGAGCCACCTCCTCTTTCATGACCAACTCCTGCGAAAAATCGCCCACATTGCTCTTTAAACCCAGCGGCGATTTCAACAAAAAGGGTTTGCCATTGAAGCTAACCCGATAGGTAGGAAGGCCCCCCTCGTCGGAGAGGGTCACAACCAACTTTCCGTCGGGTCCTGCCACCTGCTTCTCCAAGCCAAAAAGAGCCGCGGGAGCGAGGCAAAACAACAACACAAAAAGAAACTGCTTCATCGTATAGTAGGTCTGTTAGTTATTAAATGAGATCTCATTACCAATCCTGAAAAAGTCGAAATCCACAAAACCACCGGTGGTTTTCGATCCGTAGTTATAGAGAGCAAAACGGTAACCCATAAAGTGGGGCATGCTGTACTCCATCTTAATCTGCTTGCCTATGGCTGTCCACGATTTGCCATCAAGGCTGTAAAAGAAACGACCCACATCGGCTCTCTCGCGGAAATCGCATTCGGCTTTCAAATAGAGCGTAGTCTGCGTAAGGGGCAGGCTCTCCACCTCTGCGGGGACTCTTCCCTCTCCGCTCACCATCACTATTTTTTTTGCACCATTCTCGAATTTCACCCCAACCTGTCCGAATTTCCTCTGTAAAAGAGCAAGGCCTGCAAAATCGCCCTCCTTCATATTCGACACGTCGATACTGACCCAACCCGACGAAACGGGACCAAAAGTACGTTGCGTCAGCGTATTCCGGGCCGCAACAAAGAGGGTATCAACCCGCCCCGTGGTCAGGCGCAAAAATCCTTTGCGCGCCGTTACCGACCAAAAACTGTTATCGGGATTGTGATTCCACTGCCAAACCAGAGGCAATGCCGCATCCTTTTTCTTGCGGCTAAACTCGTCGGAGGCCACAATACCGGGACTCAAACCCTTACTGGCAGGAAGATCAAGGGTTTCGGGAACCTTCCCGTTCACGCCGATTACAGGCCAACCATCTTCCCAAGTCATGGGAACCAGGTACGGAATACGTCCAACGGAACCGTAATCACGGAAAAGATAGGCAAACCATCTTCCGTCGGGGGTATCAATCATACCTCCCTGCGCTACCCCCAAATCCTGGAACACCAACTTTCCTTCCCAAGGCCCCATAATATTATCGGCTCTGTGTACCAACACCGTACGCATACCGCCGGAGGGCCAGGTAATATTATAGAGATAGTATTTACCGTCCTTCTTGAAAAGCTGCGAACCCTCGGCACCGAGATTAATCCTGGTACCGGCCGGCGCACTGGCATTCTCTATCAACACCTTATCCGAACCTTCTACAACCCCAGAAAGGTCTGGCTTCAACTCCACAATACGAAGTCGTCCGGCGGCATAAATCATATAGGCCTTTCCGTCGTCGTCGAAAAAGAGAGTAAGATCGTGATAGGCAGGTCTGAACGAAATCTCCTTCCAGGGTCCCTTCTCAATATCCTTTGTGCTATAGATGTAGGTTTTACCCGTTGTCTGGGCAAATGTTGCCACATAATAGAGGCCATTGTGGTAACGGATACAACTGGCCCATGAGCCGCGGCCATAGGTATTCTTGCCGTTACTGAGGGTGGTCTCGTCAATATCACCTAAGGTTTCGTAGCCATATCGAAGCATCTCCCAGTTCACCAAGTCGGTCGACTTCATGATGGGGACACCCGGGTTCATGTGCATCGTAGTACTCGACATGTAGTAGGTTTTGCCCACACGTATCATCGACATATCGGGTACATCGGCAAAAATAACGGGGTTTTTCGCCTTATTCTCCTGAGCCCCGGCAGGGGTCGGCAAAAGAGGGAGAGCCAATAACAGAACTAACAAAAGTGATCTCTTCATGGGAATAGTTTTATACAGGTAAGAAAGTTTGTATTCAGAGATAAAAGTGTGTATTCAAACAAGTCGGCCTAAAGGTCCAAAAGGGAAAGCATACGTTCGGCGTAACGTTTTCCAAGCATTCGATAGCCATCGGCGTTAAAATGGAGATGGTCGGGAGCCGCGGCACAACCCTTCGAAGATATTACGTAAGCGGTAGGAATAACTTCGGGCAGTTTCGCAATAATGCCATTCATTCCGGCACAAACACCGCCCTGGTCGGCATTCACCACCTCGCCGGCCAGCAAAGGCACCTTAGTAGCATCGAGCTGCAGATCTACCAACAATTGATGGTACATCAGACTTACCTTCGAGAGCCACAGACTATCGTTGGTGTTAGACTCACCCTGATGCAGCAGAATCCCCTTAATCACCCCCGCCTTCTGCGCCTCCTTAGCCATAGCCACCAGACGAGCGTAGGGATTGCCGCCATACTCGGCAATCATCCCCTTCATCCATCCGGGTGCGGTGGTCATATACGAGGCCGCCTCAGCTTTATTAAAGAGTTCAATCTTGCATCCGCCAATAGCAACCATCACCACACCCACCTTAACGCGGGCCGGTAAAGCCGATACCAATGAACGTCCAAAATAGTCGGCAGGCGTTAAGCCGGTACCACAACGACAGAGAGGGGGCAGGGCCGTATACCAGTTGCCCGCTTTACGGTTTGCCTGTGAACAATCCACCACCGACAATACCTTGAAACGAGGATCTACTCCCTCCAAATCTTGTGGTTGAATGCGTGCATTTCCCTCCATATTCGATTGACCCAAACAGAGGTAAATGTGGAAATCGGGATCAGGAGCCGAAGGCGTAGCAACTACAGGTGCTACAGGAGCAATAATCTGATACTTTCCACTCAAATGCATCAAACTGAAGAGATAGAGCAATCCATCATAATAGGGGTCAAAATAGCCGTCTTCATAAGGCTCAAGCTTCGCATTCCAGAGCGATCTCACAAAATCGTACCCCTTTTCATCGTTTCCCATCAGACAGGTGGTGGCAGCAGTGGCTTTTAACCCTATAGAGTGGCGCAACTTCCGGAAGCCTCCGGCCTGGAGAATAAATTCGGGCGTTGTACCATCGGGATTATACTGATCTACAAAAGTCTCTATTCCCTGAGAAAAGAGAAATCCCCTGATTTTTTTTCCGTACGACTCCTGCCACATCTTATCCTTGCCACACCAAATATAATCCATGGCAATGTTCATAGGAACCCGCCACGAATCGTAACGGAAAGCGGCCGGCATCCAGGAAGTAGAGTGGGGCGCCCCGCTAAACTCAGTATAATCGGTATTCAATCCGGTGACCGGATGGCATGCCCTTTTCAGGAAAACCCGCGAAGTATCGGCACAGGCGAGATAAAATTGCTCATGACCATCCTTGGCATAGGCAGCCCACACCTCGTAAAAAGAGGGCAGATGGTACGAAGGATCGGTCCAATTATAATTTGAACCTTCGGGCACAAAAGAGATCTGCTTACTCTCCAGATTAATTAAAGGGTAGATGTTTCCGGTGCCATCCTTTTTCCACATGGCATCCAGAATTCTCCGGGCCTCGCCATAGTAGTCGACTCCTGTATCATTCCCCCAAAGGTTAGAGGCAAAGAGCAGACTCGTAATGTAATACAACTCGCCGTCGGAAGCACTCCCCTGGGAGTTCCTCTTCAAGGTAGCCGGGTTGAAACTCCAGGCAAAATAGCCCTCCCGGGGTCCTTCCTGATGCTGAAGATAGAACTTCGAATAACGCCACAACCGATCGAAAACCTCCTTTTTATTGAGTTGAACGGCAACCATCATACCGTACGACATCCCTTCGGTACGCACATCTCGGTTCTTGAGATCCGAAACATAGCCCATCGAATCGCCCACTTCAAAATAGATGCGGTTGGCTCCTTCAAACAGATCGGAATAGGCCTTATCGAGTTTCTTCTGAATATCGCCGGCACTATATCCCAACTCCAGAAAGAGATTCCGGTACGTCACATTAGCAGGCCATTCCGGCAACACCTCTGCTCCGGAGGCAGAAGCGGGCAACAACGTACGACCCGAAACAACCGAACAATTCATAAACAACGCCAACAGCGCCGCCATAACAACACGGGACATCCACAACCCGTTAAAAACCTTCGAACAATACATCATGTTTATGTAAATTACAAGTGGTTATTATCAGAATACCAGAGCATTAGAGCTCTAGAGCACCAGAGCACCAGAGCACTAGTTATTATCCGTGCTATAGGCAGCAAGTGTAGCCGCGTTAACCGGTTTAAACAGCAACTGCGCAAAATGGTACAAACTGCTCTTCCACACCTTGAAGTCGTGTCCACCCCCGGGAATCACGTGATAGATATGGGGAACCTTATTGGTATCCAAATAATTATGAGTTCTCTGACTCACATTAAGCAATCCGTCTTTATCGCCGCACGATAACCAAAGCAATTTTAACTGCTGTATTGCCTTTGCCGGATCGGGCAGAAGCGCCGCCGGAGCCTTGGTATTGGGAGCCGAAGAGAAACCGCCTACCCAGGCAAACAGATCAAGATGTCCCAAACCAAAATTAAGCGACTGCCCGCCTCCCATCGACAAGCCTGCCAAGGCGCGGTTTTCGTATCCCTTTTTAACCTTATAGTTCTTCTCGATGTAGGGAATCAAATCCTGAATCAAATCGTTCTCGAAGGTGGCAAAGGCTTGTACCTTATCCGAAGCCATAATATTACCCGAAGCTCCGTCGTCTTTCATAGCACGGCCGTTAGGCATCACCACAATCATCGGTTCGGCTTTTTTGTCGGCATAGAGATTATCGAACAGCACATCGGGCCGCCCGCCATTAAGCCACTCCTTTTCGTCGCCACCAATGCCATGCAATAAGTAGAGCACAGGATACTCCTTATCGGGCGAGTAGGCGGGGGGAGTATAGACTAGAACCTTTCTTTGGGAACCCACCGTGGCCGAAGGATAAACAAGGGAATCGATTTTTCCTTTTGCAATTCCGGCACGAGCCGTATCGAACCCTTCGGGAGGCAGTTTCGCAGACGATTGAGAAAAAGCGCTGGGGCTGCAGAGCCCGAAAACAAGAAACATGAGAGCAATTCGGCAGATATTATTCATGGCATGAGTTATTTGGTTACATCCTAACGTAAAAGTAACTGCGCTCAGAGGCACTTTTTTTCAATTATAGACACACAATTTCAAATATGGGATAAATGTAGAAAGATTGGGGCCTTGGGGCACATGTATCAGAAGAATGACACCGTCTTTAAGCATATGCATGAGAGATACAAAATAACCCAAAATTAGAAATGGATTATCCAAAATTACAAAAAGAGCGGCTATACACCTACTATCTTTATGCTACAGAAGTCACACACCAAATCTCTACTACCCTCATGGAGCCCTCTTCCCAAAAAATCCCGGTCCTCGAAAAGATTGGGTACAGCCTGGGAGATCTTGCCGCCAACCTGATCTTCCAAACCCTGATGACCTTTCTGGCCTTCTTTTACACCGATGTATACGTCATTCCTCCGGCTACCGCATCGGCTATCATCTTTGCCGGAGGAATGATTGGCGCCTTCTTCAACCCGGTCATGGGAATTATCGCCGACCGCACCGTAACCCGCTGGGGCAAATTTCGCCCCTGGATCCTCTGGACAGCCCTCCCCTTTGGAATTATTGCCATGCTGGCATTCAGCACGCCCGACTTCGGACCCAATGGGAAAGTGGCCTATGCGCTCATTACCTACATCCTGTTGGTAATTGTCTATTCGGCCAACAACCTGCCCTACGCCTCGCTGAGCGGTGTCATCACCGGGAATATGGCCGAACGAAACAGCCTCTCTTCGTACCGGTTTGTGGCGGTAATGATTGCCCAGTTCATCGTGCAGGGATTGCTATTGCCCCTGGTACTGATCCTGGGCGACGGCGACAAAACAAAGGGCTTCGAAACCGTTATGACATTCTTTGCCCTCACAGGTATCGTCTGTTTTGTTATCACCTTCTTAACTACCAAAGAACGTATTGTTCCAACACCCGGTCAGCAATCGAGCGTTAAGGAGGATATTTCCGATCTGTTCAGAAACAAGCCATGGATTGCCATGCTGGTGCTTACCGTCTTTATTTTCATAACCCTTTCGCTAAAAGGGGGAATGTACGTCTACTACTTTAATAACTATTTGAGCGAACCCCATCTGGCCAGCTTTCTCAACGACGTCGGATTCAACCGATTTATCGAAGGTGTCGATGGGTTCTTCACAGGAATGGGAATGCACGGCTTCTCCTGGCCGCAGGATGCCCCCTCTTCGGGCTTCAGTCTCTTCAATGCGGGTGGAATTCTGATGATGATTGTAGGAATCACCGTATCGAAGTCGCTGGCCGACCGATTCGGAAAGCGCAATGTTTTTGGAACCAGCCTGTTTCTATCTGCGCTCTGCCTGCTGCTTTTCTACTTCTATTCGCCTCAGGCCGTTGCATGGGTATTTCTGAGCCAGTTGGCACACGGCTTCTTTTACGGGATATCAACCCCCCTTCTCTGGGCCATGATTGCCGATGTAGCCGACTATTCGGAATGGAAAAACAACCGGAGAGCTACCGCCATCATCTTCTCGGCCATGATCTTCGGCTTAAAGGCCGGGCTAAGTATCGGAGGGGCCCTGGTGGCAGGATTGCTGGCCATTTACGGCTATAACGAACAACTCTCGGTACAATCGCCCGAAGTGATTCATGGCATTAAACTTTCGCTGAGTGTCTATCCAACCCTCACCTTCTGTGTGAGCGTGGCCTGCCTCTTCTTTTACGGAATCAACAAACAAAAAGAGATGGAAATCCAGAGAGATCTGGCTGCCCGACGGAGCTCAAACTAATCCTTATAACTCACCCTATACCCGATTTTTCATGAAAAAACAGCTATTTTCTATTCTGGCCTCCGTTTCCGTAGTGCTCTCGGCAGGACTCTGCCCACTGCCGGCCTCTGCCCAGCCACGCACCCTAAAGGATGCCTTTGCCGGCAAATTTGTTGTCGGAACCGCCATGAGCGCCCCCCAAATTGAAGGGAGAGACACTGCAGCCGTCCGTGTTATCAAGTCGCAGTTTAATGCAATTGTGGCCGAAAACTGCATGAAAAGCGGACCCATTCAACCCAGAGAAGGCGAGTTCGATTTCTCTCTTTCCGATAAATTTGTAGAGTTTGGCGTACAAAACAAGATGCACATTACAGGCCATACCCTGGTTTGGCATTCGCAAACACCCTCCTGGTTCTTTAGAGATGCTGAGGGCAAGGATGTATCGCGTGAGGTGTTAATTGAAAGAATGAAAAAGCACATCTACACCGTGGTTGGACGCTATAAAGGCAAGATCAAAGGGTGGGATGTTATCAACGAAGTGATCGACGACCGCGACGGATCGTTACGAAGAAGCAAATTCCTCCAGATTATTGGCGAAGATTACATCAAACTGGCCTTTCAGTTTGCCCACGAGGCTGATCCCGCTGCCGAACTCTACTACAACGACTACTCTCTCTTCAACCCGGCCAAACGGAAGGGTGCCGTGGCTATGGTTAAGAAACTGATTGAGCAGGGGGTTAAAATTGATGCCGTGGGCGAACAGTGCCACGTTGGACTCGATTTTCCCACTATCGAAGAGTACGAACAGACCATCAACGACTTTGCCGCTCTTGGCGTCAAGGTGATGATCACCGAAATGGAAATCTCCGTTCTGCCTTCGAACCGTAACACCGGAGCCGATGTCTCGGGCAGCACGAGTGGCGTTGACCCCTCGAACCCTTACGTAAACGGTCTTCCCGACTCTATTAACAAGGTGTTTGAGCAGCGCTACGTCGACTTCTTTAAACTCTTCTTGAAACATAGCGACAAAATTACCCGGGTAACCCTTTGGGGCGTCGACGACGGACAATCGTGGAAAAACGGCTGGCCTATCCCCGGTCGCACCGACTATCCTCTGCTGATTGATCGCAAATTCCAGCCGAAACCCGTAGTACAAAAGATCATCGAAGAGGCAATCAAACAACAATAAATCAAATCTTTAACCTCCTTCCGCTGTGGGCAACGAGGATGTTGCCCACAGCGGGAAGAGGATGAAGAAACATAACACTATACTAAGAGAGATGAAGAAGCCCAGATATTTAGTTGACCACATGTATACCGCCGACCCGGCTGTGCATCTCTTCGAAGGGCGATTGTACATCTATCCCTCGCACGATATTGAATCGGGGATTCCCGAAAACGACCTCGGCGACCATTTCGATATGCGCGACTACCATGTTTTCTCTATGGATTGCATCGACGGAGAGGTAACCGACCATGGCGTGGCGCTCGACGTAAAAGATATAGCCTGGGCAGGCAGGCAACTGTGGGATTGCGACTGCGCCTTTAAAGAGGGGAAATATTACCTCTACTTCCCTTTAAAAGACAAAACCGACACATTTCGCCTCGGAATAGCCATCAGCTCCCGACCCGAAGGGCCCTTTGTGCCCCAAGAGGCTCCCATGGAGGGAAGTTACTCCATAGACCCTTGCGTATTCCCCGACCCCGACGGAAACCACTACATCTACTTCGGAGGGTTATGGGGCGGACAACTGCAACGCTATCGCGACAACAAACCTGTTGAACCCGAATCAGAACCTGCCGACAATGAGCCGGCCCTGCCTCCGCGGGTAGCCCGCTTAAGCGATGATATGCTTTCGTTTGCCGAGGAGCCTCGTGGCGTAGTCATTTTAGACGAAAACGGCGTACCCCTGAAGGCAGGCGACCAAGAACGACGCTTCTTTGAGGCCTCCTGGATGCATACCTACCAAGGCAAATACTACTTCTCCTATTCAACAGGGAACACCCACAAACTCTGCTACGCAATAGGCGACAGCCCATACGGACCCTTTACTTACAAAGGAGTAATCCTCACCCCGGTGGTAGGCTGGACAACACATCACGCCATTGTTGAATTCAAAGGCAAATGGTACCTGTTTCACCACGACAGCGTCCCCTCCGGAGGAAAAACATGGCTGCGCAGCATGAAAGTGGTTGAGATGGAATACAAACCCGACGGCACCATTGTCACCATCGAAGGAACCGAATAGAACAGTTGATAATGGACTGTTGGTAATTGACAGTTGACAGTGGATAGTGGATTGTTGGAAATTAACAGTTGATAGTGGATTGTTGCTAATTAACAGTCGACAGTTTATAGTGGATTGTTGGAAATTAACAGTCGACAGTCGACACAGATATAACAAATTGTCGGAGTCCGGCTTCTGCCGGCAAACGGCCTCCCCGGTGAGGGTTCCGGGGTGGCCGCCGACTTTTTTCCATGCGGCTGCTTGCCATGTGAGCTTGCCCGATGTTGTAGCTCGAATAAATTTTTTGAGCTCAATACGAAACACTTTTTGAGCTCAATACGAACCGTTTATGAGCTCAATCCATGTTGAAAATGAGCCATAACAGTTACTACAACATGCCCACGGGCACGGAGTACGTAAAAGAGCATCACCCATGGCCAGATGGATCCGAATAGGAATTTTCGCCCAGATTGCTATCTTTACTGGCAGCGCAGCAATCAGGCTGAGCATCACACATCACACATCACACATTATACATCACACAACTATGTCCAAGAAACTCCTTGTACTCATCGTACTGTGCGCAGCGTTTGCATGGTCATCGAACGCACAAGAACAGAAAGAGTGGTTTGTATTTACTCCTGAAAATGAGCCTTCGGGCGCTCTGACCGACATGGCCGACTGGCTTGATAAACCGGCCGGAAAACATGGATTTGTGCAAATAAAAGGCGACCGTCTGCAATTTGAAAACGGCACGCCGGTAACTTTCTGGGGAACCAATATCTGCAGCAATCTCCCATTTATGAAACCCGAAGAAGCGGTAAAATGGGGAAACTTCCTGTCGCGTTTCGGCTTTAACGGCGTGCGCTTTCACAAATTTACCTGGGGAGCCACCGACGGAATCCATTCTACAGTGATTACCGACGACCGCTGGAAAAACTTTGACTTCCTGTGTAACGAACTGCGAAACAAGGGAATATATTACGGTTGGTCGCATATTTACGGACACAAAGTAATGAAGGCCGACAGCGCCCGGATCGCGGCTTACAGTGAACTGGCCGCCACCAAATTCCCTTGGTCGCACCTCAATGGAACCACCTCTGCGCTGGTAAACTTTGCCGAAGACCTTCAAGCTCTCAATATCGAACTGACGGTAAACATGCTCAACCACGTCAACCCGCACACCGGTCTGAAATATGCCCACGACCCCGCCTTAAGCTTTATCGAATTTCAGAACGAAGATGATATATTCTGGGGAGCCATCGAAGAGTCGTTGAAGCAAACACCCACCTACCGAAAAATGCTTTGCCGAAAGTTCAGCCAGTGGCTGAAAGCCAAATACGGTACCGACGAAAAGCTGCGCGAAGCTTGGAACAACGAGGGGTTGCCAACGGGAGAGAGTATTGCAGCCGAAAATGTCTATCCGCAGCCCAATCACGGGCTGTTTGGCTGGGAATACGAACAGGCTTTGAAAGAAAAACGCCAGGTGAAACAGCACATTCTCGACAAAGCCCGATTTCTGTACGAAGAGCAGATGAAATTCTACAAAAGGTTTGAACTGGCTATTCGCGAAACCGGTTACAAAGGTCCGCTGGTAGGAAGTTGTTGGCAGGCCGGAACCGGATTGGCCCATCTGCTCAACCTCCATACCGATGCCGAAATCGGGATCATAGACCGCCACAACTATTTTGGCGGTGGAACAGGTCACAGTCTGGCTCCGGGGAAATTCGACAATACGCCGATGGTATCGAAGATTGGCTCGGGATTATTCGGTTCGGGCTTACAACAGGTGAGCAACCGACCCTTTGCTTTTTCTGAGTGGATGAGCCTGATTCCGAACGAATGGACAGCCGAAAGTTCGCCGATTGTTGCTGTTTACGGACTGGGGCTTCAGGGCTGGGATGCCTCTTACGTGTTTGCCACCGATATTCCTGGCTACCAACCCACCATACACTCTGGAAGAGGCGGCGGAATCTACAACGCCACTTCGCCTACGCAAATGGCCTTGTACCCTGCATTAGCCCGAATGATTTACCGCGGCGATGTGCAGGAGGGCAAAACGGTGGTCAACCGAAAAGTGAGTTTGGAGTCTGTGCTGAAAGGCGCCACTCCATTGAATGAATCGGTGAAGCAGGATTTCGACCGAAAAGTGATGGAAGGATCCTTTCCCCTTCAATTAATGGCTGCCGGAAAGGTGGTGCTAAGCTTCAGCGACGAAAACAAGATGGAGTTTCTCAAGGGATATGAGTCGTTTTGGAAAGATTCCGTGATGAGTTCCACCACAGGCCAACTGAAATGGAGCGAAAAAGGGAAGGGCTACTTTACCATCAACACAGACGCCACAAAAGGATTTGTGGGCTTCTCCGACAAACAACCACAGCAGTTGGGCAATCTTACCCTGACAACCCAAAACGAATTCGCCGTGATTCTCATTACCAGTCTCGAAAAAGAGAAAGGGATTGCCGATGCCCAAAAAATACTGGTTACCACCATTGCCCGGGCACAGAACAGCGGAATGAGGTTCAACGACGACCGCAGCGAATTGGTGGCACGGGGAGATGCGCCGGTGCTACTCGAACCGGTGAACCTTTCAATGAAAATCGACCGCAAAACACAACCCAAAATCACCATTTTAGATCACTCCGGAAAGAAAACCAATCGGACACTCTCGCCTGAAGCGGGCTGGATCCACCTGGATGGCGCACAAACAAAGGCAATTTACTACCTGATAGAGTACAATTGAATGGTTAATGGTGAATGAAGAGCTCTAGAGCACTAGAGCACTGCAAGAGAGCCCTCCATTATTTTGGGGCCGCAGGGCACAAAAAAAGGAGGGCT
>CAYGID010000017.1:0-34686 GCA_964349835.1 uncultured Bacteroidales bacterium | reverse complement strand
TTAGAGTCATTCATTATATGCGCATTAACAATCATGTAAAATCACAGAAAATGAACCGAGCATGTTATTCTCAAAACGCAAACTGGCATGAAAAAAATCAACATGCGAGCTCCATCCGACCTTTAAAAATCAATTTTGTTCGGATGAAAATCCAGGTGAATAGATCAAAAATCATTCGGAGTTGCTGTAAAACCGTTCTTTTGGGTTGTTTACTTTTTCAAACAGTTGCCGGCTTTTCGCAACAAGTTATTTCGCTGTACCCGGGAAAAGCTCCCGGATCGGAAGATTGGCAATACAAAGAATCAGAGTTTGTTACCTCTATGGCTCCCTTAAGAGGAGTACGTAATGTAGTAGATCCCACCCTTGTGCTCTTTTCGCCGGAAAAGAGCCTGGCAACCGGAACAGCGGTAATTGTTTGCCCCGGGGGCGGCTGGACTTACCTGGAATTCGACAAAGAGGGTACGCTAATCGCTAAATGGCTGGCTAAAAATGGGGTAACGGCATTCGTACTGAAATATCGAGTAAACCGCACGGAAGATGCCAATACAGACGCCGCATCCGCAAAATCGTATCCCAATATCAGGACTCTTTGTGGCGAGGACGGAATCAGGGCCATAGAGTATGTTCGTGAGCACGCAAAAGAGTTTGGTATTGATACGACTAAGGTTGGAATCATGGGCTTTTCGGCCGGTGCTTTTCTTACAATGCATGTCATTACGAATTCTAAACCGGGTAAGCAACCCAATTTTGCTGCGCCTATTTATGGAGGAAGCCTAAACGGATCGGAAGTTCCGGCCGATGCGCCCTCTCTTTTTATTGTTGGTGCAGCCGACGACCGGATTGCTGCGGGCAGTCCTGATCTGTACAAAGCCTGGAGAGCTGCCGGGAAATCGGCCGAACTGCACATGTACTCCAAAGGAGGACACGGTTTCGGTTTAGTGCCGGGAAATATGCCCGTCAACTCCTGGATTGATCGATTTTACGAATGGCTGAAAATCTCCGGTTTTTGATCTTAAAATCGATAAAACTGCTTTTTTCAAGGCCACGAAGAGATACGTTACCCTTCCACGCATTTAAACTATCTATCAAATAATGAGAACAACCGTAATTTTATCATGTATCGTATTCATTCTGGGGCTTTCGCAGCCTTCGAAGGCCCAAACCGAGGTGATGGCCTGGGGCAATCTGACCGGAATTCGTGTAGAGGGGCAACTAATGGAGTTCGAAACCAGCCTTATGGTGGCTGGAAGCAATTGGACTAACGTCAATGCCACCGGAAAAGAGAGGCAAAGGCCCCGATATCAGCGCGAAGGCGATACCCAATCCGTACAAACCGACCTGGGTGGAGTGCAGTTTGCACAGCAGGTGAAGGAAAATGGCAGAGGCTCTGCAAAAGTCAGCTTGAGTGCCACTGCAAAAGCCGACACCACCCTTCAAGGGGTATATTTCTGTATGGACCTTCCTGCCCGCTACTATGCAAACGCCACTTTTCGCTTAAACGGTTCAAAAACACTGCAAGTATCTGATCTGTCGGATAAAAGCTACTCCGTAACCAGCCTCCGAATTGAATCGGAAAAGCGGCAGATAGAGCTGGGCTTTGATGCCAAGTCGCAGATCATTCTTCGCAAATTGCCCGACGATTCAGGGGTTCAGGTTTTAGTATTGCTCATGGGGCCTAAGTTGGTAAAGAATAAAACCGTTCAAAAAGAGATTGTAATTACCGCATCGGGCCAGATAGACCACTCGCCTGCCCTAATAACCATCGATGCGAATAGTCCGGGCAGACTGTTTGTGGGGTTTGGCGGAAACTTCCGATTGCAAAATCCTAAGGCCGACCCTCAGGTTATTGACTATTGTCTCGACAATATGCGGGTTGCTTATGGCCGTGTAGAGATGCCCTGGCAGCTGTGGCATCCCAACGAAAATACCGATCCTATAGCAGAAGCCAAATCAGGTAAACTCAACGATCATGTCCACAAATCTATGTTGATGGCTCAGAAGTTGGCCAAGTTGGGGATGCCGGTGATTGTCAGCGACTGGCAAGCACCCGCATGGGCCATTCAGCGCGATCGGCGCGATCCGGGCATGTATCGGTCGGGATATGCCCTGAATAGCCAAAAGAGGGATCAGATTTACAAATCGATTGCCGATTATTTGGTTTATCTGAAACAAAACTATGGCGTTGAGGCGGATATGTTTTCGTTTAACGAGTCGGATTTGGGTATCAATGTTTTTCATACGCCTCAGGAGCATGCCGATTTTATCAAAGGCTTTGGCGCCTACATGGCCTCGCGCGGATTGGCAACACGAATGTTATTGGGCGATAACTCCGATGCTACCACTTTCGACTTTATCCTTCCTGCAATGAACAACCCTGAAACGCACAAATATATTGGGGCTGTCTCTTTTCACTCATGGAGAGGATGCGACGATGCCACATTAAAAAAATGGGCCGGAGCAGCTCAGCAACTGAATGTGCCGCTGATTATTGGCGAGGGGAGTACCGATGCTGCCGCCCATAGTTATGCCCAGATATTCTACGAACAGACCTTTGCCCTTTACGAGATAAATCTCTATGTGCGCCTCTGTGCGGTTTGTCAGCCCCTATCTATACTGCAGTGGCAATTGACATCCGATTATTCGCTGCTGAAGGGAGATGGGATTTATGGGACACAAGGCGCCCTGGCACCTACACGGCGGTTTTGGAATGTAAAACAACTGGCTTCAACCCCCGAGAATGCATTCTCACTCCCCACGGCTTGCAATAAAGAGGAGATTAATTGTGCATCGTTTGGCAACATTGCCCGTGGCGAATATGCCATTCATATGGTAAACAATGGTGCCGAAAGAGAAACTACCATCAAGGGTATTCCACAAGGGGTTTCTGCCTTCGATGTCTATGTAACCGACGAAAACAGGGGTATGGAAAAAGTGCAGGAAGTCAGCGTTGTTAACGGTAGCGTAGTAGTAAAGCTGCCTCCTGCTTCGTTTGCCACATTCATCAGTAAGAAGGGGCAGTTGAATGCCGCTATACCCGTAACCAAGAATGCCTCGCCCGAGGCAAAAGCCCTGTTGAATTTTATGTTCGACATGTATGGAAAAAAAACCTTATCGGGTCAGATGTGGGCTCCCTGGGGGATTAATGAGATTGAAACGGTATATCAAATTACCGGCAAGTATCCTGCCATTCGCGGGCACGATTTGATTCACGAGAACCAAAATGCAAACGAGATAGCCTTGGCAACTGAATGGTGGAAAAAAGGAGGTATTCCCACCATTATGTGGCACTGGGGCGCTCCGACAAAAGGAGAGGGCTACGAACAAAGTAAAATGAAAATCGATATCGACCGCTGTTTTCAGGAGGGGACAGAGGAGAACAAAGCCATGTGGGCCGATCTGAAAAGAATTGCAGATCACCTTACAGTGCTTAGAGATGCTCATGTACCGGTACTGTGGCGCCCTATGCACGAATTTGAGGGCGGTTGGTTTTGGTATGGTATGGGTACCGGAGAGCAGTTCGTAAAGTTGTGGCGTACCATGTTTACCTATTTCTCGGAGGAGAGGGGCTTAAACAACCTGATTTGGGTGTTATGCCATTGCGGCGAACCCAAAGCCGAATTCAATCCGGGGAAAGCCTATTACGATATGGCCGGTGCCGATTCGTACGGAAAAGGAATTCAGCAGGAGATGTTTACCACCATCGAGCGCATCCACGGGAAGGTTGCCCCTATTCCTTATCATGAATGTGGAACCATTCCCGATCCTGACGAAAGTTTTGCGAAGGGCGTAACCTGGTCGTGGTGGATGCTTTGGCATACCAGTCATCTGAGCAGATACGATAAGGCCGAATTGAAGCGAATTTACGATCACGAGCTGATAGTTACGCTGGATGAAATGCCCAAAATAATGTCTTATTAATCATATAAGTTGTCACATTGAGTAACCCATCAGAAAAATGAAAAAACTTCTCGTAATTGCTTTATTAATTGTTTCTTATAACTGTTTCGGCCAGAAGTTCGAAGGATTGGCACTTACTCCCCCGATGGGTTGGAACAGTTGGAATAAGTTTGCCTGCAATGTAAATGAAAAGATGCTTCGCGACGTTGCCGATGCGATGGTCAAAAACGGTATGCAAGAGGCCGGATATCAGTATATCGTTGTGGATGATTGTTGGCATGGAGTCAGGGATAGCCTGGGTTTTATTCAAGCCAATCCCGAACACTTCCCTTCAGGAATGAAGGCGTTAATCGATTATATCCACTCAAAGGGGCTGAAATTTGGTATCTATTCTTGTGCAGGGAACACAACCTGTGCAGGACGTCCTGCCAGCCGCGGCCATGAATACCAGGATGCGTTGACCTATGCACAATGGGGAGTTGATTACTTAAAATACGATTGGTGCGATACACAAGGATTGAATGCTGAGGCAGCCTATACAACCATGCGCGATGCATTGTTCGCAGCCAAAAGGCCCGTTGTTTTCAGCCTTTGCGAATGGGGTGGCAGCAAACCATGGAAATGGGGTGCAAAAGTGGGTCATTTGTGGAGAACCACCGGCGACATCTACGATTGCTTTGATTGTGTCAAAAGCTTTGGCTCCTGGTCGAGTTGGGGCGTAATGAAAATACTGGATATGCAAGATGGTTTAAGAACCTATGCAGGCCCCGATCATTGGAACGATCCGGATATGCTGGAAGTGGGTAACGGAGGTATGACCGTTAACGAAGATCGTGCTCATTTTTCCATGTGGTGTATGTTGGCCGCACCGCTCATGGCTGGAAACGATCTGACTTCGATGAGCGACGCAACGCGTGCCATCCTGACCAATGCCGAGGCCATTGCAATTAATCAGGATGTGCTTGGCATCCAGGGTTTGAAATTTTCCGCAAAAGATAGTCTTGAAACCTGGTTCAAACCTCTCGATAAGGGCAATTGGGCTGTATGTTTCCTCAACCGTTCGTCGAAACCGATGAAAGTGGAGTTTGATTGGAACACAAAAGTCTATGACGATTTTGCAGAACGCGATTTGAATGCCGGCCAAACGGTTTATGATCTCCTTGATGTTTGGACCCGCGAGAAGTTGGGCGATACCAAGAAACGTTTAGACAAAGTGGTACCGGGACATGACGTATTGATGCTTCGGTTAACCCCCCGGAAGTAAACTACCCTACAATTTTAACTACATCTAAAACGCTTACTTATATGAAGAAAATCAGTTTAGCCACGTTATTACTGCTCCTTATTTCCGGGCTCTCGGCACAAACATGGCAACCGGCCGATCCGGAAGCCACTCCGGAAGCAAAGCAATTATTTAGTCGATTACTTAAGCTTCAGGGAAAAGGAGTTATGTACGGGCATCAGGACGACCTGATGACAGGACACGATTTTTGGTATGAGCCCGACCGTTCGGACACCAAAGCATTTACCGGAGATTATCCGGGAGTGGCAGGATTTGAATTGGGAGAATTGGAACTGAACCAAAAATTAAGCCTTGATTCTATCTCTTTTGCCAATATTACCGAAAGGGTTAAGTGGTTTCACAAGCAAGGGGGTATCATTACAATCAGCTGGCATGTAGTAAACCCCATTACATCGCAATGGCCCGGGGTGAAAGAGCCTAATGGCGCCGGGTCAGCATGGGAAGTCAATATGCTTTCGAGCGATGGCCTCAACGCAGTTCAATCGGTATTACCCGGAGGCAGCAATCACGCCATGTTTAATTCGTGGCTCGATCGGTTAGCCCGCTATTTCTCACAATGGAAAGACGAAACCGGAAACCGCATTCCCTTTATTTTCCGCCCCTACCACGAGCACTCCGGTAGTTTCTTCTGGTGGGGTAAGACGCGTTGTACCGACGAAGAGTATGCCGCATTATGGAGGTATACGGTTAACTATTTGCGCTCTAAAGGTTTGCATAATATTCTATATGCCTATAATACCGATAAAGTCTATTCGGCAGAAGAGTATTTGAAAGGATACCCCGGCGATGAATACATCGACATGTTATCTATCGATTGGTACGGACAGGGTGAAGAGTTTAACAAGAGTGTGGATAACGCGTTGGCTTTTACCACGCAACTTGCCAAAGAAAAGCGTAAACTGCATGCTTTGAGCGAATGCGGCCCCATCAGCGAAGAGCTGCAGAAGATTCTGGCCAAATATCAATCCTCCTACCTCTTAACCTGGCGTACAACCCCTCCACGCGGAAATTTCCCGATGAGAGAACCCCGGAGACCTACCCATGAAGACCTGCTAAAAATTATGAAAGCAAATCCCAAGTATCTATTCCTGAACGATATAAAAGAGGTAAAATAGTTGTAAGATGAGCTTTGCACTAAGGGTAATCTCTGCGAAGGGTAATCTCTTGACGTGTCTGAACCCCAAAATCATAATGAAATGAAAGTAAAATTTCTATGGCTCATATTGCTGATGATTTCGGCATTATCGTCATCCTTTGGAGTCCCGAATAGCACTAATCGACAGTCGTTTGACTACAACTGGAAATTTGCCCTTGGCGATTTTCCGGAGGCGAGTAAATCGGACTTTAACGATGCAAATTGGCGCTTATTAAACGTTCCACACGATTTTAGCATAGAGCATCCCTTTGTCTCTACAAATGCCACCAACAGTGGGGGAGGTTTTGCTTATAGTGGAGTAGGCTGGTACCGTAAACATTTTGCGCTCGACAAATGGACCGTTAATAAAAAGGTTTTTATTCTGTTCGAGGGAGTTTACCGCAACAGTGAAGTATGGATTAACGGTCATTTCCTGGGTCTCAGACCTTATGGTTATTCGTCGTTTTATTACGATTTAACCCCGTACCTGAAACCTGCCGGCGAAAACAATGTAATTGCAGTGAAGGCAAATACATCGGAGCAACCGAACTCCCGCTGGTACACCGGGGCAGGTATCTACCGCCACGTGTGGCTGCTCACCAGCGATCAAGTGCATTTTGACGAGTGGGGTGTATTTGCGCAAACAGAAACAGCCACTAAGGAAAATGCCCAGCTACGTGTTGATGTGGAGTTGGTTAACGAATACAATGCCGACAAAACCTGCGTAATTCGTACGGTGTTAGTAGATGCCAAGGGTAAGACAGTAAGCGAAAAAAGCTCCGATTGTACCATACAAGCGGGCGACTCCTTACAGATTACGCAGCAATTACTTGTGAACAAGCCTACTTTATGGTCTGTCAACAACCCCTATCTATACCAACTCCAGGTGGAGATCAAATCGGAGGGGAAAGTGATGGATAGCTACACTACCCCTTTCGGCATCCGAACCTTTGTATTCGATCCTAACAAAGGATTATTGTTAAATGGAGAGCAGGTAAAATTAAAAGGTGTCAATAACCACCACGATGGAGGCCCTCTGGGAGCCGCTTGCATGGATTATACCTTCGAACGACAATTATCCATTCTAAAAGGCTTTGGATGCAACGCGATTCGGATGAGTCATAACCCGCCTGCACCCGAATTGCTCAATGCTGCCGACAGGATGGGTTTTATTGTGTTCGACGAAATATTCGACGAGTGGGGAAAAGGGAAAACCAAGCACGGGTACGCTCCGCATTTCTACGAATGGTACCAAAGAGACGTTAAAAACTGGATAAAGCGCGACCGTAACCATGCTTCGGTGTTTGCCTGGAGCATTGGAAACGAAGTGCCCGAACAGTGGGATGCTGTTAAAGGACCTGCCATTGCGAAATTAATCCTTGCTGCTGCAAAAAAGTACGATGTAAGCAGGCCATTCACTATTGGTGCCGATGGCGTTGAGGGGATGAATAGAAGCGGAATGGGCGATTTACTCGAACTTGTGGGCTATAATTACCAGGAATCTATGTACAAAGCCGACCACGAGAAATTTCCCAAGAGGGTTATTTATGGCTCCGAAACGGTTATGTATCCCTACCACCCCGGCGAGTGTTATCAAATGCGTACCTACGAGGATTGGCTTCTTACTTTGCAGGAGGATTATGTTGCCGGAGAATTTCTCTGGACAGGGTTCGATTACCTTGGCGAAGGGGGTATTGGCGAAGTGATCAAAGAGTGCGACAAAAAGTTGGTTTGGCCCTGGTGGCCATCAAAAGGGGCAACCACCGGGCTGGTCGACATTTGTGGTTTCGAAAAGCCCTCCTACTATTTTCGAAAAGCCTTATGGACCAAAGAGCCCGTGGTTTATGTTGCAGTAGAAACAGATTCAACCGCGAAGGATTGGTCAAAATGCTCTTTTTGGAACTGGCCCAAGGTATGGTCGCACTGGAACCACGATACTGCCGGTGATACATTGGCTGTTCATGTGTACACCAATATGCCTGATGTCGAACTAAGGTTAAACAACAAGTCGTTGGGTTCGCAGCACTGGGATATCAAAAAACAAGCTTTCCTTATTTGGAACGTACCCTACCAACAAGGCACATTAGAAGCCATCGGCACTCTGCCTAATGGTGAGAAAAAGTCCTTTAAGGTTCAGACAGCGGGAAAACCGGCAAAAATTCTGCTGGTGGCCGACAGAAAGCTCCTTAAGGCTAACCAACAAGATGTTTCGTATGTCAAAGCCATTTTGTTAGACGAGAATGATGTGCCTGTGCCCTTTGCCGAGAATACCGTCTCTTTCGAAGTTACCGGGACGGGAACATTGCTTGCAACCGGTAATGGCAACGAGAAAAATCATGTCTGCTACCAAGAGACCGAAACCAAGTCCTATTATGGTAAATGTCTGGCCATTGTCCGGTCGGGATCCGAAAAGGGTACAATAACCCTCACAGCTCGTAGCGAAGGTTTGCCCGATGTAAAGGTTCAGATAAAAGTGCAATGATGAAAGCCCAAATGATCAGGTTCTGATCACCCATTTATTAAACCGCTACATCTATCCGTAAACAGATGAAAACTAAGAAGCTATTCCTTATTCTGATTGCTGCAATTTTTGTGGGTCATTGTGCCTTTGCACAAGTGGCAACTACGCCGCAGCATTTTACGCCAATAACCAATCTTGCCGGATCGGGCATTGATGAACAGCGGGTGAAAAGCCTCGATTCATTGTTGCAGGGATTTATCGACAATAATAAGCTGAGTTGTGTAACCGCTTTTGTTGCCAAAGGTGGTAATGTGGTCTATAAGAAGGCCTTTGGATGGAAGGATATCGAAAATAAGATACCGGCTACTGTCGATGATTACTACATTTTGTTTTCGCAAACCAAAGCCATTACTACTGTAGCCTTCATGACCCTTGTCGAAAAAGGATTGGTCTCGATTAACGATCCTGTATCGAAATACTTCCCGGAAATTCCCAATCAGGTTGTAACCAAAGTGAACGAAGATGGTACCTACGAAACCCGTCCGGTTGCTTCGCCTATGACATTTGTGCACCTGATGTCGCACTCGTCGGGGCTTAATGCCGGATTAGCCGGCAAAATCCGCGGTACGGAACGCCCAAGAGCTGCTGCTCCTGCCGGCGCGGGTAATGGGGCAAGGTATCTAAAAGACGGAATGCTCAATTTGGCTAAAAAGCCCCTTGGTTTTGATCCGGGTACAGAGTATAGCTATCATATAAGCACCAATATGCTGGCCTATATGATTGAACGAATCTCGGGGAAAACTTTGCGTGAATATATCAAAGAAACGGTACTTATTCCTCTGGGAATGAACAATACTGATTGGTATTACGAGCCCGAAGCACTGAGAAAATTCGTAAAGGCCTACAGTTTAAATAATGGAAAAATTGAGCCTGCATCGAATATGTTTAGCGAGATGGCCGTTGGCAAAGTACAGACTTTTTGCGAAGGCGCAAGCGGACTGAACGGACCGATAGAGGACTATGCAAAATTCTGCCAGATGCTCTTGAATAAGGGTGAGTTTAATGGCCATCGCATTTTGAAACCGGAAACTGTCGAACTGATGACAACCATCAATCGGTTACCGGAAGTGAATTCAGGAGGAAAAGGTTTTCAGTTTGGGCTGGGTTTCGAACTCTATAACGAGCAGAAGAAGCCCACTCGCGAAGTGTCGAATACCGCTTTCGCCTGGGGAGGTATGTATGGCACGCAGTACATTATTGATCCGGCAAACAATATGATTGCCCTGTACTATATCAATATGCCCCGCAACGAATTCTTGTTTCCGCCGTTTTTGAGCAAGGTATATGCAATGTTTGGCCGGTAACTAATAAAGCACAAAATAATGCAGTTATATAAACAACAAATCAAAAAGAAGTTTGAGGCACAAGAGAGCCTCCTTGCCCGTAAGAACCAGCCCTTAGATGAGGGAAACGGCTGGTATTGCCGCTACCGCTACCCGGTGCTCACCGCCGCGCACACCCCTCTGCACTGGCGATACGATTTTGATGAGCAAAGCAACCCCTTGCTGATGGAGCGGATTGGCATGAATGCTACTATGAACTCCGGCGCCATCAAATGGAATGGTCGCTATCTGTTGATGGTACGTGTGGAGGGAGCCGACCGCAAGTCGTTCTTCGCCATTGCCGAGAGCCCCAACGGTACCGATAACTTTCGTTTTTGGGATTTCCCGGTGGAGATTCCCGAGACCAAAGATCCTGCTACCAATATGTACGACATGCGGCTCACCGCCCATGAAGATGGCTCTATTTATGGCATCTTCTGTGTTGAGCGGTTCGACGAGAGTGCCGAGCCCGGCGATCTCTCCAGGGCGAAAGCAGCTGCGGGCATTGTTCGCACCAAAGATCTGATTACGTGGGAACGACTGCCCGACCTGGTGTCGGTTAGCCAGCAGCGTAACGTGGTGCTCCACCCCGAGTTTGTTAACGGAAAGTATGCCCTTTATACCCGGCCGCAGGATGGCTTTATCGATGCCGGAAACGGTCAGGGAATTGGCTGGGCACTCATCGATGATATGACCTGTGCCGAGGTGAAAGAGGAGACGATTATAGACCGTCGTTACTACCATACCATCAAGGAGGTGAAAAACGGCGAGGGGCCGGCACCCATCAAAACACCGCAGGGGTGGCTCCATCTGGCACACGGCGTGCGGGGATGTGCTGCAGGTTTGCGATATGTACTGTATCTGTACATGACTTCGCTCGAAGATCCCTCGAAGCAGATTGCAGCCCCGGGTGGCTACTTTATGGCACCTGAAGGTGACGAGCGTGTGGGTGATGTCTCGAACGTGCTCTTCAGCAATGGCTGGATTGCCGATGAGGATGGCACGCTCTATATCTACTACGCCTCGTCCGACACCCGGATGCATGTGGCCACTACCACCGTAGAACGACTGGTTGACTACTGCCTACATACCCCGGAAGACGGGCTCACCTCGGGTGCGTCGGTTCGGACACTGAAAAAGCAGATAGAAAAGAATCTTGAAATTTTGAAAACCATCGATTAACAACGGGTTGCTTCTGCCCGGATACACGAAAACCCACTGAGATGATTACCTTAAAGGAAAAAATTGGCTACGGCTTCGGCGATGCCGCCTCCTCCATGTTCTGGAAGATTTTTGGGATGTACTCCCTCTTTTTCTACACCGATGTGTTTGGAATTACTGCGGCTGCCGCCGGCACCATGTTCCTGATTGCCAGACTCTGGGATTCGTTTTTCGATCTCTTTGTCGGTATCATGAGCGATCGCACCAAAACACGCTGGGGAAAATACCGCCCCTACCTGCTCTGGTTTGCAATTCCCTTTGCGGTGATGGGTGTTATAACCTTTTTTACACCCGATTTCGGACAGACCGGCAAGCTGATTTACGCCTATATCACCTACTCTCTGATGATGGTGATCTACTCGTTGATTAACGTCCCCTACGCATCGCTATTGGGGGTCATCTCTTCCGATCCCCGTGAGCGGAATACCCTCTCCTCCTATCGGATGTCGTTTGCCTTCATCGGCAGCTTTGTCACCTTCATGCTGCTTCAGCCGCTGATTGACTTCTTTGCGAAGCACTTTGGCGGTGATGTTGTAGTTGCGGCAAACGGGGTGGCCGAGACTTCGGTCAGCACCCACCCGGTGGGGTGGGTACTGGGCGTTGGCGCCATCGGAGTAATCTGTATTGTACTCTTCCTGCTCTGTTTTGCCTGGACCAAGGAGCGGGTAGTGCAGATTGAAAGCGAAGAGAATATCTCGGTAAAGCAAGATCTGAAAAATCTCTTAAAAAATTCACCCTGGTGGATATTGGTGGGCACCGGACTGGCAGCACTGCTTTTTAATGCCATACGCGACAGCGTGGCCATCTACTACTTCCGCGACTACGTGCAGGCTAGCTACCGCATGGCCGGCACCGGCTGGGATATGACCACCATCTACTTTCTGGTGGGACAGGCGGCCAACCTCCTGGGAGTGATGCTCGCTCCCTCCATTTCGGCCCGTTACGGCAAGAGGCGAACCTATATGATTGCCATTCTGATTGCCGGTATGCTGAGTACAGCCTTCTTTTACATCCCTAAGGACATCACCTTTATCCTGATTTTGCAGTTCTGCATCTCTATATTTGCCGGTTACGTATTGCCCCTGCTCTGGTCGATGTTCTCCGACATTGTAGATCATCAGGAGCTAATCACCGGCCGCCGCGCCAGTGGCCTGATTTTCTCCTCCTCCTCCATGTCGCAAAAACTGGGATGGGCACTCGGTGCCGCCCTGAGCGGTTGGATGCTGGCCTACTTCAAGTATATGCCCGACGCCGCACAGCAAGCCGCCGAAACCATTCGCGGAGAGCAGTTTATGATCTCGTTGCTTCCTTCTGTATGTTGTTTGTTGGCATTCATCGGGATGTTCTTCTACCCGCTGTCGGATAAAAAGGTAAGAGAGAATTACGAGCTGTTGGAAGAGAAAAGAGCAAAAGCGCAATTGAAATAGGAAATCTTTTACAACCACCAAAGATCAGGATTATGCAGTTTGGCTTCTTCGACGATACCAGGCGGGAGTATGTGATCACCAACCCCCGCACCCCCTGGCCTTGGATCAACTACTTAGGGAATGAGGATTTTTTCGGCCTGATATCGAACACGGCAGGAGGCTATTCCTTTTACAAGGATGCTAAGTTCCGCCGTCTTACCCGCTATCGCTACAATAACGTGCCGATAGACAGTGGCGGGCGCTACTTCTACATCAGGGATGGGGAGACCCTCTGGAACCCCGGCTGGAAGCCCTGCAAGAGCGAACTAGACAACTACGAGTGTCGTCACGGGATGGGCTACACCCGGATTAAGGGTGTCAAAAACGGCGTGGAGGTTGGGGTGCTCTTTTTTGTTCCCCTGCACACCCGGGCGGAGGTGCAAAAGGTAACGGTGCGTAACAACAGCAACGACACGAAAAAGCTGCAGATCTTCTCCTTCGCAGAGTGGTGCCTCTGGAATGCCGCCGCCGATATGGAGAACTTCCAACGCAACTTCTCCACCGGTGAGGTGGAGGTGGAGGGGTCGGTAATCTACCACAAGACCGAATACCGGGAGCGTCGCAACCACTACGCCTACTACTCGGTCAACCAACCTATGCAGGGCTTCGATACCGACAGGGAATCGTTCTTTGGCCTCCACAACGGCTTCGATGAGCCTCAAACCGTGCTCGAAGGCATGCCTCGAAACACGGTGGCACATGGCTGGTCGCCCATCGCCTCGCACTACCTGGAAGTGGAACTGGAACCGGGTGAGCGAAGAGAGCTGATCTTCCTGCTGGGCTACGAGGAGAACGAGCCGGAGGAAAAATGGGAGAGCAAGGGTGTCATCAACAAAAGCAAGGCTAAAGCCACGATTGCCCGTTTCGATAGCGTAGAGAAAGTGGACAATGCGTTTGCAGCACTCGGGGCCTATTGGGATCGACTGCTGGGCAACTTCCGGGTAAAGACCCAGGAGGAGAAACTGGACCGGATGGTAAACATTTGGAACCAGTACCAGTGCATGATTACCTTCAACTTCTCTCGTTCGGCATCCTTCTTTGAGAGTGGCATCGGCCGCGGGATGGGTTTTCGTGATTCTAACCAGGATTTGCTTGGATTTGTGCACCAGATTCCTGAGCGGGCACGTGAGCGGATTATCGACATTGCCTCCACCCAGTTTCCCGACGGCTCCTGCAATCATCAGTACCAACCCCTCACCAAAAAAGGAAACAACGAGATAGGAGGTGGCTTTAACGACGACCCGCTCTGGCTTATCTTTGGGACAATTGCCTACATCAAGGAGACGGGCGACTTTGGCATATTGGATGTGGCGGTACCGTTCGACAACGAGCCGGGCTCGGAAGTAACGCTTTTAGAACACCTCACTGTCTCATTCAACCATGTAATTCATCACCTGGGGCCGCATGGCCTGCCTCTTATCGGTAGAGCCGACTGGAACGACTGTCTTAATCTCAACTGCTTCTCCGACAACCCCGACGAGAGTTTTCAGACCACCGAAAACAGGAGTGAGGGGTCGCAGGCGGAGAGCCTGATGATAGCCGGAATGGATGCCTTCAGGCCGGGCGAAGCCAAGAATAGCTGGCTTACCGGTACAGCGGCCTGGAACTTTTATGCCATTTCGCACTATATTCTCGGCATTCGGCCTGACTACGACGGCCTGGTACTTGACCCCTGTATCCCGCCCGAGTGGGCCAGCTATCGGATAACACGGAAGTTTCGGGGGGTAACCTACCATATTATGGTAAGAAACCCGAACAAAAAGATGAAAGGAGTAAAAGTAGTTCTGCTTAACGGGAAAAAGGTAGAGGGCAATCGGATTCCTCTTTTGCCGGTGGGCAGCATCTGCGATGTGGAGGTGATCCTGTAAGCGCTATGAAAACAATGGAGATTAACCAACTAAAAGAAGAGCTCTACAACGAGCTGACCTGCAATATTCTCCCATTTTGGGCAAACCGTATGGCCGATAAAGATCGGGGCGGTTACTATGGACAAATGACCGGAGCAAACCGGTTGGTATCCGATGCCCCGAAGGGTGGGATTCTACATGCCCGTATTCTCTGGACCTTCTCTTCGGCAGCATTGCATTTACAGTCTGATGCGTACCTCGCAGAAGCACGGCGTGCAGCGGATTACCTGCTTAACCACTTTTTCGATGAGAAGCATGGCGGTACCTATTGGATGCTGCATCCCGACGGCACTCCCGCCGACCCGAAGAAGCAGATCTACAGCCAGGCATTCTTCATCTACGCGCTCACGGAGTACTTCCGGGCGAGTGGCGATGAGGTGGCATTGGCCAAAGCCAAAGAGCTGTTCCAACTTATCGAGCATCACAGCTTCGATACGGTTAAAAATGGCTACCTAGAAGCCTACAGCCGCGAATGGGTGTTGCTCAACGACCTGCGGCTGAGCGAGAAGGATGCCAACGAGAAGAAGACAATGAATACCCACCTCCACATCCTGGAAGCCTACACCAACCTCTTTCGTGTCTGGAAAAATTCCTTGCTGGAGCGTCAGCTAAAGAACCTGATTGCTATTTTTTTGCAGCATATCATCGACTCCGTGAGCGGTCATCTCAACCTCTTCTTTGATGAGGAGTGGCGGTGCAAATCGACCATCCACTCCTTCGGGCACGACATCGAGGCCTCCTGGCTACTGGAGGAGGCGGTACTGGTGCTGGGCGACGAAGCAACCCTTCAGAGCGTGCGCGGCGTTGTGCTGAAGATTGCAGATGCCGCCGTCGAAGGACTGAATGCCAACGGCGCGCTGATCAACGAAAGAGACCGGGTTACCGGCCATCTGGACAACCGGAGCGACTGGTGGCCTCAGGCAGAGGCGGTGGTTGGTTTTTTCAATGCCTGGCAGCTTTCCGGGAAGGATGATTACCTCGTCAAAGCCTGCAACAGCTGGCAGTTTATCAAACAGCAGCTAATCGACGAACAGAACGGTGAGTGGTACTGGTCGGTGGCGGCCGGAGGTGAGAAGGACAAAGTGAACGACAAGGCAGGCTTCTGGAAGTGCCCTTATCACAACGGGCGGATGTGCCTGGAGCTGATTGAACGAATCAAAGCGTAATGAATGTAATAGGATGGTTACGTATAACCTTTATGTCATTTTAGACGTTACGGTAGAAGACAAAAAGTCGCGAATATAGATGTGCGCTACACCCTCATAGCTATCCTCGAATGAACGCTCGCCCGATACGACAATTTTAGGGTAGTTGTCTTTTATTTTAAGCAAATTACCAAATTCGCGGGTAATGGTTTCTGGTTTCGACAGTTCTACTGCCGCTTGCACATAGAGTGTTTCATTCGCACGTGTGCATACAAAATCAATCTCTTCGGTCGAAAGCGCACCTACCTTAACATCATATCCGCAAAATAGCAGGTGATTACAAACAATATTTTCCAGACGTTTGGCCCTGTCCTGTGGTTTGTATCCGGCAATCACATTACGGATACCCATATTCTCAAAAAAGTATTTCTCGCCTCGTTCAAAGAACTTTTTCCCGGCAATATCGTAACGCCCCACACGATGAACAATAAATGCTTCAGCTAAAGAGTCTGCATATTCGGATACCAATGACGGTGACATTTTTACATTCTGACTTTTCAAGAAATCGCTGATGCTCTTTGATGAAAACAGACTGCCGATATTATTTGCCAAAAAACGAAGTAATTGCTCCAAAAATGAGGTGTTGCGTATCTTATTGCGTTCTACTACATCTCGCAAAACAATCGTTGAATAGACACTACGAACATACTCCATTACTATCGCTTCATCAAATGGCAGGTGAATCAAATAGGGCAATCCTCCGAAACGAACATACTTCTCCATCGAATCATCATCGTTTGGCAAAGTGTGAAATTTCAAAAATTCCAGATATGACAGACTATAAATCCGAAACTCCACATACCTGCCTCCCAACTCATTTGCCAGATCGCTCGAAAACATTTCGGAATTGCTTCCTGTAATGTATATGTCGTTATTGTCATCAAGCGCAAGAGAGCGGATCGCAATTTTAAAATCGGCAATTTCCTGAATTTCATCGATGAAAATATAGTTTTTACGGTTGCTCACCAATCGTTTCGAGATGTATTCGTGTAATTCTTTGTAGGAGAGAACATTCACGAAATCAATATCCTCCTTATTGATATAGATAACGTTGGCCTGCTTCTCTTCTTTTTGAATTAACGCTATGAGTTGGAAAAGAATATAACTCTTACCCACACGACGATGGCCTATCATCACTTTGACAATAGGTGTACGCATAAACGGTTTTATTCGCTCAATATAGGCGTCTCTGCTATGCAAGACAGTTGGAAACTTTACCATATCTCATTTTGTTGGTTATTATCGCTATACCTGCAATCCATTGCAATTATAGTAATAATTACTCTATACCTGCAATAATATAGAAATTGTTAGATTAATTGCGATATGCATCAAATTTCTTACCCTCGTTGCTGCCAAGAGCTTTCATCTGATTCAAAGCTTATTGGGCGGGCTCACTATTTTCAAAAACGAGAACAGATAAATGATAATCTATCCGAAATATTTGTAATTTGGCAGCCGTGAAGGATTTGCGACACGAAAAGATATAAACAAAATAAATTTTGCTCGAATGAAAACATTGCCTTATTGACCGCTCATGGAACGTATTCGGCAAAAGTAATTGATGGTCGCATTTTGACTGGCGAATTTGCCTGGACTTTTGTGTATTCAAAGATAAAAGGAAATTGGAAAGTGATACATTCTCATATGTCTAACCCAAAAGCATAGGATTAAGTCGGCTCCCAATACCCTATTGACAATAAACCTCGGCTCTTCTATCTCCGAAATCTTCCCAACCGCTCCTGATATGAGTGTTTGTACATCCGTTTGGTTTTGTTGTCCAGGAACGAATTGTCGATCAGCGCATCCATTAGCGGATTTTTTTCAGAAAACATCTTGATAATTGCCTCCCGCTTCTTTGGTAACACTCCGATACGGTTTGCAAACGTGATAAAATCCTCTTTACACGGGTGTCCGCTATTGCGATAGCTTTCGCCTATGCAATACTCCAAACATCAAGTTGTCGAGAATGGGTATAACCCTTCCATTCGGTGCACCATCTCCTGCATCCGGGTTCGAACAGTCTGGGGCGAAATCACTTCGATTTCGGGGCCGTGCGAGAGCAACTCCTGCAGTAGGTCGATGGTGGGTTTGAGGTAATATTGAAACAGGCTGTAGTCGGCCTGGGTGTGGAGCTCCTGCTGCGAAATGTGCAGAGGGAAGGAGCGGATGTAGTTGGCCTGAGCGGCCGATACCCGGATAATCAGCGTTTCGGGCGATCCGCTATCCATAATGCCGAAACAGTGGTCGAAGTGGGTGTCGGGCTCAAAATCGCTTACCGGTGTGAAACTCTGCTCTGTAACTTCCAACTCCTGAACCCGGTCCAGGGCATAGGTTCGAACCTCCTGATATTCATGGTTGAAGCCGATGATATACCAACGGTGTCGAAACAATTTTAAGAGGTAAGGATCGAGCAAAATTCGGGTCGGTACCTCACGGACAAAACTTTGGTAGACAATCTGCAGGGCGCATCTGTCGCGGATGGCATGCACTATAGGTAACAAAAACCGCTCGCCCGAGGGTACTGCCTCCAGTTGGAGACAATCCCTGAGCGAACCGGCCTCACTCAGCAGATTGCGAACCGTTACGGTATGCAGCAACCAGTTGCTTACCTCGGCCTCCTTCAAATCTGCGGGGTGATCTATATAATATTCGTTTGTAGCTTTATCGCATTCAATCAGAATGTTAAAGGTATCCTCTATGGCCACTCTGTGATTATGAAAAGTGCGTAACGGCAAATCTTCGCCTTCCGAAATGGAACTGTTTTTCCACTTCCGGTTAATCTCTCCAAATGTGATTCGCTTTGCGCGGTTGATGGTGTCGACCAGCCATATATACCTGCGAAATAAATCTTTAGCCATATACTACCCGTGTTGTTTTTACGAAGGTAGCTAATTTGCTATTTTTTGGCATCAGACTCTTCGTCATAATAGGCCGTCTGGTTATCAGTACCCCGGTTTACATTATTGTAGTAGCGGTTTCGTGCATTCCGCTCCTTCACAAACATCTCCGATATCCCCTCTGTCGATGCCTCAAACTTCATCACATTGGTAATAGCAATGGTAACAGCCGAATGTTCCACATCGTGTTCGGTGCCGATATAGGTAAAGGTCCAGTTGCGCGCCGACAATTTATTGATCAGGTTCTTAATCTCCTGTCCCGAATATTCGCGCGAGGAGTTTTCCTCACCATCGGTGAGCACCGTTACCAAAACCCGACAGTCGGGAATCAGATTGGCCACCTTCTTCAACCGCAAAATACTGTCGCCTAAGGCGTCGTAAAGGGGAGTGGAAGAGTTGGGACGATAGTTTTGCGATGTAAGCGGCTGTAATTTATGCACATCCTCATTTTCGAAGAGGGTTTTCATGCCCATGCCGTTAAATGTAACCATCGTCATCAGATGTTTCTGGTTAGGCAACGAATCGGCTGTGCCCTGAATGGTTTGTATCAACTCATTAAATCCGCTAATAATCTGTTTTTTAATAACCTCCATCGATCCGCTTTCATCTAAAATAATGAGATTGAAAATTTTCTGTGTCGCTTCCATGAGTAAGAGAATTGGTTAATAAAACAAAAGTATCGTCGCACTATGCCAAAATCGGGCAGAGTAGAAGAGAAATCTATCTGTAACTATTATCCACATCTCTGACAGAATTGTCGATATTCGCCTTTAATGGCTTCCGTAGGCCGATAAGGGTTTGCATTTGCGTAACGACAGTGGTACTTTCGTTACGCTGTTTACCTTAAAACGACTCTGCTTCTATGAAAAAATGCCCCCTTTTAATCGGCCTATTGCTAACCCTGTTTGCTTTCTTTGCCCCTTTGGTTTTGGCGCAAGGCGACCAAATCATCGATGGAATTGGAGAAACCGGATTACTTGCCAGATATACCTTGCGAGAGAACGCCAACGATGCATCGCGTAACAACCTGCATGCCAACATACAAGGCGGCGATGCCCGCTTTGTGGCCGATTCACTGTTTGGAAACGTTCTCTCTCTGTCGGGAAACAGCGAAACCTTTCTTACCCTCCCGGGCGAATCGGTGATGGGGGAGGAGGCACTTACCCTTACCGGCTGGATCTATCTTCGGTCGGAAATGCCGGGCCAGACCCTCTTCGATTTTGGGAAGAGCAGGAACGCACATATTTGGGTAAATCCGGCCGGCACCCCGTCGCAGAAAGGGCTTTTGGCACAGATTGCCACCCCCTCGCAAACCCTTTCTACCGCTTCGGAGCCACTGCCCCTGAACCGTTGGAACCATCTGGCCATCGTGGTGAATGTGGCTTCTAAAACGCTCACCACCTTCCTGAACGGCCTTCCCGTGGGCGAGGCCAAAGGGCTCTCCGCCGGGTTAGATGCCTTGTTCGATCCCACTGCGGCCGGGAATAATCACCTCTACATCGGGAAATCGCAAACAGCGAATGGTGCCCCCCTGAATGCCAAGTTAGCCGATTTCCGCATCTATCGTATTGCCCTCACAGCCCAACAAATTGGTGCCATCCATCAGAATGCCCTTCGTCGGGGGGCGCCTGCCACCCGTCGCAGAGCCGAACCCGACCGCAACCTGCCCCAATTTACCGATACCACACCGCAACTCTACACCCGTTTTCTCACCGCCGTTCCGGATATCGCAGTAGAGACCGTAACGGGCTATCTGCCCCGGCTGCCCCGCTATGTAAAAGGAGAATACAGCCCCAAGCTCAAAGCAGCTGTGAAGCCCGAAGTAAGAGTGATCTGGCCGGCCCCTGCCGATAACAGCCAGGTGCTAAAGCCCGGTACCTATACCCTCACAGGCCGCGTGGCCGGCACCAAACTGCAACCCAAGGCCACCGTCACCGTAAAAGAGGCCGCACAGCCGGCTGCTCCTGAGCGTGCACTCGAACCCTTTCCGCTGGAACAGATTCTCTTAACTCCCGACCAGCACCAACACGACACCAAATTTATTGAGAACCGCAACAAGTTTATGAGCGGCCTGGCCGCTTCTAACCCCGACCAGTTCCTCTATATGTTTCGGAACGCCTTTGGGCAGCCGCAACCCGAAGGGGCCAAACCCCTTGGCGGCTGGGACAGCCAGCAAACCAAACTGCGCGGACATGCCACCGGACACTACCTTACCGCCATAGCTCAAGCCTATGCCGGTGCCGGATACGATCCTGCTCTCCAGGCCAACTTTGCAGCCAAGATGGAGTATATGGTCAACACCCTCCATGCCTTATCGCAACTGTCGGGACAACCCAAAACCGCCGGTGGCGAAGCCGTTGCCGATCCCAAAGCGGTTCCTCCTGCCAAAGGAAAGAGTGCCTATGTATCAGATTTGCGCGAAGATAGCATCCGAACCGACTACTGGAACTGGGGCAAAGGGTTTATCAGTGCCTACCCCCCCGACCAATTCATCATGCTCGAAAAGGGAGCCACCTATGGCGGATCGGACGCACAGATCTGGGCGCCCTACTACACCCTCCACAAGATTCTGGCCGGTTTGATGGATATCTATGAGATTAGCGGTAACCCCAAAGCGCTCGAGATAGTGAAGGGGATGGGCAGCTGGGTGCATGCCCGGTTGAGTCAATTGCCCAAGGAGACCCTAATCAGTATGTGGAACCGTTACATTGCCGGCGAGTACGGGGGTATGAACGATGCCATGGCCCGACTCTACCGACTCACCAACGAACCGCGCTACCTCGAAGCCGCCCGGTTATTCGACAACACACGGCTCTTTTATGGCGATGCCGATCACTCGCACGGCCTGGCCAAGAATGTGGATATGTTCCGTTCGCTCCATGCCAACCAGCACATTCCCCAAATTGTAGGTGCACTGGAAACCTACCGCGATTTGCACAACCCCGAATACTACCACATTGCCGAGAACTTCTGGCACATGGCAACTCACGACTACATGTACAGCATCGGCGGCGTGGCAGGTGCACGCAACCCCAACAATGCCGAGTGCTTTATTGCCCAGCCTTCCTCTCTCTACGAGAACGGCTTTGCTGCCGGAGGCCAGAACGAGACCTGTGCCACATACAACATGCTTAAACTTACCCGCGATCTGTTCCTCTTCAAGCAGGATGCCGCTTTTATGGACTACTACGAACGGGGGCTCTACAACCATATCCTCGCCTCCGTGGCCGAGAACAGCCCTGCCAATACCTACCACGTGCCCTTGCGGGCCGGTTCGGTAAAACAGTTTGGGAACGCCAATATGTCGGGCTTTACCTGCTGCAACGGAACTGCACTTGAGAGCAATACCAAACTGCAGAATGCCATCTACCTGAAGAGTGCCGACAATCGCGCCCTCTACGTAAACCTCTACATCCCCTCAAAACTGCTCTGGACCGACAAAAATATCACCGTAACCCAAACCACCGCCTTTCCCAAAGAGGATCGCACCCTGCTCACCATCGAGGGAAGCGGCACCTTCGACCTAAAAGTCCGGGTTCCGGAATGGGCCACCAAAGGCTTTTTTGTGAAGATCAACGGAAAAACCGAAAAGGTAACAGCCCAACCCGGCAGCTACCTCACCCTCGGCCGCAACTGGAAATCGGGCGACACTGTAGAGCTGCAGATGCCCTTCACCTTCTATCTGGAGCCTGTGATGGATCAGCAAAACATTGCCAGCCTCTTCTACGGACCCGTGCTGTTAGCTGCCCAGGAGCCCGAAGCCCGCACCGACTGGCGTCGCATAACCCTCCCTGCCGATGATATCAGCAAAGCCATCACCGGCAACCCCGCTACCCTGGAGTTTGCCATCGACGGCGTGCAGTTTAAACCCTTCTACGACACCTACGGCCGCCATTCGGTCTATCTGGATGTAGTGCTGCAGTAACCTATTCGCGGTATTTGCAACATCCGGGGAGTGCATCGTAAACCGCCTGATCGGCTTTGTCTCTGTCGGTATCGTGTCCTACTGCGGCAATGGCCTTACTGATTGCATCGAGCGTTGTCTGCGTGCTGTCGAAATCGAGGTGCAGCGTAGCTGTTGCCTTATCCCAAACGGCCGAAGTAACCCCCTGTACCCCTTTTGCTGTGGTTTCGATCCGCTCTTTACACATATCGCATAACCCTTTTACCCCCAGCATTGCGTGAGTGCTCCGGGCCATAAGCTGTTCATGTGCCTTCCCGTTTTGTGCCTCACCATGTTGTGCATGCCCGGCCACAGGCAGCGATGGAGTGCGGTTCATCATACTGCGTTTCCCTTCGAGTTGTGCGCTGGCGTCGACGATAAAGGTTCCCTGTGTCACCACCTCGTCGCCCTCTTGCAGACCCGAAAGCACCACATACGAATCGCCGAGCGAAGGGCCGAGTTCAATTTCGTGTAACATAAATGCCGGAGTGGTTGTGTCGGGCTGTTTTACATAGACAATCGACCGTTTCCCCGTCCACAATAGTGCTGACTTTGGGATAACGATCTGATGAGTAAAGGAGGGTAACGGCGCTGTAATCACGGCGTTGGCATACATCTCCGGTTTAAGTTGCAAACCCGGATTGGCTGTTTCGACCCTGACTTTGGCTGTACGGGTTGTCTTGTCGAGCATAGGATCGATAAAAGCGATTCTCCCGCTAAAGGTTTTTCCCGGAAGGGCTTGTAGCGTGAAATCCACGCGGTTACCCACTTTTAAAAACGGCAAATCCGATTCGTAGGCATCGAACAGAGCCCACACCTGCGAGAGATTGGCCAAGGTAAAGAGCACGCTCCCGGGCATTACATAATCGCCCTGATTCACCCTTTTTTCTACCACAATTCCTGCGGCGTTGGCCCTGATTTCGACGGTTGACGACACCTTACCCGACTGCTCTATTGCAGCTATCTGGGCGTCGGAAATTTTCCACAACCTGAGTTTCTCCCGGGCCGCCTCCAACAGTGCGGGTTGAACCGTCTGCATCCGCGCTGCCTCCAACAACTCCTGCTGAGCACTCATCAACTCGGGCGAATAGAGGGTGGCAAGCGGGTCGCCCTGCGTTACCGTTTCGCCGGTAAAATTGATATGAAGCGATTCGATCCGACCCCCTACATGTGCCGTCTGCGATTGCGAAAGCCGCTCATCCACCTGAATGGTGCCGTACAGTCGTAACACTTTTTCCGGGTTTTGTTTGCTCACCCTCGTGGTTTGAATATTTGCCAAGGCAATGGCCTCCTCCGAAAACTGAATGGCCTCTGGCGGAATGGCTGAATCGCCGCTCCCCGACATCTGCAGCGGAATCAGATCCATACCGCAAAGCGGACAATCGCCCGGTTGGTTTTGCCTGATCTGCGGGTGCATGGCACAGGTGTAGATCTCACCCGAATGTTCTTCGGAACCCTCTTCATGGAGATGTTCCACAACCTCCTGCTGATGATGCGGAGCACCCCCGAATATGAGCCGGCCCAGAAAAAGTCCGGTCGCCAGGATCAGGCCGTACACAACATAACGATGCCTGATACGACGGGCAATTTTATCGATTTTCATAATTGAGATGATTTACGTTTTGTTCGGTGTCGCTAAAGGATAATAACTTCTTGACCGTGGCCGCCATGGTGTTATATTCTGCCACTGCCTCGGCCTGATTCAACTGAAATTCTAACAGTTGTCGATGAATCAAAATTACATCCGACAACGTACTCTTTCCGGTTATAAACTCCTGAACCGTGAGATTGGCCGTGGTTTGTGCAAGTTCCGATTGCTTGGTATAGAGCGCAACTTTTCGCATGGCATCGTCGAGCAGATGTCTGGTTTTGTGCCATTCCGCTGCCAGCGCGTTATAGGTCTGGGTATATCGCGACCTTGCCGCCTGCCACAGATAGAGACTTTCGCGTTTCCGCGCCCTGTATTTATCGCGCACCACGGGAATAGAGAGAGAGAGCATAGGCATCAACATGTCTTTTCCATTCATATTGTCCATCGCAAACATCGGGTTCGTTGTCTCTCTATTGACCATATATTGGATTCCGACGCCAAACATGGGATACCCCATTTTTTTATCCATCTCGGCCTTCGATTGGTACACCCCTTCCTCTTCCTGAAGCATGGCCAACATCGGGCTCCGGTTGCCGATTTGCGACATAATAGAATCCGGGTCGAAATGAAGTACCACCTGATGAAAGCTGTCGGGCACCGTGATGTGGTTTTCCGGCCTCCGGTTGAGCAGCGCATTAAACCGAGCCTTTTCGGCCTTCAGTTGGGAGCCGACACTTTCTATGCGGTTATCGAGTCCGGCTATCTCCAACTGAATGCGCAGCACATTCGACATCCCTCCCGAGGAGCCACTACTCATAGATCCCGACATTTCGGAGCCCGTGCCTCCCATCGAGGGGGTGCCGACGGTTCGAGCCGTTGGCTGAGAGCCTTCGTTCGACTCCATCGACCCCATCGACGACATGCCTCCATTGCCCGAAGTAGCGCGTGCGGAGGGTTGCGCAGGGGAGGAGCGTGCCGAGCCGCCGGCCGACGCCCCCGAAGGAGATGAAAATCTTTGTAGTGCCAGTTGTTCAAGCCGGCCTAACAAGAGGCGGTTTTCCTGGTAGTTTAGCAACTTTTGTTGCAGGTTGCAGAGAAGGTACCATTGGGTAGAGACCTCCAGAAAGAGATTATCGCGCGTTTCGCGAAACTTCTCAAATGCCATTTTTGCCATATGGGTTGCTTCGCTCTCTGCCGCCCGCTTGGTACCAAACCATGGAAACATCTGCATCAGTTTGAATTCGGCAACCTGTTTTCCGCCGATAATCTCCATGGGTTCAAGGAACATACCTATCTCCAATTCGGGATCAGGATAGGCACCTGCCTGCGCAATTTTTTGCAGGGCGGCCCGATAGTCCAAAAAATCGGCCTTAACTCCGGGATTATCCCTGGCTGCCGCTTCGAGATAGTGCGACAATGAATCGGGGGTTTGAGCCGCAGACTCTCCCCACAGCGGGCCTCCCAAGAGGAGTGCCACTACCGGTGCGATGAACAGATATATTTTTCGAAAATGTGCCATAGTACAATTGGTTTGGTTACGCATTTTGCCGACTCGATTTTTTGATGACGCTTTCGCGCCACCAACACTGGAATACCGGTACCACAAACATGGTCATGGATTGAATCAGCATGCCTCCGAAGGTGGGAATGGCCATGGGAACCATGATATCGGCTCCCTTGCCTGTGGAGGTAAGTACCGGCAGCAATGCGATAAGGGTAGTGGCTGTGGTCATGGCAGCCGGCCGAACACGCCGCAGTCCGGCATGGATTACCGCCTCCCTGATCTCCTCTTTGGTTTGGGGATTTCGTTCCAGAAAGGTGTCGTGAATATAGGTTCCCATTAACACCCCGTCGTTGGTGGCAATCCCAAACAGGGCAATGAATCCCACCCAAACGGCAATACTCAGGTTTATGGTGTGCATCTGGAACAGGTGGCGCATGTTTTCGCCCCCCACCGAAAAATTCATAAACCAGGGCTCCCCGTATAACCACAACAGAATAAACCCTCCCGCAAAGGCTACAAATACTCCCGAAAAGTGTATTAAGGAGGCGGTGACGGTTTGGAACTGAAAATAGAGAATCAAAAAGATGGCCAGTAAACTCAGGGGGATAATGATGAGCAACCGCTTTGCTGCCCGTTCCTGCTGTGCATAGTTGCCGGCAAAGGTATAATTCACCCCTATAGGTAGTTGTAGTGTGCCTGATGTCAGTTGCGCCCGAATTATCTTATCGGCCTCTCTCACCACATCGACCTCTGCTTTCCCGGCCACTTTGTCGAAAATAACGTAGCCCGTCATAAAGGTATTTTCGCTCTGAATCATCTGCGCCCCCTGCGCATATTCGATATCTGCCACCTCCTTTAAGGGAATTTGTGCGCCTGTGGCCGTGGGGATAATCAGGTTGGAAAGCGCTTCGGGATTTTCGCGCAACTCCCTCGGGTATCTTAGCCGTACCGCAAAACGTTCCCGTCCTTCGACAGTGGTGGTTAGCGGCATGCCTCCCACCGCAGCGCCGATCACCTCCTGAAGGTCGGCCACCGTGAGGCCGTGCCGTGCCATATTTCGGCGGTTCAGCACAATCTCCAGATAAGGTGCTCCCACCGCGCGATCGTAAAAAACGGTCGAAGCGATAATGGAGGGAATCTCCTTCAGTGCTATTTCTAAAGCCTTCCCACCCTGCTCAATCGACTCCGGATCGGGACCGGTAACTTTAATCCCCATGGGGGCACGCATACCCGTGGAGAGCATTACCAGTCGGGCCTCAATGGGTTGTAGTTTAGGCGCTGAGGTGAGTCCCGGCATATGCGAAACATTCACAATCTCCTGCCAGATGTCGTCTCTATTTTTGATGTGGGGCCGCCATTGACGGTAATAGTTGCCGCGTTTGTCGGCAATCAGACTGTCGGAAGGTAACAGACGAAAACCCTCTTCCGGGCTATAGGTACCCCCGTTCTTCAGCAGAAACTCGCCCTTGCGGTTTACAGCAAACCGTTGGCGCCTCCCCTCATCGTTGAGCAGATATTCGCTGCGGTAATTAATCGTATTTTCGAACATCTGGATCGGGGCCGGATCGAGTGCCGAATTGACCCGTCCCCATTTGCCCACCGTTACCTCCACTTCGGGAATGTTCGAAATACGTTTATCGAGGGCCTCAATGAATTGCAAGTTCTGCTCAATACCGGTATGGGGCATACTGGTAGGCATCAACAGAAACGACCCTTCGTCCAGACTGGGCATAAACTCCTTTCCCATACCCGGAAAGCGTTGACTTGCAGCTGTCCAGAGGCGGGTTTGCCGAATATTGTTCCAGCCCGCAAATTCGAATGTTCCGGCTGCAAATCCGAAAGTTTTGTCGAATCCGATCCATATAACCAACCCCAATAGGAGCGTTATTGCCGGGATAGAGATGAATTGCCACCGATGCGAAAGCGCCCATCGAAGAATACGCTCGTAATAGACCACCAGCAGCCATAACAACGCCAGAATGGCTCCTGTAGCAACCACCACAAAGAGCAGGTTCTGGAGAAAAGAGGCTTGCGGCCCGATGGGCAGCCATTCGACAGTCAAAAACCAGATGGCTGCCAGCAGCACAATCGCAATATTGACAGGTCTCTTCACCAATGGGCTCTTATTGCCGCGATAATTACCCGGAATAAGCGAAGGAACTTTCCGCGAAAAGACGAAATAGGCCAGTGTGGGTAAGAGCAGAAGACCCAGAATGAGTGCGGCAATCAAAGCAAATGTCTTGGTATATGCCAACGGATGGAAGAGCTTTCCCTCTTGGGCCTCCAGTGCAAAGACCGGAAGAAAACTGACAATGGTGGTAAGCATGGCCGTAGTGACGGCCCCCGATACCTCACCAACACTTCTCCCAATCAGGTTGGAGAGCGCCCTTCCTGTTATAGGGCCTTCGCCCTTTGCCAACTCCAGATTTCGGATGATATTCTCCACAAAGACAACCCCCACATCGACCATCACCCCAATGGCGATGGCGATGCCCGATAGCGCCACAATATTGGCTTCGACTCCCGTGTAGCGCATAATGATGAAGGTGGCCAGTACAATAACGGGTAGCATGGCCGAGATCACTATCGATGCCCTGAGGTTAAAGATCAATACAATCACCACAATAATGCAGATCAGAATTTCGTGCGACAGCGCTGTCTCGAGCGTGCCGATGGTCTCCCTGATCAGCCCCGACCGGTCGTAAAATGGAACCAATGTCACTTTCGACACCGTTCCGTCGGGCAACGTTTTCTGAGGCAATCCTGCCTCCATCTCCACGATCTTCTCTTTTACATGCTCAATCACCTGCATCGGGTTCGAACCATAACGGGCAACCACTACGCCCCCTACGGCTTCGACCCCCTCTTTATCGAGCCCGCCACGGCGGGTTGCCGGGCCAAGCGTCACAAAGGCTATCTCTTTCAGGGTGACAGGTACCCCGTTACGCACGGTAACCACAGCCTCCTCCAGGTCGGAGATCTGTTTGATATAGCCCAACCCCCTGATCAGGTACTCAACCTGATTCATTTCGACTGTCTCCGCTCCGATATCGAGATTGCTCTTTTGCACGGCATTCATCACATCCATAATGGAGAGGTTAAATGCCCGCATGGCATCGGGGTTGAGCTCAACCTGATACTCCCTGACAAACCCTCCCACAGATGCCACTTCCGATACCCCCTGGGCCGACGAGAGTGAATAGCGGACATAGAACTCCTGGATGGTTCGCAACTCCTCCGGATCCCACCCTCCGGCAGGTTTTCCGGTTTCGGGATTACGCCCTTCGAGGGTGTACCAGTAGATCTGTCCCAGGGCCGTGGCATCGGGTCCCAGGGCCGGCCGCACCCCCTGAGGCAGCGTGCCCGGCGGAAGCGAACTCAATTTTTCGAGTACGCGCGAACGGCTCCAGTAGAATTCAATGTCGTCGTTAAAAATGATATAGATAAACGACATACCAAACATTGAGGTGCTCCGGATGCTCTTTACTCCCGGAATGCCCAACAGTGAGGCCGACAACGGATAGGTGATCTGCTCCTGGATATCCTTTGGCGAACGACCCATCCATTCGGTGGCAACAATTTGTTGATTTTCACCGATATCAGGGATGGCATCTACCGGTACCGGATTGCGCGGCCACAGTCCGGTATTCCAGTTAAAGGGGGCTGTAGAGACGCCCCAGCCCAGAATAATTACCAGAAGCAGCATGGAGACCAGTCGGTTCTCCAGAAAATAGCCTACTACTCTCTTCATGGCACCATGATTAAGTGGTTAGCGGAAACGTCAGGCATCGAGTGCCTGTGCCAGATCGGCAATCAGGTCGTCGACATCTTCTAACCCCACCGAAAGTCGGATCAGATCGTCGGTAACCCCGATGGCTTGTCTGAGTGTTTCAGGAATAGAGCCGTGGGTCATTGCCGACGGATAACAGATCAGCGATTCGACCCCGCCCAGACTTTCGGCCAACGATACGACGTTGAGTTTTCTGAACAGCTCGTTGGCGCTGTTTCGGGTGCCATTATGTAATCGGAATGAGATCATGCCACTGTACCCCGACATCTGTTTTGTGGCAAGCAGATGATCGGGATGCGACGCTAATCCTGGATAGTAGACCCCCGAAACCCTGCTATGTTGCTCCAGAAACCGGGCCACGGTCAGTGCGTTCTCCTGGTGCTGCTTCATCCGGATTGCCAACGTTTTGATTCCCCGCAACATCAACCAGCTGTCGAACGGCCCTGCAATGGCTCCCGTGGCATTCTGCAGAAACTGCAATCGGGTGTACCAATCTTCGTTATTTACAACGAGGGCACCACCAACCAGATCGGAGTGTCCGCCAATATATTTGGTGGTACTGTGAACCACCAGATCGGCACCCAACTCCAGAGGCTGTTGAAAATAGGGTGAGGCAAACGTATTGTCGACTACCACCTTTACCCCATTGCGGTGAGCTATTCCCGAAACCTCCGCAATATCGACAATGCGCAATAACGGATTGGTGGGCGACTCTATCCAGAAGAGTCGGGTTTCGGGAAGCAGCGCCTTTGCAAATTCTACCGAATTGCCGCCTACATACGAAAAGCGAATGCCATAGGGCTTGAACACCTGCTCAAACAATCTATAGGTTCCCCCGTACATATCCTCGGCCGCTACCACATGATCGCCGGGTTTGAGCGTCGAAAGCACGGCATGCTCAGCTGCCAGGCCCGAGGCAAAAGCAAGCCCGTACCGTCCGTTTTCGAGCGCTGCCAGGCACGTCTCCAGCGCCTGACGTGTGGGGTTACCAGTGCGGGAATATTCGAATCCCTTATGTTGGTTAATGGCCTCCTGGCGATAGGTGGAGGTTTGATAGATGGGTATAGTTACCGCTCCGGTAGTTGTGTCGGGATCCTGCCCCGCATGGATTGACTTCGTTGCGAATTTCATATTGCGTTCTGTTTAGGTTCAGTTATTCTATTAGATAAAATTGGGTAATGAATCCTACGGACTCTTCCTTGGGTTATTTTCGATCAACTCTTGGAAACCGTGGTCACGTAACCAGTGGTCGTTATATACTTTTGATAGATATTTACTCCCACTGTCGCACACAAAGGTGACCACGTTTTTGGGGTGCTGCTGCTCCCGGCAATATTTGAGGGCTGCAGCCAACAGGGTTCCCGAAGATGATCCGGCCAAAATGCCTTCGTATCGCAACAGCTCCCGAGCCGCTGCAAAACTCTCCATATCGGTAAGTGTATAGACCTTTTTGGTCATAGAAAAATCGGCAATGTGGGGAATAAAGTCCTCTCCGATGCCTTCGACATACCACGATCCTGCCTCGCCAAACGATCCTTTTGTAAGATAATCTGCAATGACCGACCCTTTCGGATCGGCGACAACCATCTCTACATCGGGTTTCGCCTTCCGAAAGAATCGGGTTAATCCTGTGAGTGTCCCCGACGATCCGATGCCGCACACCACGGCATCGACTTTGCCCTCCAGTTGACGGAAAATTTCGGGACCGGTAGTGGTTTCATGGGCCAGAGGATTGGCCTCATTCTCAAATTGATTTACATAGAATGCGTTTGGGGTCTCTCCGGCAATTCGTTCGGCCATATCCTGATAATATTCAGGGTGCCCTTTTGCCACATCCGAGCGGGTCATGATCACCTCAGCCCCCATGGCACGCAAATGGCAAATTTTTTCTCCGCTCATCTTATCGGGAATCACCAAAATCAGTTTGTATCCTTTTAGCGCCGCAACCAATGCCAGAGCCGATCCGGTATTTCCGGCAGTGGCCTCCACCAACACCGATCCCGCCTTAATGCGACCCGACCGTTCCGCGTCGGCAATCATCGAAAGCCCAATCCGGTCTTTAATGGATCCCCCCGGATTGGCACTTTCCAGTTTTACATAGAGGTTGCACAATCCGGTGTCGATGTTGTGCAGTTGAACCAAAGGGGTATTGCCAATCAACTTCAGCACTGAATGCTCCATACTTTTGCACGATAAAATTTACGCCTTCACCCACGTGAAGAATTCTTTTGCAAAGGTACAAGTGTCTGAAATACAATCAATACCACGTTTATGGTATATCTGCCTTGTATTGTAGCAGGTAGAGCAGAATACGATTAGGGCTCTCTACTTTATGGTTAACTACGGTATCGGTTTGCAACAGCTCCGACTGTGACAGCAGCAGATCGAGATTCTCTGCGTTGAGGGCCAGTGTATTGAACTGCGCAACCAGAAAGGTTTCGCCGGGCTGCAGAAACTCCTGGGGCCGGTTATACTGCCGAATTCCGGTAAAGGCATCCACATTCGACATCTTTGCCTTTAACCAGCAGTGCTGCAGCGCGCTATTGCCATTGTAGTGGAGCATGGGGCCGGCCGTAATTTCGGCAATATGCACCACCTTTTTCACCTCGGGATAGGTTTGGCCGATGTAGTTTACGGCCTGCTTGTACGGCCCATACGAGAAGGTGAAAACCGTAGAGGAGACACTTACCCCCAGTACCAGGATCAGAGCCGCCAAAGCGCGGGCAACCCACCTGTTATGCAGGTTGGCCAGTAAAATGGCAACCGGAACCGCCGGTAGCATCACAATAGCCATCACATAGCGCGAAAAGAGAATTGATTGCGATACCAGCGAAATGGCGGTAACCAACAAGAGGGTGCCCGCAAACAGCCCCACCGCCATCCGGACAGCCCGCCTATGCCCATTAAGCCATCGCTCCCCATTGAGCGAAGCCTGCGGATTGAGCGAAGCCTGCGGATGTAGCGATCGTTGCCCGGTAAACCATGGCGAAAAACTGCGATAGAGAGCAAACCCCGTCAAACCCCAACAGAGAGCCATCAGGGCATAGGCCTGCCACGTAGTTCTGTACGGCTCGCTAAAGGGAGCGCCAAAGCAGGAGAGGAGCGTAGCAACACTCACCTCCGGTGCCCAAAATGCCTGCTGCACCTTATTCACCTGCACCTCCACCCACCACAACCAAGGCAGATAAAGAACCGCCGCAACCCCCATCGCATATACATGGTCTTTCCCATTCACCATTAACCGTTCACCATTCACCATTAACCGTTCACCCTTCTCTTTTTCATTAACCATTAACCATTTACCATTAACCACTAACCATTTACCATTCACCATTAATCCAAACACCATCACATTGGCAATAAAGGCCGCTGCCAGACTATAGTAGTGCATATACATGGCCATCAGTGTAAACACGAAGAGGAAAAGCAGGTCGCGACGAGTTCCGGTTTGCAAATAGCGCAGCGCGCAGACGAAAAGGCCGGTTACCGAAAAGGCAGCCCAAGTGTACATCCTTGCCTGATGCGAAAAGATTACCGGCATAGGAAGCGCAATCATCATCAGGCAGAAGTAGAAGGCTCCCTTTTTTCCGAATACCCTCTGCCCGGCATAGTAACCCAGCAACAGGGTAAGCAGCAGAGCCATCACCGAGAAGAGGCGCAACGAAAAGGCACTTTTTCCGGCCACAGCCGAAAACAACTTGAGACCCGCATAGTACAAAGGGGGGTGGAGATCGTTTCGCAACTTGGCAGGCAGTTCCCAAAGAGGGCCCTCGATCATAGTAAGCGTGTAGATTTCATCGCTCCACAAATCATCAAACCCCAGATGATAGAGATAATAGAGAGCGGCCAGTCCAAATAGTAATAAAAAGGGGAGATCACTTTTCGACGCCAACTTGCGAGCCCATGTTTCCATACCATAACCTATTAAGCAGGTGTTTGTTATTCGGAACACCTTTTGTTAGAAAAACGAAAATACAACAGAAAAAAAGGGACTATCCTCCGATAGCCTCTTTTTTTTGTTGTATTACCGGGTATGCCCTAAAAATTCAAATCAGAGCGGTTTCACCGGGATGCAGATATCCACAATAAAGCGGTGTTCTTCGGCTTCGGAATAGTGGTTGTGGTACAATTCATAGGTACATCCCTCGCCCGGCTGGAATCCACTGTTGGTAAGCCAGGCGCACATCGTATTCCAGGCCTGCTCAAAATCAGTCTCTTTCAGCTCGAACCGACCCACCGCATATCGACCTCCGGGGAGCGCAAACTTCCCAATCTCGCCCTCCACCTTCACATCACCCTCCACAATAAGGCTGGCATCCTGCCGCACCTTTTCAACGCTGGTAATAGAGGGGTCGTCGTGATACACCGTTACGGTTTTGGTATCGGGCGATACTAACCCGCGGGGACCGGCCCACGCAAATAACTTTTCGTATGCCTGCCCGATTTGGTTAAAAGCCCCCATGTGGCGGCAGTAGATCAGGTTCATGGCCGGCATCTCTTTCACTGTAATTTTGGTGTCCATAATCAATAATTGTTTAAGTTCGACACTGCAAAATTGCTCGTTCACCTGCCGAAACTGTTTTCCAATCTTGCGCATTGGTTGGCAATTCTTGCTATATCTAACGCCATCTTTTACATAGATTGCCTTTGCCTGTTGCCTGAAAACCGAGGCGCTGACCCCAAAGAATCCCGTAAAAGCCCGGCTGAACGACGAGATACTGCTAAATCCGCACTGAAAGGCAATCTCACTCACGGCTGTACGGGGGCAATCGTGCAACAGCTGCGCCGCCTTTTCCAATTTAATGCGCGACACAAAACCGTTCGGGGTTTCGCCCACGATATAGGTGAAGATCCGGTGAAAATGGTAAGGAGAGAATGCGGCAATCCGCGCCATCTCAGAGAGATCGACCGGCTTCTCAATGTTTTGGCCAACATAGTCCATCACCCGGTTAATGCGGGCCGTATACTCCTGCCGGCTTAG
>CAYGID010000016.1:0-34844 GCA_964349835.1 uncultured Bacteroidales bacterium | reverse complement strand
AGCACTAGAGCACTAGAGATTATACCATTCCGGCAAAACCCATAAATGCCATAGCCAGAATCCCTGCGGTAATCAGGGCAATGGGGGTTCCCCTGAAGGGCGCCGGAACCGACGACAACTCCAGTTGTTCGCGCAGGCCTGCAAAGATGGTCAGCGCCAGACCGTAGCCCAGACCGGTTCCGATGGTGTAGACAATGCTGGTAATGAGGTCGTAGTCTTTCTGAATAACCAGCAGGGCTACCCCGAGAATTACGCAGTTGGTGGTAATTAATGGCAAGTAAACTCCCAGCGCTTGGTATAGAGCCGGGCTGGTTTTCTTGAGTATAATCTCTACCATCTGCACCAGCGAGGCAATAATCAGAATGTACGAGATGGTTTGCATATACTCAATTCCAAGAGGGGCCAGCAGAAATTGGTAAACCATCCAAGTTGCCAGCGTGGCCAGAGTCATTACAAAGACAACCGCTGCCGCCATACCGGTAGCGGTCGAAATTTTGTTAGATACGCCCAGAAAGGGGCAGATTCCTAAGAATTGCGCCAATACCACATTGTTTACCAGTACCGCGCCTACAATTAGCAAGAGATATTCCATGGCATCAGGCTTTTTTTAACAGATTAACGGCCGCAATAATATATCCGAGCACAATAAAGCCTCCAGGGGCCAGTACGAAGATGAGCATGTGCATATTCTCTGGAAGAATGGGGAGACCAAAAGCAGAGCCATTTCCCAGAAGTTCGCGTAGCGCTCCCATCGTGGTGAGAGCCAGGGTAAAACCAAGTCCTGCGCCCAAACCGTCGAGCAGGGCAGGTAGCGGTTCGTTTTTGTTGGCAAAGGCTTCGGCACGTCCCAATACAATACAGTTTACCACAATCAGGGGAATGAAGATGCCGAGTTGGTCGTAAAGACTGGGCTCACCGTAGGGTCCCGGTGTGTTCACGTAAGCCGACATGAGCAGGTCGACAATGGTGACCAGCGATGCAATCACCACAATGTATCCGGGAATACGCACCTTATTGGGAATAAATCCGGCTACGGCCGAGATAAGCAGGTTTGAGAGCGCCAGAACGCAGGTGGTGGCCAATCCCATACCCATGCCGTTTATGGCCGAAGAGGTGGTGGCCAGTGCAGGGCACATCCCCAGTAGCAGCACCAGCACGGGATTTTCGCGTACCAGCCCGTTCGTGAATGTTTTCCAGTAGTTCATGGTTAAGATGTTATTGTTTTGCTGCGGGGGTTGCCCCGCTGTTTCCTTCGGTACCCATATAGCCCCGGTTGGCCCGATTCAGGGCATCGATAAAGGCTCTGCTGCTAATGGTTGCGGCGGTGATGGCATCGATATCGCCACCATCTTTCTTCACCTTGAACCGATCGCCACCCGGAATCAAGCCTTTAAACTGATCCTTGAAGGAGGGATCACCCATTTTGGTGCCCAGCCCGGGTGTCTCTTTCTGCTCGAGTACCACAATCTCCACAATCTCGCCCTGCTGGGTGAACCCTACCATTAGGCGGACCAGCCCGCTGAATCCGTTCATGGTATAGGTTTCGATGGCCACGCCGATCGGTTTTGTGTTTTCGAGAGCCGGATAGCAGACCAAATCGGGTCCCTCGCCGTCGGGGTTAGAAATGGTGTACTTTTCGGCCACCGGGTTATTGGTGTAGGGGGGAAGTACCTTTTTTACGGCCAGCTGTAGCTTGTTCTCTTCGGCAGCGGCTCTGGGGCCTTTGGTCACTTCGTACATGAAGCCCAAAGTGGCCGAGGAGACGAGTGTAATTACAAACAGCGCCGTCACCATATTTTTCAGATTCGATTCTTTAGCCATTCCTTAATGCCTCCCTTCCAAAACGTTGGGGTTTGAAATAGTTGTTGATAAGCGGCACAAACCCATTCATAATGAGAATTGCAAACGACATGCCTTCGGGGTAAGCTCCGAAGATGCGGATCAGACCCGTAAGAAGCCCGATGCCTGCTCCGTAGAGTAGCATACCCGAACGGGTCATTGGCGATGAAACATAATCGGTTGCCATATAAACAGCCCCCAGGATTGCGCCTCCGCTAAGCAGGTGAAACAGGGGATTAATATAAACAGAGCGGTCAATCAGCCACATCATGCCGGTAATAAGGGCCAGAGTGCCCAGGGTAGCGGCCGGAATATGCCAGGTAATCACTTTCCGGAAAAGGAGCCACACCATGCCAGCCAGCAGGGCAATAGCCGACACCTCGCCCATAGAGCCGCCCATGTTTCCAAGCAGGAGATCGAGGATCGACGGGAGCTCTTTAGCAATGCTATCTAGCGAGGCTCCCGATTTGAGCGCCTCTTTTACCAGACCCAGGGGGGTGGCGCCGGTTACCGCATCCGACAGAGGGGCTGTCAGCCCCATGGGAACCGGCCAACTGGTCATCTGAACCGGAAACGAAATCAAAAGGAAAACCCTACCCACCAGAGCGGGATTAAAGGGGTTGCAGCCCAAACCACCGAAACTCATTTTTCCTACGGCAATGGCAAACAGGGCGCCGGCAGCCACAAGTCCTGGCGAGAGATTACTCGGGAGGTTAAAGGCCAGAAGCAGGCCGGTAACTACTGCCGAGAGGTCGGCCAGGGTGTGGTCGGTTTTAAGCAGATATTTTGCAATCAGATATTCGGCAGCAACGCAGGTAGATACCGACACCAGGGTGAGCAGCAGGGCGGGCAAACCGAAAAAGTAGAGCGAAACCAACTGGGCAGGAAGAAGAGCCAGTAGCACATCGCGCATCAGAATCGGGGTTTTATTCCCGCTGTGGATATGGGGCGAGGGTGCAATTATAAGAGGTCTGGTCATAAGAGGATATCTTAAGGGTCAGCAAATTTCAGGAACGACGGGCTTTTATCATACGCAGGGTGGCTGATTTCCCAATCCGGACCCAGTCGAGCAGGGGCCGGTGGGCAGGGCAGGTATATTGGCAGGAGCCGCACTCAATGCAGTCGACAATGCACTCTTGTTCGGCTCTTTCGAGTAACTCTTTTGAGGAGAGTCGCTCCAACAGATAGGGCTCCAGTCCCATGGGACACACCTCAACACATTTTCCACACCGGATGCAGGGTTGGGGTGGCGTGCGCCGGGAGGCCTGTTCGGGTAGAAGCAGGAGCCCGGATATCCCTTTAGTAACAGGCGCATCGGTCGAAACCAAGCTCTTACCCATCATGGGACCTCCGGCAATAATCTTTGCAGTAGACTCGGGCATTTCGCCCGTGGCAAGAATCACCTCGCGGATGGCAGTGCCAATTCGGACCTTCAGGTTTGAGGGCTCCTTCACCTCGGGGCCTGTAACCGTAATCATACGTTCAATCAGCGGCTTGTTTTTTTGAACCGCTTCGTAAATAGCAAATACCGAAGCAATATTGAAGGGGACAACCCCCACGTCGACAGGAATCTTCCCGGAGGGAACCTCTTTCCCGGTGAGGGCTTGAATTAGCTGTTTTTCACCGCCTTGCGGATACTTAACCTTGAGGGGTTGTACGGTGATGCCGGGATACCCCGATGCGAGGGCGGTGAGGTTTGCAATGGCGTCGGGCTTGTTGGCCTCAATACCAATTACCGCTTTACCCACGCCCAGAGCCTTCATGAGCAACCCAACCCCGACCATTATTTCGGGACCCTTCTCGAGCATCAGTCTGTGGTCGCAAGTGAGGTAGGGCTCACACTCTACTCCGTTAATAATCACCAATTCGGCAACTTTCCCCGGAGGAACGGCTAGTTTTACATGGGTGGGGAAAGTGGCTCCCCCGAGGCCCACGATGCCCGCAGCTGCAATCTTTGCCTGAATCTCTTTAGAGGAGAGGCGTACCTCTTTAACCAGCGTTTCCGAACAATCAATATCGTCTAACCAGATGTCGCCCTCACGTTCAATCAGTATGGCAGGCCGCTTGTAGCCGCTTGCATCGGTCATGTTATCTATCTTTTTGATGGTGCCCGACACGGGTGAATGGAGATTCGAAGAGACAAATCCGCTACTAGCTGCCAGTAGTTGGCCGGTTTTGACCACATCGCCCACTTTCACCTCAACGTTTGGAACGGCTCCAATGTGCTGCGACAGAGGCACCACAACGCTATCCGGCAGTGGGAGCGTACGCGTGGGCTTGTCGGTGCTCAGTTTGCACTCGGAGGGGTGAATGCCTCCTTTCCTGAAAGTTTTTGGCATATCTGCGTATTATCGGTTAGGGTAGGGGGTTATGATTCGGCAACAGTGTCGGCTTCAACAGCCACACTCTCTTTCCTGGGGGCAAAATTGGGTTCGAGGATTGCATTTGTGGGGCATTCCGTAACGCACTTCCGGCAGAGGGTACATTTTCTGGAATCAATAAAGGCCAGATTGTCGGCCATGATGATGGCCTCAAACTTGCACACTTTAAAGCATTTAGAACACCCGATGCAGGCAACGCTGCAATATTTTCTGGCAATCCCGCCCTTCTCCTTGTTCATGCACGACACAAACACCTTCCGGTTTTTTGGGAATTTTTTGCGAAGCTCAATGATGTTCCTGGGGCAGGCCTTTACGCAGGCTCCACAGGCGGTACATTTGTCGTCATCTACCACCGGCAGGCCGGTAGCGGGATCCATGTGGATGGCATCGAAGGCGCATACTGCCACACAGTCGCCGCATCCCAGGCATCCGTTCGGACAGTCGGTGTCGCCGATGCAAAGTGCGTGTTGCGAGGCGCAAGAGGGGATTCCGTTCCACTGAGAGGTTCTGGGTCGGTTGGCATAACTGCCGCTGCATCGCACAACTGCCACTATCGGGGCTTTGGTTGCAGCTGCTTTTCCTAATAATGCGCCGGCCTGATTCATGACACTATTTCCACCCACAGGGCAGAAGAGGTCGCCTATCTCTTTCGATTTGACCAATGTTTCGGCAAAGGCCCTGCACCCGGCAAAACCACACCCGCCGCAATTTGCCCCCGGTAGTACATCAACCACCTGATCGATTCGGGGGTCTTCAAAAACAAAGAATTTGCGCGATACATAATAGAGAATCAGAGCTGCGAGAAGGCTTAGGCCTACAGGAACGGCTATCGAATAGAGAATAGCAATCATTTTGTTTTTATTTTGGTAACGCCTCTACCGAGAATCGGAATTCTTTGGCCAGCCGGTGTCGGTTCAGATAGAGGATAAGGTAGTAGGGAACAAGTACAAATAACGACAACAGAGCCGAGAGGGCTTCACTCTGAGTAAGGGCGTGTGTAAGAAAAAGGGTGGCCACCAGAAGTAGAAGAGGGTAGAGATAACCGAGGCTTACGGCCTTCTGTCCCATTGTCCGAGCCATGATGACCCTGACGGGTTGACCCGGTTCGAAATTGCCGCCGGCTTGAGAAATCACAATCTCTCTTGCCTTGCCCGAGGATCCGAAACAGAGCGATGACGCCTGACAACCGCCACAAGCAGTATGCGGTGTTACGGAAACCGTGACAGAGTGGTTCGTGGTACCGGTGATGATTCCTTCTTGTACGAGACAGTCGTTCATTGCTTCTTAATGGCCCGCTAAATTAAGAAAAACGATTTACATTGTACCCCCTGGAGCTCCTAAACTGACAGGTTCATGGATAAGGCTTGTTGAATCAGTAATTTTCTGGCGGCTTCGCGCTCGTTGGGAATAGCTCCGTCGAGAATAGCCTCTTTTATGGCATTTTTCAAAATGCCCACCTCTCGGCCGGGAGCCAGACGAAACATCTGCATAATCTCCTCTCCGTCTATGGGTGGCTGGAAGTTGCGAATAGCATCACGCTCCTCCAGTTGGATCATCTTGCTTCGCACAATTTGGAAATTGGCCATAAATCGCTTTACATTGGTCTCATTCTTTGAGGTAATATCGGCCTCGCAGAGTGTCATCAGGTCGTCGACATCGTCGCCGGCATCAAAGAGGAGCCGCCGAACGGCCGAATCTGTAATGAGCTCCTGTGCCAACACAATGGGCCGGAGGTGGAGCAGTACCATTTTTTGCACATACCGCATCTTTTCGTTCATGGGCAGTTTCAACCTTCTGAAGAGGGGTGCAACCATGTTGGAGCCCACCAGTTCGTGACCGTGAAAAGTCCATCCGGCTTCGGGATGAAACCTTTTGGTGCCGGGTTTTCCGATGTCGTGCAGCAGAGCAGCCCATCGGAGCCACAAATTTTGGGTGTGGCCCGATATATTGTCGAGCACCTTAAGCGTATGTCGGAAATTGTCTTTGTGGGCCATTTTGTTTCGAACCTCGAACCCCTTCATCCGGCTCAACTCCGGAAGTATAGCCTCAAGCAGACCCGTTTCGTCGAGCATCTTGAATCCCCGGGAGGGTTTGTCGGATAGGATAATCTTGTGTAGCTCATCGAGGATCCGTTCGGTCGAGATAATCTCGATCCTCCCACAGTTCTTTTTAATGGAGGCGTAGGTTTCGGGCCAAATCGTGAACTGTAGTTGTGTGGCAAACCGAATAGCTCTCAACATTCGCAGAGGATCGTCGGAGAATGTGATGTCGGGATCGAGAGGGGTTCGGATCAGCTTTTTTTCGATGTCGGCTATCCCCCCAAACGGGTCGGTTAACTGCCCGAAGTTGTCGCGGTGCAGACCCAGCGCAAGCGCGTTGATGGTAAAATCGCGGCGTTCCTGATCTTCGGTCAGGGTGCCGTTTTCTACCACGGGCTTTCGCGAATCGGCCCTGTACGACTCCTTGCGGGCTCCCACAAACTCTATCTCCATGCCTTCGTACTGCAACATGGCGGTTCCGAAATTCTTGAAGACCGAAACGTGGATGTCAGGTCCCAGCGCCTTTGCTACTTTGCGGGCAAGATCGATACCGCTTCCCACAACAACCACATCGATATCTTTCGACGGGCGTTTTATAATGGCGTCGCGCACAAACCCTCCTATGACAAATGCTTCCAGATTCTCTTTGGTTACAATCTCAGAGAGGATGGCAAAAACGGGATGGGTAAGTGGGGTCATCAACTTTCATTCTTTGAGGAGGCAAACGTACAAGATTCTCGCTTATTTCGCAAAAGAGGCCGAAAAATCGGCCATTCGTGCAGTAGTAGCAGGAAAATTTTGGTGATTAGGTCAGGGTGATGTTAATTTTTATTAAAATTGCACCAAAATTCGGCGCAGCGAAGCGCCTAAATTTCACGGGCTATGTACAGAAATATCTGGAATGAGAGTTTTCCCTCCCTCTGTTCCATATCGTTTTACAACGCTAATGGCATTAAGGCTCTTACCGTTACTGGTTTTAAGGTAGACAATTTCATTGTAACCGAGGAGATTATCTACAAGGAGATCCCGTTTGACTATGTCATGTTTCGTTTTGTAAAATCGGACGGATATACCCTTTCCCGTGAAATAAAGCTGAACTACAATAAGTTCCTCGATCGGATACACTCCTGTGTAAAACTCGAAAACGAAGGGTTTGCCCTTATTGACATCAGCAATACCCCCATGGCTGAGCTCCCCTCGCTTCGTACCGCCTCCTGTTCGCGCATTGCCATAGGGCACCCCATAGCTATCCTCGGATTCCACTACGACAGGGAGAATCTTACCTTTTTGCAGGGGATTATCTCCTCGAATGTGAAACTTGATGACGGAAAAGAGTTTGTTCAGTTTAATGCCTCAGTCAGGCAGGGCTTTTCGGGCAGTCCTTTAATCAATGTGGAGACCGGAAAAGTGGTTGGTGTTGTGGGGCATCGATTAACAAGGCACTCCAGAGAGTACGACAAATTTAAGCAGATCATTGATGATAATCTTGATATGCTCCGTCCGGCCCTTGGCGAGATGAAGGTGGGTGCCATTGATCCTGTTCAGGTTTTGATTGCCAGCCAGAATCAGTTGAAGCAGTTGGGGCGCGAGTTGTATAAGTCGAGCCATTCCAGTTTCGGATATGCCCATAAGATTGACAACCTCTCTTACTATCTCTCCTGAGTAACTCTCCTATTTTGCATCCTTTGCTTCCCCTTCTGCAGAAAAGTGCCGAATTGGGTTTCTGTGTTTGTGGTGTAGCCCCTCCCTTTATAGCCCCTGACGATGTAGAACGATTTCGCAACTGGCTTGCCAAGGGGTATCACGCGAGCATGGAGTGGATGCAAGCACATGAGGAGCTCCGGTTTATGCCCCAACAGCTCGTTCCCGGCACGCAATCGGTAGTTATGGTGGCGTTGCCCTATTTTACCCCCTACTCACCCCTTATGAAACGTTTTCATATTGCCCGTTTTGCATGGGGTCTCGACTATCACGGTCTGATCAGGGAGAAGTTGCGTCGGCTCCTCGCTCACATGAATGCAATTTATGGTCAGGTGTCGGGAAGAGCCTTTTCCGATAGTGCCCCGATCTTGGAGCATGCGCTTGCTGTTCGGGCAGGCTTGGGTTGGCTGGGCAAGAACGGACTGCTCTATGTAAAGGGGTATGGTTCGTATGTTCTGTTGGGTGCTCTTTTTGTTGATGTTCTGCTTGAACCCCATCTTACCCCTATTCCGAGTCGTTGCGGAAGTTGCAATGCCTGTATTGCGGCCTGTCCCACCGGCGCCCTCTGCGAACCTCACAATCTCGATGCGCGCAGGTGTCTCTCGTATCTCACTATCGAGCACAAGGGGGCGTTTGTTCTCCCCGAAACCCGTTTGCACGGACGGCTATTCGGATGCGATATCTGTCAGGAGGTGTGCCCCTGGAACCGAAAAGTAAACGCCACAACCGAATCTGCCTTTCTGAATGCCCCCGAATTCATCCGGATGACCGACGATGCATTGTGGAATCTCTCCGAGGAGGAGTTTCGGATTCTCTTTAAGGGAACTCCCGTACTGCGGTCAGGGTATGCGGGATGGAGGCGAAACCTGGAGGCAATCGGTCAGGAAGAGGGGGTTTGATTGCCATGCTGCGAAAGCAAGCCGCCGAAATAGCTCTCTTCGCGTGCCAATGAAATTCCGTAGCGCAAACACCTCTCTTTGAGCGCAGCTATCTGATGCAATTGGCCGGTGGCAAAATCGGAAACTGCGCCGGGCGAGGGGTTCAGCAGGCGATGCCCACAGGCTTTGCACAGTTTGTCTATTTCGTGCGAAAGCTTCAGGGACTCCTCTTCTATCATCGTTTCGGCCACCTTATGGAACAGGTACGAAACGGCAATCTCGGAAGGATGAATCATATCTTCGGCGTAGAACCTATAGTCGCGAAGCTCATCGAGCATGATTTCGTAGGCCGGAAAATAGAAACTCCGGGCAGAAAAATGGTTGCAAAGTTCGTTGAGCGCAAGCAGGAGCGTAGCCTTTGCCGTTTGGCTTTGATGGGCTCCGCCTTTGATATAACGAACCGGGCTGAGGGTAAAAATCAGCTTAATTTGAGGATTCATCGTCACAACCCGCTCAAGAGCGTTGGAAAGGAGCGAAGTGGCCTCTCCCACCGAAAGCATGGCCGTTTCGAATTGGCCGGCGGGCAATTTGTGGCAGTTGCCCGCCACCCTTCCCGAGGCTTTCCAAAGGAATACCTGTGCTGTTCCCGGGGTAATAAAGAGAAAATCGGCTTGTTTCAACCGGGTTTGGGCCAAAGAGAGTTCCCGGTTTATCTCCGAGAGTACAAGTTCGGGGTTGCTCCCCGAAAAACGGCCGTGGTGGTCGAGACTGTGATAAAGGCCCTCCGATGCAATCAATTCGGAAGCAGAGTAGGGCGTGCCCTCAACGATCCGGTTAAGGGCTGTTGCAATGGAGGCCGGATTGTAGAGGATTCCGAATGGGTTTATCGTGACCCGGAACTTCTTCTCTAAAAACTTGTTACCCATCGATTCGGCAAAACAGGAGCCGGTAAAGAAGAGCCCCGACCTATAGGAAATTTTCCATGGGAGAGGTGTTAACGGAACCGGAGTATAAAACAGATGTGGCACAATATTCCTATATTTACCTGCAAATATAGCAAAAGCCATGCTCCCCCACACACTCTCGTTTATTACCGACCTGCACGCCCATAATTCGCGTGAATGGTTTGAGGATCACCGCCAAGACTATCTTGAAGCCAAAGAGGAGTTCGAAAGTTTTGTGAATCTTCTGATTGCCGGCATTCGCCGTTTTGACCCCGAAATCGGTTGGATTACGGCTCGCGACACCATCTTTAGAATTTTTCGCGACACCCGTTTTTCTCCCAATAAGACCCCTTATAAAAACCACTTTGCCGCCTATATTGCCAATGGCGGAAGAAAGTCGCCCTTTGCCGGTTACTATCTCCATGTTGAGCCCAAAGGTGGCGGATATCTGAATGGATCTCTCCTGTCGGGGGGAATTTACGCGCCCGAATCGGGGCCTCTGCGTTTGTTGCGCGAGGAGATTGTTGACCAATACAACGAGTTTCTTCGGCTCACGGCCGATCCGGCGTTTTCGGGTCGTTGTACCTGGTTTCCCACCGATATGCTGAAAACCGTGCCTCGTGGTTTTCAGCACGACTTTGCCGGTGAGGAGTGGCTTCGCAGAAAGGATTACTGCTATTACGTTTCGGTAGAGGCCACCGATTTGACGGCCGATAGCTTTTTAGATCAAGCCCTCGAAGCCTTTTTACATATGGCTCCTGTAAATCGCTTTTTGAATCGGGCCCTCGATGCCGGAAACGGGTAGGGGGGGCAGGTGCCCGGCTTCTCATCGGGGTGGGGAGTTGGCGGTTTCGCAAAAATCGTGTAGGTTTGTCGCTCCTTATATCTTCGGAACGTGAACTTCTCACTTCTTCACACAGATCTTCTTTCGTCTGCCCGGGCCGGCCTGCTTGAAACATCGCGCGGACCCATACCCACACCGGTTTTTATGCCTGTGGGAACCAGTGGGAGCGTGAAAGGGGTCTCGCAAAAAGATCTTTCGGACGATATCGGCGCGCGGATTATCCTCGGGAATACCTACCATCTCTACCTGCGCCCCGGGCTCGGGGTATTGAAGGGAGCAGGAGGCTTGCACCGATTTATTGGCTGGGATCGACCCATGCTCACCGACAGCGGAGGGTATCAGGTTTTTTCGCTTACCGATATCAGGAAGCTGCGCGAAGAGGGGGTAGAGTTCCGTTCGCATATCGATGGCTCCAAACATCTCTTTACTCCCGAAAATGTGATGGATACACAGAGGGTCATCGGTGCCGATATCATCATGGCGTTCGACGAGTGTACTCCCTATCCGGCCGACTATGCTTTTGCCCGGAAGTCGATGGAATTAACTCACCGTTGGCTTAAGCGTTGCTTTGCCCGTTTCGGCGAAACAGAGCCGCTCTATGGGCACGAACAGGCTCTGTTCCCGATTGTTCAGGGGGGGATGTATCCCGAATTGCGTCGGATTTCGGCCGAAACGGCGGCCTCGTATCAAGCGGTCGGAAATGCCATTGGCGGCTTGTCGGTAGGTGAGCCTGCCGAACTGATGTACGAAATGGTTGCCATTGTAAACGAAACGCTTCCTGCCGATAAGCCCCGTTACTTGATGGGCGTGGGTACGCCTGTGAATATTCTCGAAGCGATTGCCCTCGGAATCGACATGTTCGATTGTGTTATGCCCACCCGAAACGGCAGAAACGGGATGCTCTTTACCCGTAACGGTTTTATCAATATAAAAAACGCCAAGTGGAAGGAGGATTATTCTCCCATTGAGGAGGGGGGTGCATCGGAGGTCGATGAGCAATATTCGAAAGCCTATTTGCGCCATCTGATTTACGCAGGCGAGATGTTAGGATCGCACATAGCCACCGCACACAACCTGGCTTTTTATGTGTGGCTGGTTGAGGAGGCCCGGCGGAGGATTCTCGACGGCTCCTTTGCGAGTTGGAAAAATGAGATGGTAGAACGCTTATCTACACGGCTATGACCTTTTGGAGACCCAAAGCAATTGACCGTTATATTATCGGGAAGTTCCTGGGAACCTTCTTCTTTGCCATTATGCTGATTATCGGTATCGCGGTGATTTTTGACTTCTCCGAGAAGGTCGACGATTTTATGGTGTCGCGTCCCACTTTCGGGGCCGTGGTGTTTGGTTATTACCTCAATTTCATTCCCTATTTTGTTGTTCTTTTCAGTTCGCTCTTCATCTTTATTTCGGTTATCTTCTTCACCTCAAAGATGGCCTACGATACCGAGATTATTGCCATTCTCAGCAGCGGAATCAGTTTTCGCCGACTGATGTTACCCTATTTTCTATCGGCCTGCTTTCTGGCACTCTTCTCCTTTATTCTGAACGATTACGTGATTCCCGATGCGAATCGCCGCCGAATCGAGTTTGAAGACCGTTACGTGAATCTGAAACCCAAAGTGTTCGACGCCGACAATGTGCACATACAGTTGGCTCCGGGCGTCTTTGTTCATTTTGGTACCTTTGTTTCGAAAACCGATATGGGGCACGAATTTTCGATGGAGCGGTTCGAAAATAACCGGATGGTTTCAAAACTCCGCGCCGATTATGTGCGCTGGGACTCGGTTCGTTCTACCTGGACGGCTACCAACTACTCCATCAGAACCATCGATGGCGTGCGCGAAACACTGGAGACCGGGGCTTCGATAGACACCTCTTTTAATCTGCATCCCAACGAGTTTAAGCGAGGAAAGAAGTTTATGGAGACCATGAACCTCCGCGATTTATCGGATCATATTGCGGTGCTCAAACTCCGGGGTGCCGACAATATAAAGACCTTTCTGATGGAGAAGCACAAGCGGATAGCTTTTCCCTTCTCTACCTTTATTCTTACGCTCATTGGCGTTTCGCTCTCCACCCGAAAGGTGCGGGGCGGGATTGGCGTGCAGATTGCGGCGGGAATTACCTTGAGTTTTGCCTACATCTTATTTATGCAGTTCTCTTCTCAGTTTGCCATCAGCGGGACGTTAAGCCCCGCTTTAGCGGCATGGATTCCCAATGCCATCTTTTTGGTAATCGGGGCAGTTTTGTATTACCTGGCTCCAAAGTAGCCGGGGGTTTTATAATTAAATACAATAATCAGTATGTCATTAAAAAAGAAGATTCAGGAGTTGCGGCAGCGCCGTGAACAGGTTGCATTAGGCGGTGGCCAGCAGGCCATCGAAAAGCAGCAGAACATGGGCAAGATGACTGCCCGCGCACGAATTCTCGCCATCTTAGACGAGGGCTCTTTTACCGAATACGACCTGTTTGTGCAGCACAATGCCCGCGATTTCGACATGGACAAGGTGGTGCTGAATGGCGATGGTGTGGTTACCGGCACAGGGACGGTAAACGGATCGCCGGTGGGCATCTATGCGCAGGACTTTACGGTTGCCGGCGGATCGCTGGGCTCAATGCATGCCCAGAAAATCACCAAAATTATGGACCATTCGTTAAAGATGCGGATGCCCCTGATTGGGATCAACGATTCGGGCGGTGCCCGTATTCAGGAGGGTGTGGGCGCTTTGGCCGGATATGGAGAGATCTTTTTCAGAAATACGCTGGCTTCGGGTGTGGTTCCTCAGATTTCGGTCATTCTGGGCCCTTGTGCCGGAGGTGCAGTCTATTCGCCTGCCCTCACCGACTTTGTTTTTGTGGTCGACAAGATCTCCAAGATGTTCATTACCGGGCCTGAGGTGATTAAGACTGTTCTCGGCGAAGAGATATCGATGGAGGATTTGGGTGGAGCCCGCGTGCACAGCGAGATTACAGGGAACGCGCACTTCTTTGCCCTTTCTGAGGAGGAGTGTTTTGTTCAGATTAAGCGGCTGTTGAGTTTTATCCCGGCCAATAACTCCGATAAAGCGGTGGCCGTAAAACCCCGCAAACCCAAGAAGAGTTTTGATATTGAAGAGATTGTGCCGATCGATCCGAAACTTCCTTATGATGTACGTGACGTGGTGAGGGCTTTGGTTGACGATTCTGATTTCTTTGAGATTCAGGAGAATTTTGCCGCCAATGCCGTTATCGGATTTGGACGGGTCGACGGGAATACGGTGGGTTTTGTGTGCAATCAACCCTTGGTGATGGCCGGGGTACTCGATGTAGACTCGTCGGATAAGATTGCCCGTTTTATTCGTTTCTGCGATGCATTCAATATTCCGCTGGTAACGTTGGTCGATCTTCCCGGATACCTTCCCGGCGTTGATCAGGAGTATAGCGGAGTAATCCGCCACGGGGCAAAGATTCTCTACGCTTATAGCGAGGCTACCGTGCCCAAGCTTACGGTTATTTTGCGTAAGGCCTATGGCGGTGGATACATTGCCATGAGTTCGAGACACCTGCGGGCCGATTTTGTCTTTGCCTGGCCTACCGCCGAGATTGCCGTGATGGGTCCCGAGGGGGCTGCTAACATTATCTTCCGCAAGGAGATTCAATCGTCGGCCAATCCCGATGAAACCCGGAGCCAGAAGGTGCTGGAGTACAAGGAGAAGTTTGCAAATCCGTACGTTGCAGCTTCGAAAGGTTACGTAGATGCAGTTATTGAACCCTCCGAAACGCGGAATACGTTGGTGCATGCGTTAAAGGTTTCGCAGAACAAAGCGGTTTCGATGCCTACGAAGAAACATGGCATTCCTCCGTTTTAATTTTAACCCGAAATCGAATGAAACAGTCAGAGAATAGGTTGCCCCATCAGATGGAGGCATTAGAGATAGAGGGTACCCTCTACCCAACATTCTTTACCAAAAAATATGCCTCAAGGCCCCCTTTCCGCTTTCCCGACGAAAAGAAGATTCTCTCTTACCTGCCGGGTACAGTGCTCGAACTTAAGGTGAAGGTTGGCGACAGTGTTGTAGAGGGCCAAGAGATTCTGGCGTTCGAAGCCATGAAAATGCGCAATACGATTCAATCGCCCGTTTCGGGCGTAATTGCCTCGATTGCAGTCGAACCAGGAAGCTCTTTCCCAAAAGGTTTTGTGCTATTTGAACTGGAGTGATGCCGGAGCCTTGCCCTCCCAGACAAACATATCGGGAAACCGTTGAGAAAGTTTGGGAGGCTGCGCAAAAATTCCATAGAGGGCCGAACCACTGCCCGACATGGAGGCATACAGAGCCCCCTCGCGGTAGAGTTGCTGCTTAATTTGACCCATCTCGGGGTATGCGGCAAAGACCGAATCTTCAAAAACATTCCGGACCCTCTCTCCCCAGAGGGCCGGATTTTTTTTAACCTCCTCTTCTAACCGCTCTTTTTGGGGAGCCACGGTTACTGATGCGTACGCCTGGGCAGTGCTCACAAATAGCTCAGGTTTTACAATCACGAGGTAATAGCCATTCAGGTTTACCGGCACAGGAGTCAGCACTTCTCCACGACCTCTTCCTAAAGAGGGAGTGCTCTCAATAAAAAAGGGGCAGTCGCTTCCGAGGCGCAGGGCAAATTCTTTGAGTTGTGGCGGCTCCAGACCGAGCGAAAAGAGGCGGTTTAATGCCATGAGCATATGGGCGCCATCCGACGATCCTCCCCCCAGTCCCGCTCCCATGGGAATTACCTTGTGCAGATGAACCTGCACGGAGCGAAGCGAGAAGGCCTCGTCTAACAATCGGTAGGCCTGAACAACCAGGTTCCGTTGGGGATTGCCGGCGATAGTTAATCCCGATGCGTTAAAGTGTATCTGGTGCTCTCCCCCTTCGGGGAGAACTGTAACTTCGAGCGCATCGCGCAATCCAACCGGATAAAAGAGGGTCTCAATGTTGTGGAAACCGTCTAATCGTTGGTTCACTACATAGAGCCCGATATTGATTTTGGCGTGGGGGAAAAGTATCATGCTGATAATGGTGTTCGCGAATATACAGACTATTTTGGCTCACGCTCTTTACTTGGCGGAGGCGGGGTCTTAATCTCCGGCAAAAATGTTACCTTTGTGCGAAGAAATCGAGGATAGATTATAATGAACTGGACTAATTTTCACACACACACATCGTATTGCGATGGAAGGTCCACGCCCGAAGCCTTTATCAGAGAAGCACTTGAGCAAGATATCCTCTCTCTGGGGTTCTCTTCGCATGCCCCCCTGCCTTTTCCTTGCCATTGGGTTTTGAAAAAAGAAAAACTGACATCTTATGTGCAGGAGGTCAATAAGTTCAAATCGATTTTTGAGAAAAAGATAGAGATATTCTGTGGGCTCGAGATTGACTATATACCTACCCTTCACAATGAGGTGTTGGCTCTCATCCAATCGGTTCCACTCGATTTTACCATTGGGGCCATTCATTTTATGGATCCTATGCCCGATGGGCAGTTCTGGACCATTGAGGCCGACAGCGAGCTCTTCTTGCAGGGGCTTCGGAAAAGGTACGATGATGATGTTAAGCAGTTGGTAGCGGCCTATTTTCGCAACACGCGCGATATGATTCGTGCCCTCAAGCCTTCCATGATTGCGCACATCGACAAACTGAAAATGCAGCACTCTCCTCAATGCCCGATTTTGGGAGATGAACCTTTTTTTAATGAGCAGCTCATGGAGACACTCCGGGTAGCGGCGCAAGAGGGGTGTATCGTTGAGATCAATACCAGGGGAACATACCAGGGGCGTAATGCGCAGCTTTTTCCCAATCCTTCAGTTCTCGGGGAGATGCACCGTATGGGGATTCCGGTGTGTGTAAACTCCGATGCGCACGGTCCCGACGAGTTGACCCGAAATTTCAGATCGAGCTATGATTTGTTGTTAAAGGCCGGATATGAAACGGTGAGGGTTCTCACCAAGGGGAAGTGGGTAGATATTCCCTTTTCGAACAACGGGCTGAGCAAGGATGCTCTCCTTTTGGTTTCCTAAGTTTATCGTGCGGTGATGTCGCGTAGTTCCAAACTCCTTTTTTTAGCTTTCCTGGTCTGCTTTCTTGCTGCAATGCCCCTCTATGCCGCAGAACCACAAGAGGTGGCGCCCTCGGGATATAAGCTGTTGGTTTTTGCGGCTCTGCTATTGCTTGTTCTCTTTTTCCCGGCAAGGAGGCTTTTTGCCCGCAAAATGCAGCTCTTTGCGACCCGGCTTCATGTCAGACTCCAATCCGAAGGGAGGGGTATCTCGCTGGTTTATGTGGTAACGCTTTCGAATCGGAGCAGAAGACCGATAGAACTCGAAGCTCCCTATCTCCATTTTAGCGCGCCCTCTGCTTCGTCGGGCAACAAAACCTTTCGTGTACGGCCTCAGGGGGCTGTAAGTCTCTTCCCGCTGGCCCTTTATCCCGGCACCTCCTACGCCTTCCGGATTCCCCTTGCCCGATTTGTTCAGCGCGGTGCAGGAGCGCCCCGTTTCAGGCGGATGAAGGTCGAAGTGCAAACGCCCGAGGGGAGGGTTGTGGCCATCCTGGCCAAGCGATTGCCCCGGTTCTGATGATTTTCGCTGTGAATTTCCCTAAATATTTGAATTTTTGGCATATCTTTTGTAAATTGAACCCATAGCCAAAATTCGTTCCAGAATGATTTAAAATTGGTTTATCTGTTGTAATTTTACACCGTCGTTTCTGATGATTAATCTAATACGTTCCTAACCAATTTTATTAACCCATTGCAATTATGAAAAAAGTTCACCTAATTCTCCTGATGGCTTTTGCTGTTACTATTGCTTTTACCACCAGCGGTTGTAGCGGTCTGAAAAAGATGCGTAAAAAAGCCGATACTGTGCAGTACACAACAACTCCCAATCCTCTTGAGGTGCACGGTGGTGTAGTTGGTGTTGATCTCTCTGTGAATTATCCTCAAAAGTACTTTGCCAAGAAGGTTACGCTCGATGCAACTCCCGTGTTGAAGTATTCGGCCGGTAGTAAGGATTTGCAAAAATTCTCCTCGCAGGGGCAGAAGGTTAGGGGTAATAATAAGGTGATCGTGAAGAAAACCGGAGGTACGGTGAACTACTCCGAAAAATTTGCGTATGCTCCCGAAATGCAGGCATCAACATTGTATGCTCAGATAGTGGGAAGCAAAAAGAAAAAATCTCTGGAGTTTCCTCAGGTGAAACTGGCCGATGGGATTATTGCCACCTCGCAGCTTCTGGCTGTAGCTCCGAAATCTATTATCGGGAAGGATGCCTACAAAAGAATTACCGAAGATGCCATTGAGGGTCAGATTATGTATCAGATTAACCGCGCAGAGGTTCGCAAAACTGAGCTTCAGAGCGAGAGCATTCAGAAATTGAAAGAGGAGATGGCTGCTGCCAAGGCAAACGAACGGGTAGAAATCAAGGGTGCACAGGTTCTTGCCTATGCTTCGCCCGACGGGGCTTTCGATTTCAATGCCAACCTTTCCGACAAACGTAAGGGTACCGCTCAGTCGGTGTTTGTTAAAGAACTTTCGGCAGCCAAAATTTCCGAAAATAGCGGCGATGATTTCCTCCAGCTTCTTAGCACTCCTGAAGATTGGGAAGGTTTCAAGACCCTGATGGAACAGTCTGCCATTAAAGATAAAGAGTTGATTCTCCGCGTTCTCTCTATGTACTCCGATCCCGAAGTTCGTGAACGCGAAATTAAGAACCTCTCTTCGGCCTTCACCGAAATTAAGGATCAGATTCTGCCCCAGCTCCGTCGTTCGAGACTGAGACTCAACCTCAACATCATCGGCCTTAGCGATGAGGAGATTCGTGAGATTTCGAAAACCAATCCCAGCGCGCTTAAAATCGAAGAGATTCTCTATGCTGCTACTCTTACCCAGGATCTGAAAGAGAAAGCTGCCATTTACGAAGTTGCTGTGAAGAGCTATCCTAACGACTGGAGAACCAAAAATAATCTGGGTGCTATCTATCTGGAAATGGGCCGCGTTGCCGATGCAGAGTCGCTTTTTTCCGCTGCTCGCCAGTTGAAGGATGATGCTGCCGTTCAGAACAACCTGGGTGCTGTTGCCATGATGAAGGGCGATATGGCTAAGGCAGAGGAACTTTACAACGCTGCTGCCGGTGCCGGTGCCGAAGTGAACTACAACAAGGCTATCGTGAATGTTAGCAAAGGAAGATATAGCGAAGCCATCACTCTTTTCGGAAACCAAGCCGACGAGAATGCCGCTCTTGCCAAACTGCTTGCCAAAGACAACAATGGCGCTTTGACCATCCTCAATTCGATTCAGAATCCCTCTCCGCTTGCTTATTACCTGAAAGCCGTTGTGGGTGCCCGTACAGCCAATGCCGACCTGGTATATACCAACCTTCGCGAAGCTGCTAAGGATGCCACCCTCAAGGCAAGAGCAAAGAGCGATTTCGAATTTATTAAGTATGCCAACGACGCGACTTACAAATCGATTGTCCAATAATCTCTCCGCTTATTGATGAAACAGGGGCGCCTCGAAAAGGCGCCCCTGTTTTTTTTGTGCCGGAGCAAGGAGGAATCTGAAATACGAAGACGGCAAGGTTTAGGCCGGGTTTTGGAATTTTTAACGATTGGGGGCAGGCGCCATTCTCCGAATGGATGTATCTTCGCCGATGGAATGCTTTGGATCTCTAACTTTTGCCTCGGTAAGCCTCTTAAGATGCCCTATCTGTTCGTACTTTTCTTTTTGTTTCTGACCCATGCGGGAGTGAGTGCCCAATCTTCTGATTTTCTCTGGAAGGGGTGGGTGCTCGATCGTGTGCTTGTAGCCCCTCTGTCGGATGTACATGTGTTGAACAAAACGAGGAATGTGGTTACAATTTCCGGTCCGAACGGGGCCTTCTCCCTCCACGGTTCCGTGGGCGACTCTATCATTATTTCGTCGGTGGGTTTCGAAACCAAAAGGTGCGTCATTCCCGATACGGCGAGCCAGCCGGTCTATTTGCTGGAATCTAAAATCTACCTGCTTCAGGGCGCTGTTATCTTCCCCGATACGATGCGTTTGTCGGGCCTCGACAGGGCTCTCCGCAACGATGCGGGAAATTACTCCATGCGGCCGGGTTGGGGTGCGGGCGTTGTGGTTAGCGGACCGGTTACTTTTCTTTACAACGCTCTCAGTAAGACGGGAAAGCAGGAGCGATCCTACCTGGCTAAAGTAACCGGGAAAGATGAGGATGTGGTAATAGGGTCGAAATTTAACGGCGAAATTGTTAAAAAGCTTACCAACCTTCGGGGAGATGAACTAATCCGCTTCATGACCTGGTGCGGCTTTACCCGGAGGTATCTGATAGCGGCAAACGACGGACAAATCGAAAAACAGATTGTCAATAAATGGTATCAATATCGGTCGACCCGGCTTAAGGCTGGCGATTCAGCGACTCGAAATACTCCATAAGCCCCTGCATATAACCTTTGGTCTCGTCGAGAAGTTGTGCATTGGCTATTCCTTCCTCGAATACCGTTTTGCCAAGGGTCATATCGTAGATGATGCGGGCACTGTCGGTCATCATCCCAAACCCTCCCTTGTATGCAAAGGTGGCGTACGACGGGCTCCTCTGTTGTAAAAGATCCTTACTGAAAGGATAAGTAACCCCGGAAATGCGGAGCTGACCCAGTAAGGTGGGGGCAAGATCGTTTTGGCTTCCGTAGCGCGATTCGGTTGTGCCCCGGTATAGAGGCTTTAATGCTCCCCCCAGCCATAGCATGGGGATATGAAATCTGGACGGGTGTTCCAGTTTCTGGTTGTCGGGATGACGGGTGCCGTGGTCGGCCAAAATCACTATCAAAGTATTTGGGTACCAAGGCTGTTGTTTTGCTTGTGCAACAAATTGATAAAGTGTACTGTCGGCATACCAGGCCGAGTTTTTAAAGCGCGCGCCCTCCTCATTGCCTGCAAAACGTGTGGGCATGGGCACCTGAAAGGGTTCGTGATTACTTTGCGTGAGGCAGACGTGGAAGAAGGGTTGGGGCGTGGCCGAACTGATCTCAAGTAGCTTGTTCAGTACATGTTCATCGTGCACACCCCACTTTCCTACATTTAGCTGTCGTGGAAAACTCTCCACATCGTAGATCTCCCGAAAGCCCCCCTCGGTTAAGTAGGATCGCATATTCACAAAGTCGGCGTCGCCACCATAGACAAATTGGCAAAGGTAGCCCGACTTGGTCATGTCGGAAGCCAGATGAGGCAGTTTTCGGCTACGTGAAGCGTAGTTCATCATCTGGAGTTGGGGGTGTCCGGGCGTTCCGCTCAAAGTAGATAATACCCCTTTTGCCGTGCGGTCGCCTGTAGAGAAGAAGTGGGTAAAGAGAATTCCCTCCCGGCAAAGTTCGGTAAAACGTGGTGTAACGCCCTCAATCCCTCCAAGCGGCTCAATAATCTTAGCCGTGAGGCTTTCGGCCAGTATAATGATTACGTTGGGACGTTGTACCGTGAGAACCGTATCGGTGGGGCTTGAGTTGGCCGAAGGAGGAAGAAAATTCCGGGCTTGATGCCGTGCCTCTTCGGTCAAAAAAAAGCGCACGGGTTGAGGCATTGTTCGCGTGGCAACCGTTTGCCAGAAATTCCAGGGCATGTTGATTGCGGCATGATTGGCAAAGGGATGGTTGGCGCTGAAATAGACAAAGCTGGGATTCATGGGGGCCACGGTGAAGCTGCCTCTGATGGGGAGAATCCAGAATGCGGTTACCAAGAGAAAAAGTGGGAGGCTCAGGTTCCATTTCATGGGGGTCACCCTTTTGAGCATAGGAATCAGCCAAAGTCGGAAAACGACCAAGCTCACTAGGCACCAGGCAACAAAAATAGAGACCAACAGTAGGGTCGGGAGCAGGTCGGCCGAGGCAAAGGCCTCTTTTGGTGTTTGCAGATATTCAATAACCGACACATCCATGCGGAAACCCCAATGGCGGTAAAGTTCGAGATCGGCGGTTACCATTAGTGCATTGAGCGTAAACAGCAGCAGCGTGTAGCCTGTGAAGAAGGCCGAAAGAAATCGGGGCCCCGGAGCGGGGAGCGTAAATATCAGGGTGGGGATGAGGAGCAGGTATCCGCACAGGGAGAGATCCATCCGCGCTCCGTACCAGAAGGGGAGGAGCCACTCCGAAAAGGGCAGGTTGGCGGTAGCCGAGTGGTTGTATATCAGAAACAGAATTCTGGCGTCGATGCAAAAAATCATCCAGAACAGAAGACTGGCAGCCAGGAAGTAGAGTCGGGTTTTCACGTCTTGCAATTTTAGCGCTCAAAAATAACCTTTTTCAAATGAACCAGAAATGCTATCTTTGGTTCCCTATCGAACTTTCTATGGCAAAAAAGGCAGCGACCTCGTTGAACCCCTCTATTTCTTTGGAACTGGGCAAATTGCCCCCACAGGCTCCCGATTTGGAGGAGGCCGTGCTGGGTGCCGTAATGCTTGAAAAGGGGGCAATCTCTTCGGTTGCCGAGGTCTTGAAACCTCACTCCTTTTACAAAGAGGCGCACAAACTCATTTATGAGGCAATGCTCGACCTCTTTGCACGGCATGATCCCATCGACATGCTGACGGTAACCGAGGAGCTCCGCCGAAAGAAGTCGCTCGATGAGGTGGGAGGCTCCTCCTATATTGCGCATCTGACTTCGCGCGTGGCCTCCTCGGCGCATGCCGGTTTTCACTCGCGCATTGTTCAGCAAAAGTATATTCAGCGTGAGTTGATTCGTGTTTCGTCGGATATGCTCCATTCGGCTTATGACGATGGCATGGACGTGGACGATCTATTGAATGAGTCGGAGAAGGCGCTGTTCGAAATTGCCCAAACCAATATAAAAAAGGAGACGCAGCCCATCAACGTGCTGGTTAAAGAGGCAATCGACCGGATTGCCGAGAATGCTGCCAGAGAGGATGGATTCAGCGGGGTGCCTTCAGGCTATACCGAACTCGACCGTATTACTTCGGGCTGGCAGAAATCCGACTTGGTTATTGTGGCTGCGCGTCCTTCTATGGGGAAAACCGCTTTTGTGCTTTCCATGACCCGGCGGATGGCCGTTGAACACAAACAGCATGTGGTTTTTTTCTCGCTTGAGATGTCCTCCATCTCGTTGGTGAACCGACTTATCGTGGGCGAAACCGAAATTGCCTCAGACAAGATTCGGAATGGGAAGCTGACTCCCCAAGAGTGGGTTCAGCTGGAAGAAAAGGTGAAAATCCTTTCGGATGCTTCTATATATATTGATGATACGCCCGCAATATCCATTTTTGAACTCAGGGCCAAGTGCCGCCGTTTGAAGATGCAGAACAAACTCGATATTGTGATTATCGACTACCTGCAGTTGATGACGGGAATCGGCGATTCGAAAGGCAACCGCGAACAGGAGGTCTCCACAATTTCTCGTTCGCTTAAGGCCCTTGCCAAAGAGCTGGATGTTCCGGTGATTGCCCTTTCTCAGTTGAATCGCGGGCTGGAGGGGCGAAGTGGTCTCCAGAACAAACGGCCGATGCTCTCCGACCTGCGAGAATCGGGAGCCATTGAACAGGATGCCGATTTGGTGCTCTTTATTCATCGCCCCGAAAAGTACGGTTTCACCCAAGACGAACAGGGAATGTCGCTCGCGGGAATTGCAGAGATTATTATTGCCAAGCACAGGAATGGCGCCCTCGACGATGTGAAGCTCCGTTTCCGTCAGGAGTTGGTGCGTTTCGAGGAGCTCGAAAAGAGTACCCCCTTTGCTTTGCCGCCGATGGAGAGGCAGAAAGAGGTGATGACCTTTACCTCCAAAATGAATGCTGATGCACCGCTTGCTCAGGATGCCCTGATGCCCAATACCGATTTTAGCAGTGAAGTTCCCTTTTAATAGACTCATTGCCCTGATCAATGGCGATTTCGGCTCATCGGGCATAATATCCAGGGTTGTTTCACGTTCTTAATCCATATATTTGGTCTTTAAATTATAAACTCAACATGAAAAAACTTTCGTTTGTATTTGCTCTTCTCTTCTTGCCGATTGCTCTTTTCAACGCTTCGGCCCAGGGTGTGGCACCCACCGGAAATATGGCAGGGAGTACAGCACTGCACAATCTGTTGATGATGGCTGCCGATTCTCGCAGTGGCGGTATGGGCGACGTGGGGGTTGCCACCGCACCCGATCTCTTTTCGCAGCAGTGGAATCCCGCAAAATATGCCTTTATCGAAGAGGACGCCGGCGTAGGACTCTCCTTTGTGCCTTGGAATCGCAAACTGGTTAACGACGAATATTTGGTAAGCGTGCATGGGTTCAAACGGATCGACCGCAGCCAGGCCTTGGGATTTAGTTTCCGCTACTCCTCGCTGGGTCTTTATAATTGGACCGACGACCAGGGAGGAAGTCTTGGGAGCGACAAACCGAATGAGATGGCTATCGATGTATCGTACAGCCGTATGCTTTCGGATTACCTGAGCGCAGCTGTAGCTTTCCGCTATATGCGTTACGATTATAAGTTCGACTCGGAAAGAGCCAACGAAAAGGATGGCGGCTTTGCTACCGATGTGGCTCTCTATTACAACCGTCCCATCTATGTGGGGGGCAACGACGGCTATTGGGGCTTTGGTATGAACATCTCGAATATTGGTCCGAAGATGAATTATTTGGGTAGCGACCGCTTTATTCCTACGAATTTACGGATAGGTTCTACCATGGGTATCTCCTTTCAAGAAGACCACGAAATCAGTTTTTCGCTCGATCTGAATAAGCTGCTGGTGCCTACTCCTCCTCTTCGCCATCCTGTTACACAGGAGATTATAGACGGGAAGGATGACAATGTCTCAACTATCAAGGGAATTCTTCAGTCGTTTAACGATGCTCCCGACGGTTTTTCGGAAGAGTTAAAGGAGATCGGGGTCAATTTCGGTGTGGAATATTGGTATAAAAAGAGTTTTGTTGCCCGTACCGGATATGCCTATGAGGATGCCGGAAAGGGTTACCGTAAATATTTTGCTTTGGGTGCAGGCTATCGCTACAATCAGTTTGGGATAGATCTTTCGTATCTCACTTCGGGTAAGACCAATCCGCTTACCGATGCCCTTCGTTTCTCGTTCCTCTATAATTTCGGGAAGAATCCCGCAACACTGCCCGCACGCCGGTAATCATTTTATACCACAATTTGGCATGACTTCTTTCAGGGTGGGTACCGGTTTCGATGTGCACCGTTTGCAGGAGGGGCTCCCTCTTGTGGTTGGGGGGGTTCTGATTCCGCATACCCATGGGGCGGTGGGTCACTCCGATGCCGATGTGCTTCTTCACGCCATTAGCGATGCGCTGTTGGGTGCGGCCGGTCTGGGCGATATCGGGGTTCACTTTCCCGATACCGACGATGCCTTCAAGGGAATCGACAGCCGGATTCTCCTCTCGAAGGTGGGTGGATTACTGCGCGAAAGAGGGTATCGTATTGGCAATATCGATTCGACCGTTTCTCTTCAACTGCCCAAACTGCGCCCCCACATTTCTGCTATGGAGCAGAACATTGCCCACACGCTGGCGATTGCAGCCGACGCGGTGTCGGTGAAGGCGACTACCACGGAGAAACTCGGTTTTGAAGGGCGAGGCGAGGGGATTTCGGCGCAGGCTATAGCCTTAATTTATTGTATGTAACCCTTTTATACGAATAGTTCTCACTTTCTTTCGGCCTATGCAAATACTCTCTCGTTTTTCTGTTTCAGTTGCCCTTGCGTTTTTCCTTTGCGGTTCTCTTTTTTCGCAACCGGTGATGAGCCGCGAAGAGTATATCGACCGCTTCCGCGATATTGCTGTAACAGAGATGCGACGCACAGGGATTCCTGCCAGTATTACCCTTGCCCAGGGCATTCTGGAGTCGGGTGCCGGAAATAGTCGTCTTGCCCTTCAGGCCAACAACCACTTTGGCATTAAGTGCCACGACTGGACAGGACCCTCCATTACCCACGATGATGATGCCAAAGGGGAGTGCTTCCGAAAATACAATTCGCCCGAAGAGTCGTATCGCGATCACAGCGTCTTTTTAATGACCCGGCAGCGCTACGCTTTTCTCTTCGATTACAAGCCCACCGACTATACCAGCTGGGCTCATGGCTTAAAGAAAGCCGGCTATGCCACCAATCCTCAGTATCCCCAACTGCTGCTCAAACTCATTGCAGATCACGCCCTGAATCAGTACGACGATCCTTCGTACAAAGTGGGCAAGATTCCTCTGGTTTTTGCTTCGAAAGATCATATGATTCCCCGTTCGGGCGATGAGATGTTTCTCCGACGTCTCAGTGAGTCGGGCGTGCGCGAAATTAACGGCATCCCCTTCCTATTTGCAAAAGAGGGCGATACCTTCAAGGATCTCCGCAAGACCACCGGTTTCTCCTCCGGCCGTTTGGCACGCTGGAACGAACTCGAACGAAAGGCGATTCTTTTCCAGGGCCAGATTGTGCTTTTTGGCAACAAGAAGAGTCGTGGAGATGTCGATTCGCACACAGTTGTGTCGGGCGAAAGCTGGTATTCTATTTCGCAGCGGTATGGTATCAAGCTCGATCGCCTCCTGAAGATGAACAAGGTCTACTCCTCATCGGCGCCTGTAGTGGGTCAGAAGATTAGGTTACGGTAAGAAATTGCCGGATGTGCTGAGCCACATTCTCTACCAGCCGGGTGCGAGCCTCTATCGCCGCCCAGGCAATGTGAGGGGTCTGAATGAGTCGTTGAGGTTCGTTCAGAGCCAAGAGCGGACTGTCGGCTTCGATGGGTTCCTGTGCGTGCACATCAAGCGCTGCGCCTGCTATCCACCCCTCGTTTAGCGCTTGAGCCAGGTCGGTTTCGTCGATAATCTTCCCTCTGCCGGTGTTAATCAGAAGAGCTGTTTTTTTCATTATGCGGAGATTCCCGGCGTGAATTAGCCGATAGGTGTCGCGGTTGAGAGGCGAATGGATGGAGACAATATCGGAAGTGGTTAACAGTTCATGGAGTGGCAAAGAGGGGTATTTGGGGTATGAGTTACGCCCCGATGTTGAGGTGTAGACCACCCGGGATCCGAAGGCTTCGGCTATGGTTGCCACTCTTTTTCCGATGGCTCCCATGCCAATGATGCCAAACTGTTTTCCGCTCATCTCCGAGAAGCCCCTTTCGTAACAGGTAAAGGAGTGCCACTGTGAATAAGCTCCCGATTTTACGAAATGGTTAAACCACTCCAGATGATGCATTAGCGCCAGCAGCAGGGCAAAGGTGACCTGAGCTACGCTGTCGGTTGCATATCCGCCCACATTCTTAACCGGAATCGCCTTCTCGCGGGCACATTCCAAATCTACATTGTTCAGCCCTGTGGCTGCAATGCAGATGAGTCGGATGTGGGGGCAGGCCTCCATGACCTCACGGTCGATGCGAACCTTGTTCGAAATCACAATCTCCGCATTGCCAATGCGGGCAATCCGCTCGTGAACCGGGGTGTCGGGATAGGCAACAAACGAACCCAGTGATTCGAAAACAGAGAGGTTGGGAACGGGGCCCAGGCTTGCACTGTCGAGAAATACAATCTTCATGGGGCGTTATTTTGAAAGGATTGCCAACGAGAGTTCCGATTCGAGCATCTCTCTCTGCTGCGGAGTAAGGAGCGAAATCCGGATGGGGGGATAATCGGCTCTTCCGTGGGCCGTTTGCACGGTAAGGCAGAGCGATTCGCGCCAACCCTTCCACTCCTTTACGAAGCGGTAAGCCAACAGGTTTGTTGCCGAAACCTCAACAGCTTTGGGTATCCTGTCGGAAAGCGCGTAATAGCGGAAGGTGAAAAGTTGTTCGTGTACCGAAACGCGGAGGTAGTGAAGGTCTTTCAGATAGGGGATGAGGTAGAGTAACAGATAGACTGTGATGGCAAGCGACAATAACCAGGGAGCATAGGTTTGTATGCCCTGTTTTTCGGCGTAGTAGATCCAGATAAAGATGGCTGCGAAGAGCAGGATGCTGGCCAGTTTTAGCCTGATCAGGAGGTCGATTCGTTTTTTGTTGTCGAATGTCATAGCAGGGTGGTTTTTGGCAAATGTACATTTTTTGCCGTTTCTCCGAAAGGGTAAGGGGGGTTGCATTGCCTCCTGCTTTTTGTACCTTTGCGTGTTTCCCGATATTTTGCACCTGCTATGGATCTCTTTCTTTCAGCTCCCCCTGTTTCGCTTTCCGGCCGTATTGCACTTCCAGCATCGAAGAGCATTAGTAACCGACTTCTCATTATCAGGGCTCTCACAGGGAATTCTTTTTCGGTGAGCCATCTTTCCGATAGCGACGACACCCGCAGTTTGATAGAGGCACTCGGGTCGGAGGCCGATACAATTGATGTAGGTCATGCGGGTACAACTATGCGTTTTTTGGCCGCTTTTTTTGCTGCCGTTGGCCGTGATGTGGTACTGACCGGCAGCGAGCGGATGAAACAGCGCCCCATCGGCCCTCTTGTGGATGCGCTCAACGGGCTCGGAGCCCGTATTACCTACCTCGAGAAGGAGGGATTTCCTCCTATACGGATGGGGCGGAGCTCTCTATCGGGTACAAGGGTGGTGGTTACTGCTGCCGTGAGCAGCCAGTTCATTTCGGCTCTCTTGCTCTCGGCTCCTGCTCTGCCACAAGGGTTGGAGATTGTGCGCGAGGGAAAAGAGGTCAGCTCTTCGTACATTGAGATGACGCTCCGTTTGATGGCACAATTCGGGGTGGAAGCGCAAGTTAGGGGAGCCTCTGTGTATGTGCCCCGATCGCACTATCGGGGTGCCGATTGTGTAGTGGAATCGGATTGGAGCGGAGCCTCTTACTGGTATGCACTTGCGGCACTTTTGCCGGTAAATGATCTATTTCTGGAGGGACTCCAAAAAGAGAGTGTGCAGGGCGATGCTCGCGTTGCTGAGTGGTTCGGCCTTTTGGGGGTGGAGTCGTTGTATGAGCCGGAAGGGGTGAGATTGCGGAAAACGGAGCGTTGTTGCACCCTTTTCGAGATGGATCTTTTGAACCAGCCCGATTTAATTCAGACTTTTGTGGTAACTCTCTGTATGATGGAGATTCCGTTTCGGATTTCCGGGGCAGAGACTCTCCGCATTAAGGAGACCGACCGTATAGCTGCGTTGCAGCGGGAGATGACAAAGCTTGGTTATTCGATTGAGAATCCCCTGCCGGGCCTTCTTGTGTGGGATGGAGTTCGCACGCAACCTGTTAACCAGCCAGCCATTGAGACCTATCACGACCATCGTATGGCTATGGCTTTTGCTCCCGCCGCCGTACGGTTTCACGGGCTGAAAATCCTTGATGCCGGGGTGGTTTCAAAATCGTATCCCCTGTTTTGGGATCACTTGCGTGCAGTAGGTTTTGATCTGGGTTAACGGGCCGTTTCGGGTTCGGCTGTTTCGCTTTTTCTGAATCGAAACAGTTTCGATTCCGTGCCAGAGAGCAGTCGCTCAATGTTTTTTCGGTGTGTAACCAGTATGAGGATGAATACTGCCAAGGCAAACATAATGATGGTTTGGTTGCCTGTGCGGAAAATGAACATCACCGAGATAGGGAAAGAGAGGCCTGCCAGAATGGAACTTATGGAGACATACTGGGTTACAAAGAGCACAAAGAAAAAGACGCAGGCTGCAATCAGAAAGGGGTTGGGCAGAATGGCCAGGATGACACCTGCTGTGGTGGCCACCCCTTTTCCTCCCTTGAATCCGGCAAAAAGGGGAAATACATGCCCCAGCATGGCCGCAACGCCGCAAAGTATCTGAAATTGAATAAAATAGGATCCTCCCGGGTTGAGAGCATGGAGGAGGGTAACCATTTTTACGGCAATAAACCCTTTTCCGGCATCAATCAGTAAGACCGGGATGGCTGTTTTCCAGCCCAAGACCCTGAAGACATTCGTGGCACCCGCGTTTCCGCTTCCATATTGCCTTACATCAATGCCATGGACAAGCTTTCCGACCCATACTGCCGACGGAATGGATCCTGCGAGATAGGATCCGAGAATAACGAGTGCTGTGAGTAGTGGACTCATAGAGTATTTTTTGCTGTTAAGGCATTTTGTAGCCTCTCTCTTTTGCCATCTTCTCCAAGCGCTGTTGAAACTTGGATTTAGTGACAGGCTTGGCCTTCTGGCTGTTCATCTGCTGAAGCAGAGCCTTTTCATCGATCATGCGGCGCATGATTTCATTCTGTCCGATGGTGATAATGTTGGTGAGCAAATAGTAGTAGGTAAGGGCTGCAGGGAAGCTGTTAAACATAAACATAAACATAAAGGGCATGAGATACATCATTGTTTTCATGCCTGGCATCGAAGAATCGGGAGTGGCGCTGCTCAGTTTGGTAGAGAGAACGGTGGTGATAGTCATCAGCAGTGTAAAGAGACTCACGTGGTCGCCGTAGAAGGGAATGGTGAAGGGCAGATTCAGAATGCTATCGTAGGTGGAGAGGTCTTCTGCCCAAAGAAACGCCTCCTGACGAAGTTCGATCGATGAAGGGAAGAAGCGGAACATGGCAATCAAAATGGGGAACTGCAGCAGCATGGGAAGGCAGCCTCCCAAAGGATTCACGCCCGCTTTTTTGTAAAGGGCTGCAGTAGCCTGTTGCTTCTCCATCGCTTTGTCGGCAGAGAATTTTTTGTTAATCTCATCAATCTGAGGTTTAAGCACCCTCATCTTAGCCATTGAATAGAACGATTTCTTGGTTAAGGGGTAGAGTGCTAACTTAATCAGAAGGGTGAGTATCAGAATAATGAGACCATAGTTTGAAATAAACCGATTCAGAAATGTGAAGGTGGTAAGGATAATATACCGGTTAATGAAACGACTCATTGCACCCCCCAACTCCACCAGGCGGTCGAGTTCCATGTTGTATTTTTTGAGGAGGTTAAACTGGTTGGGCCCAAAATAGAACGACAGGGGATAGCTCTGTGTTTTGCTCCGAGAATCGTAGTCGAGGCTGGCCAGTGCGGAGTAGTGTTTGAGGTATTTCGGATCGCTCTGCAGTTTAGTCGAGGAGATGTCGGCAGCCGAGAAGGCATCGTGATTGATGAGAACTGCCGAGAAAAACTGCTGTTTGAAGGCAATCCACTGCAGTCGGTTCTTGATATTCTCTCGTTCCTCATCTTTGGTGGCCGAGAACTCTTCTACCTCATCCTGACTGAATCGGTACAGAATCGCGGTGTGTGAGTTCTCATTGTCGGACGCTTTTTCCTGACGGGGCACATAATGCGACCAGTCGAGTTCGAGGTTGGTGGTGTTGCTGGCAATGATGCCATCCATGTTCACAAACCTTACATCGAACCCCACCATGTAGTCGTCGGCTTTGAGCGTGTACACGTACTCAATGTAACTGCCTTCACCTGCCTCCAGGCGAAGGGCGTAGGAGGCTGAGTCGGAGGTGACTTTCAGTTCGCGCGACTCGCCCACGGGTGTAAAGTAGAGGTCGTTGGTTGAGATGGTTCTGTTGCCCGCGTAGAACTGAAACCCCATCCGTGTGGAGTCGCCGCCGAACAGTTCGAGCGGGGCGCCGTTATAGGTGGAGTAGTCTTGTAACCGCACCGTGTAGGGTCGTCCACCCAAGGTGGAGATTTTCAGGGTGAGAAGATTGTTGCTGAGGGTAATGAATTCGCGGTTTCCGTCGGCTGCCTGCGCAAAAGCTCCATACTCTCCCATGAGTTTCTCTTTGCGCAAGGAATCGGGCAGAGCCAGAATTTCCTCTTTCTCCGACAGGGTGGTTACAGGTAGTGCCTCGTTGGCCGATTGAGCCGACCGGGCATTGGCCATGGCAGTGGAGTCTTGCGAACGCTGCATCTGGAGCCTCTGCTCCTCCGACGGGCGCATGAAAACGCTGTATCCAACAAGAATGACAAAGATTAGAGCAAGCCCTACGATCGAATTTTTATCCATGAATATGTTGATGTGGCTAAATGTAACGGTTAGTCTTGTAAAACGGCTTTCACAAACGCAACAAACAGGGGATGCGGTGTGAGGACGGTACTGCTGTATTCGGGGTGGAACTGTACCCCTACAAACCAGTTCAGCGATGGTATCTCGACAATTTCGACCAGGTCGCTTACGGGGTTTATTCCGGTGGCCACCATGCCGGCTGCTTCGAATATCGAAAGATAGTCATTATTGAATTCATATCTGTGACGGTGCCGTTCCGAGACTTTGGTGGTTCCGTAGGCCTGAGCTGCTTTGGATCCCTCCTTCAAGATGCAGGGATAGGAGCCCAGACGCATGGTGCCCCCTTTGTTGGTGGTTCTTTTTTGATCTTCCATCAGGTCGATAACCGGATGGGTTGTTTTCTTCAGTTCGGTGCTGGTTGCCTGTGTGAACCCCAACACATTCCGGGCAAATTCAATCACTGCCATCTGCATGCCCAAGCAGATACCCAGGAAGGGAATGTTGTGTTCGCGGGCGTAGCGTACTGCCAGAATTTTTCCTTCGGTTCCCCTGATGCCAAATCCCGGTGCAACAATAATGCCGTTAAATCCGGCAAGTTTCTCTTCTATGTTGGATGGCGTGAGGAACTCGGAGTGAATACTCACCAGTTTGACCTTACATTCATTGTGTACGCCTGCATGGCTAACGGCTTCAACAATAGACTTGTAGGCGTCGGGGAGTTCTACATATTTTCCTACCAGCGCAATTGTGACCTCCCGTTTGGGGTGGTTATATCGCTCCAAAAAGTGTTTCCATGCTCCGAGTTCCGGTTCGCCCGACCATTTCAGACGCAGGGTCTTCATCACGGCAATGTCGAGCTTCTCGGCCAACAGGTTTATGGGAACCTCATAAATCGTTTTGGCATCGATAGATTGAACCACATTTTCGGTTTTGACATTGCAGAAGAGCGCCACTTTTGCACGGATATCCCTACTCAGGTCATGTTCGGTTCTCAACACCAGTACATCGGGTTGGACACCATTCTCCAAAAGGGTTTTTACGGAGTGTTGGGTGGGCTTGGTTTTCAGTTCGCCCGAAGCCTTCAGATAGGGAACCAGTGTAAGGTGAATCACTACCGAATTTCCGGCGCCCAGTTCGTATCGTAACTGGCGTACCGCCTCGATGTAGGGGAGCGATTCAATGTCGCCCGCAGTGCCTCCGATCTCTGTGATAACCACGTCGAAACGGTTCTTTTTCCCCAAGAGCTGGATACGCCTTTTAATTTCGTCGGTGATATGGGGGATAATCTGCACGGTCTTCCCCAGATAATCGCCCTTTCGTTCCTTGTTGATTACCTCCTGGTACACCTTGCCTGTGGTTACACTGTTGGCCTGGGTGGTCGGGATGCCGGTAAAACGCTCGTAATGGCCAAGGTCAAGGTCGGTTTCTGCACCATCGGCTGTTACGAAACATTCGCCGTGTTCGTAGGGGTTGAGTGTTCCCGGGTCTATATTCAGGTAAGGGTCAAGTTTTTGTATGGTTACTTTAAACCCTCTGGCCTGTAGCAGCATCCCCAGCGAAGAGGCAACAATCCCCTTTCCCAGCGAGGAGGCCACACCTCCGGTAACGAAAATATACTTTGTGGCTGGCATACTCTTTCAGAATTAAAAGGGTTGACTTCCCGTGGGAAGCCAACCATTTTGGGTAAATCAGACCGGTTATTCGTCGACCTGGTCTATTAAGCGTATCTTCTCTTCGGTGGTATTAATCTCCTCTCTGGTGCGTTCAATCCGTTTTCGGACTTCGGCAACCATTGATTCTGCATTCTTCGACTTAGAAAAGAACCCGATGTTATTTTCCAGAATAATAATTTCGCTTTCAAGCTGCTTGATACGTGAAAAGAGCTTATCGCGCTCCAGGCGAAGTTTCCGTTCGCCTTTGGGAGTGCCCGATACCTGTTCGAGTTTGTTCTTGTAACTTTTCAGGTTTTTACGGTTATCTTCCAACTGAAGCGAATCGAATTTTTTGCTGATGGCTTCACGGTACCGTTTTTGGATCTCATCCTTATGCTTAATGGGCACGAAACCAATCTTGCTCCAACGGCGTTGAAAATCTTTGAGTAAGGCGAAATTCTCTTCTGCAGAGTCGGATGGTCCGCAGGCTTCGATCTCGGCGATTAACGCATTTTTCATGGCGAGGTTGGTGCCGTACTCATTATCGACCGAACTGAAGTGAGTAGACTTTTTTTCGAAAAAGTAATCGCAGGCCGAACGGAATCGCTTCCAGATGGTGTCGCTCTGCTTGCGGGGAACCGGGCCCACCTCTTTCCACCGTTTTTGCAACTCAATCAAATCTTCGGTTGTCTCTTTCCACTTTGTGCTCTCCCTGAGGGCTTCGGCCTGATTACAGAGATCCTCTTTAATCTGTAGATTATTAGACTGATCTTCGCGCGATTGGGCAAAGTGGTCGCGCTTTTTGAGGAAGAACTGGTCGCAAATGTGACGGAAGCGGGTATAGATTCGGGTGTTCTCCTTTTTAGGGGCAAAACCAATGGATTTCCATATTTTCTGAATCTCAATCATCTCTTGCGAGCTCTTGTCCCAATCGGAAGCGGAGTCGAGGTTGCGAGATGAAATCTCTTCTGCTTTATCGCAAAGGGCTATCTTCTGCTCTAGATTTTTCCGTTGGTCATCCTTCTGGTTCTCGAAATAGTCCTGATGCTTTTTGTTCAGTTTTGCGGTTACATTTTTGAACCGTTCCCAGATTTCATTTTTCATTTCAGGGATCACAGGTCCAATCTCGCGCCATGCCTCATGCAGTTTCTGGAGCGATTTGAAAGCCTTGATAACCGACGGCTCCAACAGCAACTCTTCGGCCTTTTCGCAGAGCACCAGTTTCTGTTCCAGATTTTTCTTCAGGTCGAGATCGCGCAGCTCCTTGTTAATTTTAATGTAGTTATAGAAAATCTCTACGTGGTGGTGGTACGTTTCCCAGAGATCTTTCAATTGCGCCTGAGGAACCGGCCCGATGGAACGCCATTTGGTCTGCAGGTCGCGGAAAGTCTGGAAGGTTTCGTTGGCGAATTCGCTTGAGGCTGTGAGCTGCTTGAGCTCTTCGATAATCTGATGCTTTTGGGTCAGGTTCTTTTCCTTGTCGGCCTCAAGTTTTTCGGCCACTTCGCTGCGCTGGTGTCTGTATTTTTTCAACAGATCCTTCAGGGAGGCTTCGTCCGAATCTTCGGCCGGAAGGAACGCCTCGGGATCGCCCCCCTCTTCGATGAACTGCTTTTGCAGTTTTTCGAGATCGGCTTTATGTTTTTTATAGAAACAGATCTTAATGGCATCCACATCC